>CANASP010000001.1 GCA_947364365.1 uncultured Alistipes sp.
CCGGGTACGCAGCTGACCCTGCGTACGTTCCACGTCGGCGGTGTGGCCGGCGGCACGGCCGTCGAGACCAACGTCGTTTCGAAATACGAAGGTCGTCTGGAGATCGACGAGCTGCGCACGGTCAAGGGCAAGAACGCCGCCGGCGAGGCCATCGACATCGTCATCTCGCGCCAGTCGGAGTTCCGCATCGTCGACCCGAAGACCGACATCGTGCTCTATACCCACAACCTGCCCTACGGTGCTACGCTCTTCATGGAGGACGGCGCCGAGGTCAAGAAGGGCGATCTGGTCTGCGAGTGGGATCCCTACAACGCCGTCATCATCTCGGAGTACGAGGGTAAGGCCGTCTACGACAGCGTGATCGAGGGTATCACCTACCGCGACGAGCGCGACGAGCAGACGGGTCTGTCGGAGAAGGTGGTCATCGAGTCGAAGGACAAGACCAAGAACCCCGTGATCCGCATCCTCAACCGCGAGGGCGACGAGGTCAAGCAGTACAACCTGCCCGTCTCGGCCCACATCGTGGTGAAGGACAACGCCCGGATCAAGGCGGGCGATATCCTGATCAAGATCCCGCGCGCCGTCGGCAAGTCGGGCGGCGACATCACCGGTGGTCTGCCGCGTGTCACGGAGCTCTTCGAGGCGCGCAACCCGTCGAATCCCGCCATCGTCTCGGAGATCGACGGCGAGGTATCGTTCGGCAAGATCAAGCGCGGTAACCGCGAGATCGTCATCACCTCGAAGCAGGGCGACGTGAAGCGTTACCTGGTGCCCCTGTCGCGTCAGATCGTCGTGCAGGAGAACGACTACGTGAAGGCCGGCAGTCCGTTGTCGGACGGCGCCATCACCCCGTCGGACATCCTCAACATCCTCGGTCCCACGAAGGTACAGGAGTACATCGTCAACGAGGTGCAGGAGGTCTACCGCATGCAGGGCGTGAAGATCAACGACAAGCACTTCGAGGTGATCGTCCGTCAGATGATGTCGAAGGTCCGCATCGAGGATCCGGGAGACACCCGCTTCTTCGAGGATCAGGTCGTCGACAAGTGGGAGTTCATGGATGTCAACGACGAGCTCTACGACAAGGTCGTGGTGACCGACGCCGGCGACTCGACGACGCTCCAGCCCGGCCAGATCATCTCGCTGCGCAAGCTGCGCGACGAGAACTCGGGTCTCAAGCGCCGCGACCAGCAGCCCGTGCAGGTGCGCGACATCGTTCCCGCGACCTCGACGCAGGTGTTGCAGGGTATCACCCGTGCGGCACTCCAGACCTCGAGCTTCATCTCGGCGGCTTCGTTCCAGGAGACCACCAAGGTGCTCAACGAGGCTGCGATCCAGGCCAAGATCGACCCGCTGGAGAACCTCAAGGAGAACGTCATCTGCGGTCATCTGATCCCCGGCGGTACGGGTCTTCGCGACTACGACTCGCTGGTGGTGGGTGCCAAGAGCGAACTCGAGGAGTTGCAGCAGGCACAGTAATTCACGGGCGGTCCTCTTCGGGCCTGTCCCTTTCGAAAAAGTCCTCTTCCGAGCGATCGGGAGAGGACTTTTCGTTGTTTGGGCGCGGGAGGTGCGGCATCTCTTGTCTTGTAGCGGTCGGGTGGGGAAGCGGATTTTGGGCGCTACGTAAGGTCGCCCCGGTTTTTCGGTCCGCAGCCGGCCAGGGGCGTGCGGGCCCGGGACGGAAGGCGCGGCTCTATTGGATTTTCGGCCGGAAAAACGTATTTTTGTAAGGAGAGGACTCGGACCGGGCGACCGGCGGGCCTTTCGACAGAATCCGATCCGATGGCGGAGAACCTTGCCGACGCGCGCCGCTGCCGGACGAAAACCGAAAACGATGCAACACGCTTTTCCTTTTCTGACTACGCTTGCCGTGGCCGGTGCCGCCTGCCCTGGTGCGGCGCGCGGCGCTGGTGCGGAGACGCCGCAGCCCTCGGGGCAGAAACACCGGCAGCCTCCCATCCTTCTTATCGTGACCGACCAGCAGCGGTTCGACGCCGTGGGGTGGTGCAACCCTGCGGTGGTGACGCCGGCGCTCGATGCGTTGGCCCGCGACGGCGTGCGCTTCACGCGTGCCTATAGCTCGGCTCCGAGCAGCACGCCTGCGCGCGCCGGGCTGCTCACGGGCCTGTCGCCCTGGGGCCACGGCCTGCTGGGCTACGGCCGTGTCGCCGAGCACTATGCCTGCGAGATGCCGCAGCTGCTGCGCGACGCGGGGTATTGGACGCTCGGTATCGGCAAGATGCACTGGACGCCGCAGAACGCCACGCACGGGTTTCACGCGACGCTCGTCGACGAGAGCGGCCGCGAGGAGTCGCCCTACTTCAAAAGCGACTACCGCAAATGGCTGGCATGCAAGGCCCCGGGCGTCGATCCCGATGCGACGGGCATCGGTTGGAACGACCATGCCGCGGCGGCCTACGCCCTTCCCGAGGAGCTTCATCCGACCGTGTGGACCGCCGACCGGGCCGTCGAGGCGATCGAGGGCTACCGGGGCGAGGCCCCGCTCTTTCTCGTCGTCTCCTTTGCCCGGCCCCACAGTCCCTACGATCCGCCGCAGCGACTGCTGGACCGCTACGCCGACCGGGAGATTCCCGGCCCTGCGGTGGGCGACTGGTGCGCCGAGGCGGGGCGGCTGACCGATCCGCGGCAGGATCCCCAGGCGCCCTACGGCGACTTCGGCGAGGAGTATGTGCGGCGCTCCAAGCGCCATTACTATGCCTCGGTGACCTTCATCGACGAGCAGGTCGGACGCATCGTCGAGGCGCTGCGTGCGCGCGGGATGTACGACGAGGCGCTGATCTGCTTCACGTCGGACCACGGCGACATGATGGGCGACCATCACCATTGGCGCAAGACCTATGCCTACGAGGGGTCGACGCATATTCCGTTTCTCGTGAAGTTTCCCGCGGGGGCGGAGAGGGTTCCTGCGGCCGGGTCGGCCGACGACAGGGTGGTGGAGCTGCGCGACGTGCTGCCCACGATGCTCGATGCCGCGGGGGCGGCGATCCCCGCCGAGATCGAGGGGCTCTCGCTGTTCGGGCGCGGCCCCTGGCGTCCCTGGCTCGATCTGGAGCATGCCACCTGCTACAGCCGCGACAACTATTGGTGCGCCCTTACGGACGGCCGCTGGAAATATGTCTGTTTCCTTCGGACGGGGGCCGAGCAGCTCTTCGACCTGGAGGCGGATCCGTCGGAACGGCACGACCTGGCCGCCGATCCGCACTTCGCCGCGACGCTCTCGCTCTGGCGCGGCCGCATGGTCGACCACCTCGCCGTGCGCGGGGAGGAGTGGGTGTGCGACGGGCAGATCCGGCTTCGCACCGAGACGATGCTCTACGGGCCCAACTACCCCGGCAAGTGACCGTTTCCGCGCTCTTTTGCCGCCTCGGATGCGCGAAGCCCGCAGCCGATAAGGCTGCGGGCTTCGTCGTAGGGTGGGGGTGTCGCGGTTCTGCGGAGGCGCCGGACGCTCTTCCGTGTGCGGCTACCGGTGTTCGTAGCGCTTGGCAAGGCCGCCTTCCGACGTCTCGCGGTAGAGGCTCGGCAGGTTGTGGCCCGTCTCGTTCATCACCTCGACCACGCGGTCGTAGGAGACCAGGTGCGAGCCGTCGGAGAGCGTGGCGTAGATGTTGGCGTCGAGGGCGCGGGCCGCGGCGATGGCGTTGCGCTCGATGCAGGGGACCTGCACCAGACCGCACACGGGGTCGCACGTGAGCCCGAGGTGGTGCTCCAGACCCATCTCGGCGGCATACTCGATCTGCGACGGCGTGCCGCCGAAGAGCTGGCAGGCGGCCGCCGCGGCCATGGCGCACGCCACGCCGACCTCGCCCTGGCAGCCCACCTCGGCACCCGAGATTGAGGCGTTGGTCTTGGCGATGTTGCCGAAAAGACCGGCCGTCGCCAGGGCGCGCAGGACGCGGATGCGCAGGAAGTCGCGCGAGGTGGCCAGGTGGTAGAGCACCGCCGGCACGACGCCGCACGAGCCGCACGTGGGGGCCGTGACGACCTGCCCGCCCGAGGCGTTCTCCTCGGCCGTGGCCAGGGCGTAGGCGTAGACCTTGGCGCGCGAGCTGAGCGAGGCGGTGTAGCCCTTCGACTTGACCCAGTAGGTGCTGGCCTTGCGGGCGACCTTCAGACCGCCCGGCAGGACGCCGTCGTTGTTCAGTCCGCGGTCGATGGTCTGGCACATCGAGGTCCAGATCGTGTCGAGGTAGTCCCAGATCTCGGGGCCCTCGCAGTCGCCGACATACTCCCAGAAGGTCTTGCCCTCGCGGTAGCACCACTCCTTGATCTCGGCGATGGTCGTCAGCGGGTAGATGTCGGGGGCCTTCTCCTGGCGGGTGGTCTCGTTGGCCAGCGCTCCGCCCCCGACGCTGAAGATCGTCCAGCTGTCGACGACCTCCTCGCCGCGCAGCCCTTCGAAGAGCATGCCGTTGGGGTGGAAGGGCAGGACGACATCGGCTTTCCAGACGATCTCGGTGGGGGCCAGCGGCTGGAGCACCGCGAGGATCGCGGCGTCGGTGAGGTGGCCCTTGCCCGTCGCGGCGAGCGAGCCGTAGAGCGTCACGCGGTAGCGGTCGACCCCCTTGCAGCGGTCGGCGAACTGGATGGCGGCCTTGCGCGGTCCCATCGTGTGGCTGCTCGAGGGGCCGTTGCCGATCTTGAATAACTCTTTGAGCGATTCCATAAAGTCGTTGTCTGTGCGTGAAAACGGGACGCATGCGTCCCGTTTTTCTGGTAGCCCCACCGCGACTCGAACGCGGATTTAGGGTTTAGGAAACCCTCGTTCTATCCCTTGAACTATAGAGCCGGATACGATTGCGGAGCGTTTCCGCAGAAACGCTCCGCAAAGGTAGGAATATTTTTCGATTTTAGAAATTTACGCGCACGCCGAACGACAGGACATGGGCGTGGAGCTTGTAGTTGCGCGAGAAGACCGACGTGAGCTGGTCGCCCGAGTAGAGGGGATAGGAACCCGTGCGCTCGGGGTCGGCCGAGGTGACGTAGCAGTAGGACAGGTCGAGTGCCGCGCGGCGCGAGAAGGCGATCGAGGCGCCGAACGAGTAGGCGATCTTGGTCATCGACGGGGTCTCGGGATTGAGGTAGTTGCTGTCGACGGGGCTCTGGTCGTAGTAGATACCCATGCGGGCCGTGAGCCAGTCGAGGGCGTTGTACTCGACGCCGAAGCGGGCCGAGAGGGTGTTGGAGTAGTTCTTGACCGAGTAGATGTCGTCGATCTGGAGCTCCTTCTCGTTGAACGAGACGTTCAGGTCCTTGTAGGCCGACCAGCCGATCCACTGCAGGTCGACGCCCATCGTCCACTTGCTATTGGGCCGGTACGACACGCCCCACGTCACGGTGGTGGGCAGCGGCAGTTCGGTTGAGAAGGTTCCCTGGTCGAGTGCCGGGATGAGGGGCGACTGGCCCATGGTGGTCATCAGCGAGTTGAGCAGCCCCAGATACTGCTGGGCCTCCTGCGTGGCGTAGTTCAGGCCCGCGGTGCCGCTGTCGACCTTCATGTTCATGCGCGAGCGGTAGTTCATGCCGACGGTCCACTCGTCGGTGATGTCCCACAGGATGCCGGCGTTGACGCCGATGGCGACGTTGGCGCTGCCTTCGAGCTTGGCCGATGCGATGGCCCGGTCGCGGAGGTTCGTGGCGAAATACTGCGCGCCGGCCCCGGCCTGCTGCGAGAGAGCCTGGTACTGGGCGGCCTGCTCGGCGGGCAGCAGCGGGTTGGCTGCCAGTGCGTCGAGGGTGTTGGCTGCGAGGGTGAAGCCTCCGGCGAGGGTCGTGTTGCCGGCGCCGACGGGCAGCAGCGAACGCGACAGGTCGAAGTTACCCCAGGCGATCATCAGACCGGCGCCGATCGAGATGCGGTCCGAGATGCGGTAGGAGAGGGTGGGCTGGAGGGTGAAGGCCGCCAGGTTGATCTTCTGCACGAGGTGGGCGCCCGACCAGTCGTCGCCCCAGTTGACCGACGAGCCGTCGGGGGTGTAGAAGCCCACGCCCACGGCCAGCCGGTCGGTGGGCTTGTAGTTGAAGTATACGTGGAGCGGGGTCGACATTTTGTTGTCGGACTTCTCGCAGAGCGTCGGCGCGTAGCCGTTGTCCATCGAGGGGAGCTCCGAGGCGGTGACGTAGGAGAGCACGCCCGTGGCGCCGAGCGAGATGTCGAACTTCGACTGCTGGTGGGCTGCGGCGGCGGGGTTGAAGTAGAGCGACTCCGAACCGAGTTTCATCGCCACGCCGACGTTGGCCATACCGGCCTGACGGGCCGAGAAGTTGTTGACCTGGTAACCTTCGGCCGTTGCGGTGAGGATCGAGGCCGCGGAGGCCAGAAGGAGCAAGATTTTTTTCATGCTGTTTGGGTTTGATTCATACCGGCGCATCCTCTGTCGCTGTGTTGCGAGATGCGCAAATCGCCGGCAAAGGTAGGAAAAGCCCGCGCGGCGGCCAAATAATTTGGTCTTTATTTCGCTAAAATTGGAATAAACGACATAGGTTTGGTGGATTTTTCCCACGGGGGAAGACAAACGGGAGGAGCCCGGAAAGGCTCCTCCTGCTATCGTGTGGCGCGGGGCCGGTCGCACTCCGCGCGGCGGTTTCCGGTTTCTGCCGGTTCCTGCCGGTTCCTGCCGGTTCCTGCCGATTCCGGCGGGTCGCCGGGCATCGGGTGCCGGGTGCCGGGTGCCGGAGGCGGGGCGCCGCGTGTCGGGGTGTCGGCTTCGGGCGTCGGGCGCCGGGCCGGCGCCGGGCCGGGGACGGGCCGGGGACGGGGACGGGCCGGGTCGGGTCGTCGGGTACCGGGTCCGGGTCCGGGTTTTGGTCGTCGGGTGCCGGGCCGCCGTTACTCCTGCCGTCGCTCGTAGCGTTCGAAGGTGAAGGGCCACGGGTACTTCGCGCCGCAGGGGAGGATCTCCGATTCGACGAGGCGCCATGCCGCTTCATCCCATGCCGGGAACCGCGTATCGCCCTCGTAGGCGCGGTGCACGCGCGTCAGGTAGAACCGGTCGGCCAGCGGCATCGCCTGGGCGTAGATCTGCGCGCCGCCGATCACGAAGAGCTCCTCCTCGGGCGGGAAGAGCGCCAGCGCCTCGTCGAGCGAATGGACCACGGTGCATCCGTCGATCGTCAGCTCCTGCCGCGTGATGACCACGTTGGTGCGGCCCGGCAGCGGGCGTCCCAGCGATTCGTAGGTCTTGCGGCCCATGATGACCGGATGGCCCGTCGTCACCGCCTTGAAGCGGCGCAGGTCCTCCGAGATGTGCCACAGCAGGGCGTTGCGGTCGCCGATCACGCCGTTTTCGGCCACGGCTACGATTACGTTTACCATCCTCTATTCGCTTTGCAATGTGATCTTCGCACTTTTCAACCCCGGGGCCGACGCTTCGAGGGTGATGGCGCCGGGCTCCTCCGTCGTCGCCACGATGGCCGTCGCCTGCCCCGAGAAGAGGTCCATCACCGGCTGCTGGAACGAGCGCAGCGACGTCGGGTCGCCGTTGGCGCCCGCGCGGTAGCTGCCCGCACCCGTCACCTTGTAGCGCACCTCGTGGGTGGCCGTCGGACAGGGGTTGCCCCGGCGGTCGACGACGCTTACCGTGACGAACGCCAGGTCGCGTCCGTCGGCCGCGAGGTGCGTGCGGTCGGCTTTCAGCACCAGACGGTAGGGCTTGCCCGCCGTGCGCACCACGCGCTCGGCGGCGGGGTTGCCCGCGGCGTCGTAGGCCACGACCCGCACCTCGCCCGGCTCGTAGCGCACGTCCGTCCACATCAGGCGGTAGCGGCGCTGGCGCGCGAAGGTGGCCAGCGAAAGCGAATCGCCGCTGTTGTCGCGCGTCACCGTCAGGTCCTTCGACCGGCGGCCCTGGCTCCGTCCGTTGACGAAGAGCTCGGCCGAGGGGTAGTTGGTGTAGACGAACACCGGCGTCACCTCGCCCTCGCGTCCCTCCCAGTTCCAGTGGGGCAGGATGTGGAGCGTCTCGGCCCCGGGGTTCCAGTGGCTGCGGTAGAGCCAGTAGCGGTCCTTCGGCAGACCCGCCAGGTCGATGATGCCGAACAGCGACGAGTGGCTCGGCCAGTCCGAATAGTAGGGCGTCGGTTCGCCCAGGTAGTCGAAGCCCGTCCAGACGAACTCGCCCATGCAATAGGGCAGGTCGTCGTGCTGGATGAAGTCGTCCTCGGGAAGGTTCGACCAGCCGCAGTGCTCGACGTCGTACGAAGAGGCCTGGTGGTCGTCGTACTTGTGCATCGAGCGGCGCTCGACGGGGAACTTGTAGACGCCGCGCGACGAGAGCGTTGAGGCGGTCTCGCTGCCGAGGATCACCCGCTGGGGCAGCTTGTCGTAGTTCTCGCGGTATTTGTGGGGGCGGTAGTTGAAGCCCGGGACGTCCATCACGGCGGCCATGTTGTTGTTGACCACGGCGTCGGGGGCGTCCATGCCCTGCGTGACGGGGCGCGTGGGGTCCTCGCGGTGGCAGATCGACTGCAAGCGCAGCGAGAGCTTGGGGCCGCTCCGGCCGTTCCACTGGTCGGGCACCTCGTTGCCGATGCACCACATCACCACCGAGGGGTTGTTGCGGTAGTGGCGGACGAGGTTTTCGAGGTCGCGCTCGACCCAATCGTCGAAGTGGAGGTGGTAGCCGTTGGCCACCTTCGCGGCGCTCCACTCGTCGAACGACTCGGCCATGAGCATCATGCCCATCTCGTCGCAGGCGCGCACCAGCTCGGGGGCCGGCATGTTGTGCGACGTGCGGATGGCGTTGCAGCCCATCTCCTTGAGGATGCGTACCTGACGGCGGATGCCCGCCTCGTTGGCGATGCCGCCCAGCGGGCCCAGGTCGTGGTGGTTGCACACGCCGCGAAACTGCACCCGCTCGCCGTTGAGGAAGAAGCCCTCGTCGGGGCGCACCTCGATCGTGCGGATGCCGAACGGCGTCTCGTAGGTGTCGCACAGCCGCTCGCCGTCGTAGACGCGCACGACCGACGTATAGAGCGCCGGGCTGTCGGGCGACCAGAGCGTCGGGCGCTCGACCGTAAAGCGCTGCTCGACCTCGTCGCCGTAGACCGGACCCTGCGTCCGGTCCGAAGCCACCACGCGGCCCGCGGCGTCGCGCAGCTCGGTGAGGAAGGTGTAGTCGCTCAGGCGTCGCCCGGCCGGCAGCTCCAGCCGCGTCGTCTGGCGCACGTCGGCGTAGACGGCCGTCGCCGTCGGCGTGGTGATCCGCGTGCCCCACACCGGCACGTGGGCCGCTTCGGTGCGGATCAGGTGCACGTTGCGGTAGAGACCCGCCCCGGGGTACCAGCGCGAACTCTCGGTGAGGTTCTCCAGCCTCACGGCCAAGGTGTTGGCACCCTTGTGCAGGTAAGGCGTGGCATCGAACCAGAAGGCGTTGTAGCCGTTGGGCCAGTAGCACGCCTCGCGGCCGTTGACATAGACCCGCGCGTGGCTCATCGCGCCGTCGAAGAGCAGCGTGTAGCGCGCGGCGCCGGGCTCCTCGTCGAGCTCCAGCCGCAGGCGGTACCACCCCGCCCCGACGAACGGCAGGCCGCCCGTGCGGCCGGCGTGCTCCATCGCCTCCTTCTGGCCGTCCTGCGCGATGGCGGTCAGCTGCTTGTCGTTGTGGATGCTGAAGGGGCCGTAGATTGCCCAGTCGTGGGGCAGCGTCACAGCCTGCCACGACGCATCGTCGTAGGCCGGATCGGCCAGCGAGGCGTCGGCATACTGCGCCTCGTCGGAGCCGTTGAAGCGCCATCCCTTGTCGAGCGTCCGCTCGACGCGCACCTGCGCCGTCGCCGCCAGGGCAACGAACGAAAGCACGAAAAGCAACAGTCTGGTTTTCATATCGGTGTGTTTTAGGTTGGTCCGTCGGGGATCAGAACGACATGGGGGCCTTGATCGCGGGCCACGGGTCGTAGTCCGTGAGCGTGAAGTCGTCGTAGGTGAAGTCGAAGATCGACCGCCGCGCGGGGTTGAGCCGCATGCGGGGCAGTGGTCGCGGCGTGCGTGCGAGCTGCTCGTCGGCCTGCGCGAGGTGGTTGAGGTAGAGGTGCGTGTCGCCCAGCGTGTGGACCAACTCGCCGGGCCGCAGGTCGCACACCTGCGCCATCATCATCGTCAGCAGCGCATACGACGCGATGTTGAACGGCACGCCGAGGAAGGTGTCGGCGCTGCGCTGGTAGAGCTGGCACGAGAGGCGTCCTTCGGCCACATAGAACTGGAAAAGCACGTGGCACGGCGGCAGGGCCATCCGTTCGACCTCGGCCACGTTCCACGCCGAGACGAGGATGCGCCGCGATTCGGGGTTGCGGCGGATGGTCTCCACGGCGCAGGCGATCTGGTCGACGACGCCTCCGTCGGGGCGCGGCCACGAGCGCCATTGGTAGCCGTAGACGTGGTTCAGATCGCCGTAGCGGTAGCCCGCAATCGGCGACGGCTGTCCCGCGGCGGCCAGAAAGGCGTCGCGGTCGAGCGGTTCGGCGTCCTGCTCCGCGCAAAGCTCCTTATAATAGCGGTAGGCATCGTTGTCCCAGATATGGACCCCGTTGCCGACCAGGTAGGCGATGTTCGTATCGCCGGCAAGAAACCACAGCAGTTCGTGGATCACCCCCTTCAGGAAGACCTTCTTGGTCGTGAGCAGCGGGAAGCCCTCCTCCAGGTCGAAGCGCATCTGGTGGCCGAAAACCCCCTGGGTGCCGGTGCCGGTACGGTCGCCGCGCACCACCCCCTCGCGGCGGATACGGTGCAACAGATCGAGGTACTGTTTCATGATCGGTAAGGTTTGGGACGTCCCGCAGAACGTCGGGTTGGGCCGCGGGGCCGTTATTCGTCGAATTCCCGGAGAGTCAGCGCTCCCGTGTCGTCCAGCACGGCATAGGCGGCGGGATGGCGTTCCCACCCTCCGAGGTGTATCGTGTGGAGCCCCTCCTCGCGGTAATCGCGGGCGAAGTGCATGTGGCCGAAGACGAAGTGGTCGACGCGGTGCCGTGCGGCATAGGCGCGGGCATAGGCGATGAGCGGCTCGGTGAGCGCCTCCGTGAAACTCGATTCGGGATGGGATTTGCGCGAGCGGCCGCTCCACCAGCGGCCGAACTTCACCGCCAGGTCGGGGTGCACGCCCCAGGCGAAAAGCCGGCGCAGCAGCCGCGAGCGGAAAAGACGGTTGAGCAGTACCAGTTTGCGGTCGCCGCGGATGTTCATGTTGTCGCCGTGGGCCACGAAGATACGCTGCCCCTCCAGCTCCAGCAGGGCGGGCTCCGTGAGGATCTCCACGCCGCACTCGCGCGTGAGGTAGTCGCCGACCCACATGTCGTGGTTGCCCGTGAAAAAGAGGACCCTGACGCCGCGGTCGGTCAGCTCGGCCAGCTTGCCCAGCGCCCGCACCGCTCCTTTGGGTACCACGCGGCGGTATTCGAACCAGAAGTCGAAGACGTCGCCCGCCAGCACCACCGTGCGGGCTTCGCGCCCCGCGCGGTCGAGCCAGGCGACGAATCGGCGCTCGGTCGCCCGTGCGGTCTTCGCGTCGCCGCTCCCGAGGTGTATGTCCGATGCGAACCAGACCATGCCGTCACCGCCGCGGGGCGGTCTCCACTATTTGGTCAGCTCGGCGAGCTTCTGATCGAGGCTCTTGCCGTAGATGTCGCGGGCGACGATCGTGCCGTTCCGGTCGATCAGATAGTTGGCGGGAATCTGCTGCACGTTGTAGAGACCCAGCGCCGTCGAGGCGCGGCCGCGCAGGTCGCTCACCGAGACCCAGGGCAGCTGCTGCTCCTGGACGGCCGATATCCACAGCGGCTTCGAGGTGTCGACGCCCACCTGGTAGACCTCGAACGGCGTGGCCGCGTCGGCGTATTTGGCGTAGAGTTCCTTCAGTTCGGCGTTCAGCGCGTTGCTGTTGCCCAGCTCCGCCGACCAGAAGTCGACGAGCACGACCTTGCCCGCGAGCGACGAGAGGCGGATCTTGTTGCCGTAGATGTCGGGGATCTCCAGGTCGGGGTAGGAGGCCTCGGTGATCTGCGAGGCCAGACTGATGCGGGTGTCCATGCGGGCGATCTCGCCCAGCAGGGTCTGGAGATAGGGCGAGTCGGGATAGCGCTCCTCCAGCGCCTCGGCCACGGTGCGGTAGTAGACCACGTCGCTGTCGCCGTTGAAGAGGTTCTCGTCGCCCGGCAGCCGCTGGTAGAGGGCGTAGACCGCTGCCAGCGAGGCCTTGTTCTCGACGATGAAGCGCAGCTGCTCGCGCCGGATGCGGAAATACTCCTCGGTGTACTCCCGCACCAGCCGCTGCCGCTCCTCCTGACCCACGCCCGTCGCCGCCACGCGCGTGGCGATGCGGTCGAGGTGCTGGGCTCCGGCGACGAAGGTCTGGTAGAAACGGCGCAGCAGCTCCGACTCCTCCGACCCTTCCACCGTATAGTTGCGCACGACGCTGCCCACCGAGTTGACCGTCAGGCGGTCGCCGGCTGCGATGAAGAGCGGGATGCGCTCGCCGTTGTAGACGATGTTGTAGAGCGACGGGGTTTTGGCCACGCCCTCCAGATCGAAACGATAGATGCCCTCCTTGTCGAGGCCGACCGAATCGATGACTTGCTGTGCGAGCGGGGTGACCTGCTCGAGATAGACCACCGAAGCATCGGAACCGGCGAAGCGGCCCGAAATCTTGACCTTCGACGACTGACAGGCGCACAGCGCAACGGCTGCGGCCAGAGGAACGAAAATTCTCGTATTCATCTATTTAATCTTAAGTACAGACGGACGCGACCGGCACCCGCAGGCCGGTGCCGCGCGGGCGGCGTCCGTTACGAAGTGACAAAGATAGCAAAAACTGGGAAAATGCAAAATTATTTCGGCGAATTGCGGCGGGGGCCGTTGTTCTTGCCGGCGAAGCCGCGGCCGTAGGGCTGGTTGCGGTTTTTCTGCGTGCGGGGCGTCTGGCGCGACGCATGGCCTTTGGGCGGATGCGCTGAAAAGTGCTGTTTATAGTCGCTTCGGATATTGTTGAGAGCAACTTCGTCGATTTCGATGGCACCTTCGGACATTCGCCGGATGTCCTTTATGATCGTTTCGTTGTTGGGATGCTCCTGATTGTACTCGTAACTTTTGGTCCGCATGTAACGGGCGATATTGTCTACCGTGCGGGCGACGTTGTGCGGGTCCTTATCCGCTGATAACGAGCGGATCATGGCGTGTACGTACTTGCCGTAATGCTTGTAGGCGATGCGTCCCTGGGAGTAGGGCATGCGCTGGGGCGAGACGGTCAGTTCCTGCCGTGTGGGACGCGGGTAGGGCGAATCGACATCGAGCTGGAAATCAGACATGATGAAGAGGTGGTCCCACAGCTTGTGGGTGAAATCCGCCGTGTCGCGCAGCAGGGGATTGAGGTTGCCCATCACGGCGATCACGGCGCGCGCCTGGCGGTTGCGTTCGCGGCGGTCTTCGATGGCCGAGAGCGAGTCGATCATCTCCTGGATGTGCCGGCCGTACTCGGGCAGGAGCAGTTTGCGCCGTTGGTAGTTGTAGTTCTTTCTCATAGTGCATTCGGGGCCCCGCACTGACGCGTTCGGTCCGGAAAACCCTCCCGGAGGACCGCGGCGATAGGCCGATTAAGGATCTTGCGACCGATTTTTCCATGCGGACGGAACGCCGTAGCAGATTTGGTTCCGCGGGTTTCGCCGCCATATATTTGCAGCACAAAGGTCGTGCGAGCCGATATCCGGACGAAGAATGAAACCGGGTGCAGCACGGATATCTTTGCAAAAGTAGGAAAAATTTAAAGAATAATTAAGCCATGCCGAAGGTTTTAATCATCGACCAGTCGAAAAGTATGCGCAAGACGCTCGCCGAGCGGCTCGCATACGAAGGATTCACGGCCGAAACGGCCGAAAACGACGCTGCAGCCGCCGAGCTGTGCGGCCGGACAGCCTTCGATCTCATACTGACCGACCGCGTCGCCTCGCCCGAACCGGGCATTCCTTTCATCGTGCTGGCGACCGATGCCTCGGTGGCAGCCGCGATGGAGGCCGTGCGCAGCGGCGCCCGGGACTATCTGACCAAGCCGCTCGATATGAACCGTCTGTTGCAGTCGATGCGCCGCACGCTCGATGCCGACGAGACGGCCGAAACTGCCGCCGCCTCCCCGGCGCCCGCCCGGAGGGCCCGCCGCGCGAAGCCGGGCTGCTCGGTCGAGATGATCGGTTCGTCGGCCGAGATCGGGCGCATCCGGACGCTCATCGAGAAGGTCGCCCCCACGGAGGCCCGTGTGCTCATCACCGGCGAGAACGGCTCGGGCAAGGAGCTCGTGGCGCGCCAGCTCCACGAGCAGAGCCGCCGCGCGGCGGGCCCCTTCGTGGAGGTCAACTGCGCCGCGATCCCTTCGGAGCTGATCGAGAGCGAGCTGTTCGGCCACGAGAAGGGGGCCTTCACCTCGGCCATCAAGCTGCGCAAGGGCAAATTCGAGCAGGCCGACGGCGGCACGCTCTTCCTCGACGAGATCGGCGACATGTCGCTCTCGGCCCAGGCCAAGGTGCTGCGGGCGTTGCAGGAGCGCAAGGTCACCCGCGTGGGGAGCGACCGCGACATCGACGTCGACGTGCGCGTCGTCGCCGCAACGAACAAGGACCTGCGCGAGGAGATCCTGAAGGGCAACTTCCGCGAGGACCTCTACCACCGTCTGGCCGTGGTCGTGGCGCGCGTGCCGTCGCTGCGCGAGCGCGCCTCCGACATTCCCCAGCTCGTCGACCACTTCCTGCGGCAGATCGGCACCGAGTACGGCGCCGAACCCAAGACGATCGCGCCGTCGGCCGTCGAGGCGCTGGGCCGCATGCCGTGGACGGGCAACATCCGCGAACTGCGCAACGTCGTCGAGCGGCTGACGATCCTCGGCGGCGCCTGCATCACGCTCGAGGACGTCGAGGCTTATTGCTGACGCCTCCCCCGACACCATACGACCGGGGCCGCTCCGAAAAGGAGCGGCCCCGGTCGTGTCGTGAGGTTCTTATCGGTCCGCAGCCAGCGGAGGGAACCTGTGAGCGACAGCGAACGTGCGGCCCTCCGCGCCGGGTGGCTGCGGGCCGCAGCGCTTCGGATTTACCCGAAGCGCTGCACGCTTCGCTCAATACTGGTGTCCGCCCTCGCGCAGCTCTTCGCGCGAGAGGGGGCGACGGTTGATCGCCCGCCACGCATACCCGATATAGGCCGCGACGAAGGGGATGAGCAGCGACACCCAGCTCATCACGCGCAGCGTGAAGAGACTCGACGACGAGTTGCGGATGGTCAGCGACGACTGCATGTCGGCCGTCGAGGGATAGTAGGCCGTGTTGTTCCATCCCGCCAGCAGAAGCAGCGCCGCGACGGCGAGGATCGTCCCCGAGCCGCCGGCCCAGATCGCGTCGCGCTTACCGCGCGCACCGCGGCAGATGCTCCAAAGCACCAGCGCCACGCCCGCGAGCAGCACGACGGCGACGTAGGGCATCGCCACGAGGTTGTGCCAGTACTTATAGGCCTCGGGCGCGATCCGCCCCGTCGCGGGATCGGCCGTGTAGCCCGTGAGGAAGAGCAGGCGCACGAGCCACCCCACGAAGCAGACGACGAAGAGCGCGGCGGCGGGAATCATCCGGCGGCGGGCCCGCTCGGCGAGCGTCGCGTCGTCGAGGTTGTTCAGGAAGTACTGGCAGGCGAGCGTCATCGAGAGAAACGCCACGGCCAGCCCCAGCGCCAGATTGTGGAGGTTGCCCACGGCGTCGAGACCGTGCCACGGTGTGGCCCATTGCGAGATCACGGTCTGGCCGCCGGCGCCGGCAGCCAGGTTGAGGCGGTCGACGGTGAAGGGGGCTCCGGTGAAGAGCGTCGACACCGCGGTGCCGAGCAGCAGCGGTCCCATAAGGCCGTTGATCAGCAGAAAGGCCGTGAAGGTCTTCTCGCCCAGTATGTTGGCCGGCTTGCGGCGGTATTCGTAGGCGACGGCTTGGAGGACGAAGCAGACGAGTATGGCCATCCACACGTAGAAGGCTCCGCCAAACGACGTGGAGTAGAAGAGCGGGAACGAGGCGAAGAAGGCGCCGCCGAAGGTGACGAGCGTGGTGAACGTGAGTTCCCACTTGCGGCCCAGCGAGTTGACGAGCAGGTTGCGCTCCTCGTCGCTTTTGCCCAGACAGTAGATCAGCGCCTGCCCTCCCTGGACGAAGAGCAGGAAGACGAGCAGCGCGCCCAGCAGGGAGACGAGCAGCCACCAGTAGTGTTGGAGAAAGGTCAGCGTGTCCATAGGATTATTCTTTGTCGTTGGGTCCGAGTTTGATCTGGCGCGTCATGATGCTCACCTCGGCGGCGAGCAGCGCGGTGAAGAGCGCCAGGAAGAGGAAGAAGGTGACGGCGACCGAGCCGCTCGGGATTTTCGAGGCGGCGACGCTCACGGGCATCATGTCCTGGATGGCCCAGGGCTGACGGCCCAGCTCGGCGAGGATCCACCCCGCCTGCGAGGCGGCATAGGCCAGCGGAACGCAGGCGATCGAGGCCCGCAGCAGCCAGCGGCGCCGGTCGAGGTCGCCGCGGCGGTTGAACCACCACACCAGCGCCAGGATGAGGATGAAGAGCGAGCCGGCCCCCACCATCACGCGGAACGAGTAGAAGAGCGTCGGCACGTGGGGGACGATCTGCCCCGGGGTTTCGAGGTAGCCGTAGCCGAAGTAGGCGAAGTATTCGCGCAGGAACTCCTCGCCCTGGGGCGTCGCGGGGTCGAACAGCGCGCGGATCTCGCGCTGCGTCGCCTCGTCGCCTTCGTCGAGCGCCGTGCGGTAGCGGGCCAGCTCGGCCACGGCGCGGCGGCCGCGCTCGATCTTCTCGGCCGTCGGCAGGATCCCGTGCTCGGGGTTGCCGTCCACCAGATCGTAGATGCCCGGCACATAGGCGTCAGGATCGCGGAAGCTCATCATCGACAGCATCTTGGGGATGTCCACGCTGAAGTAGAACGCCTCGCCGTTGACCGGATGCGGCCGCAGGAGTCCCACGACCGTCAGCGGAGCCCCCTTCTCGCCGCGGTAGAGCGCCTCCATGGCGGCCAGCTTCATGGGCTGGACGCGCGCCACCACGGCACCCGACCGGTCGCCCGTCAGGGCCGTCACGAGCGAGAAGACCAGACCGAAGGCCGAGGCGACGGCGATGCTCGCCGTGGCCATGCGGCGCTCGCGGCCGCGGAGCAGGTACCAGGCGCTGACGCCGACGACGAACAGCGCCGCGAGCGTGTAGGACGAAGTGACCGTGTGGAGAAACTTGTTGACGGCCACGGGCGAGAGGGCGACCTCCCAGAACGAGGTCATCTCGTTGCGCACGGTGTCGAGGTTGAAGGTGCAGCCCGCGGGGTACTGCATCCACGAGTTGGCCACCAGGATCCAGACGGCCGAGAGGTTGGCGCCGACGGCCGTGAGCCACGTCGCGGCCAGATGGAAGCGCTTCGAGACCTTGTCCCAGCCGAAGAACATCACGGCGATGAAGGTCGACTCCATGAAGAAGGCCATGATGCCCTCGATGGCCAGCGGCGCGCCGAAGATGTCGCCCACGAAATGGGAGTAGTTGGACCAGTTGGTGCCGAACTCGAATTCGAGGATGATGCCCGTGGCCACGCCGATGGCGAAGTTGATGCCGAACAGACGCATCCAGAACTTGGTCGTGCGCTTCCAGAAGGCGTCACCCGTGCGGACGTACTGCGTCTCCATGATGGCGACGAGGAATCCCAGACCGAGCGTCAGCGGCACGAACAGCCAGTGGTAGATGGCCGTCAGGGCGAACTGCGCCCGCGACCAGTCGACGGTTTGTAGGTAATCTGTCATTATTCTAAGGTGAAAAGGTTAGTCGGTCAGCTCCCGCATCACGTGGCGGCTGCGCTCCTCGTCGCTCTTGCCGGCCAGGAAGTCGGGAAAGAAGAAGAGCTTCACGACGGCGAAGAGGATGAATAGCTTCACGAGGATCAACGCCCAGAGCGTCCGTCCCACGGTCATCGAGCGGAACCCCTCGACATAGAATCGGATCACCCGTCGTATCGTCTGCATCGTTTTGCGGTTAACTGTCGATCAAAATTAACGAAAAAATCGGAACCGGCAAGCATCCGCCGCCGATATTTCCGCTGCCGGCCGGGCATACCGAAAACACCGTGCCGAAAGCAAACCCGCGGCAAGTTTTGGTTTGCTCTCGGCTTATTCGTACTTTTGTCGCGCTAAAGGGAATTTACGATGGAAAACCAAAAACTGCCCGCAGTGTGGGTCTCGACGATCCCGCTGGCCGTGCTGGCCTCGCTGCTCTTTCTGGTCATCCGCTGCTTTGGCGGCGGGGCGATCGACGGCGGCAGCCAGATCGCGCTGCTCTCGGCCTCGTCGGTGGCCGCCATGTTGGCCATAGGGGTCTACGGCTGCCGCTGGGCGACGCTCGAGGAGGCGATCGTCGACAACGTCCGCTCGTCGGCCTCGGCGCTGATCATCCTGCTGCTCATCGGCGCCATCGCCGGCACGTGGATGGTCAGCGGCGTGGTGCCCACGATGATCTGCTACGGGCTGGAGATCCTCCATCCGTCGTTCTTTCTGGTCGCCTCGTGTGCGATCTGCGCCTGCGTGTCGCTCATGACGGGCAGCTCGTGGACCACGATCGCCACCATCGGCGTGGCGCTCATGGGCATCGGCCGGGCCATGGGCTTCGCCGAAGGGTGGGTCGCCGGCGCCATCATCTCGGGCGCCTACTTCGGCGACAAGGTGTCGCTGCTCTCCGACACCACGGTCCTCGCCTCGTCGACGGTGGGCGTGCCGGTCTTCGACCACATCCGCTACATGCTGCGCACCACCGCGCCGTCGTTCGCCGTGGCGCTCGTCGTCTTCACCGTGGCGGGCCTCACCCTGCCGCACGGCGACGCGGCCCATGCCGACCTCTATGCCGGCGCGCTGCGCGCCACGTTCCGCATCACGCCCTGGCTGCTCGCGGTGCCGTTCCTGACAGGTATTCTGATCGCCCGCCGCTGGCCCGCGATCGTCACGCTCTTCGTCGCCGCGGTGCTGGCCTGCGCGGCGATGGTCGCGGTGCAGCCCGAGCTGGTTGCACGCATCGCCGGAGTCGAGCGGCTCGATCTGCTCGCGGGGTTCAAGGGGGTGCTGATGAGCTGCTACGGTCCCACGGCCCTTTCGGCGGGCGATCCGCAGCTCGACGAGCTGATCGCCACGCGCGGCATGGCCGGGATGCTCAACACCGTGTGGCTGATCGTCTGCGCCATGTGCTTCGGCGGCGTGATGACCGGCAGCGGCATGCTGCGCGCGCTCACCGAGGTCTTCCTGCGCTTCGTGCGGCGCACCTTCTCGGCCGTGGCGTCGACCGTCGGCGCGGGCATCTTCTTCAACCTCTGCACCGCCGACCAGTATATCTCGATCATCCTCTCGGGGCGTCTGTTCCGCGACCTCTATGCCGACCGGGGGCTCGAAGCGCGGCTGCTGAGCCGCTCGGTCGAGGATTCGGCCACGGTCTGCTCGGTGCTCATCCCCTGGAACTCGTGCGGCATGACGCAGGCCACGGTGCTCGGCGTGTCGACCTTCGCCTACATGCCCTACTGCGTCTTCAACCTCGTGAGCCCCGTCATGTCGCTGCTCGTGGCGGCGACGGGATGGGGAATAAGGAGGGGGGATGAAAAATTAAGAATGAAAAATTAGAAATTAGAGAATGTCCTTAGCGGCCGCAGCCAGCGGAGGCCGTATGTGAGCGAACGCGAACGATGCGGCCCTTCGCCCGGGGTGGCTGCGGGCCGCAACGCTTCGGCAAAATCCGAAGCGTGCCCGCCCCCACGGCGACACCCGGAGGGATAATCCCGAAGTTGAAAGTTGAAAATTGAAAGTTAAAGCTATGTCTCGAACCCGACTCGTCATCTTCGACCTCGACGGCACGCTGCTCGACACGATCGGCGACCTGGCCGTCGCCTGCAACGCCTGCCTGGCCCTGCGCGGCCTGCCGCAGCACTCCTACGACGACTATTGCCGCTTCGTCGGCAACGGCATCATGCGTCTGGTCGAACGGGCGCTGCCCGAGCCGCTGCGCACGCCCGAAAACGTGGCGCTCGTGAGGGCCGACTTCGTGAAGTATTACACCGAGCATATCGATGTGTATACGAAACCCTATGCGGGCGTTCCCGAACTGCTCGACGCGCTCATCGGGAAGGGCGTGCGGGTGGCCGTGGCGTCGAACAAGTTCCAGGCCGGCACCGAGAAGCTCGTCCGCCGCTTCTTCCCCTCCGTCCCCTTTTCGCCGGTGCTGGGCCAGCGGCCCGACGTGCCGCTCAAGCCCGACCCCGCCGTCGTGCGCGAGATCCTCGCCGCGACGGGCATTGCCCCCGACGAGGCGCTCTACGTCGGCGATTCGGGCATCGACATGCTCACGGCCGCGGCCGCCGGCGTGCGCTCGGTGGGCGTGACGTGGGGATTCCGCTCGCGCGAGGAGCTCGTCGAAGCGGGGGCCTGCCACCTGGCCGACCGCGCCGGGGAGATCCTCGGCTGGATCGGCGACGATTACTCCCAGCGGTAGTAGCGCACCCAGTCGACCTCCATCTCCACGGGCACGTCGGCCGGATCGATCGCGCCGACCCACGAGCCGCCCAGCTGCATGTCGACGAGCAGGTAGTAGGGCTTGTCGAAGGGGAATTGCCCCTCGCGGTCGGTCTCGATGCGCGGATAGGCGAACGTGCGGCGGCCGTTGATGCGGAACACCACGCTGTCGGGCCACATCTCCACGCCGTAGACGTTGTAGTCGTCGGGGCGGATCGGCGCCGTCGCGCCGTGGGGCGGCACGTCGTCCAGCCCCAGCGTGTGGGTATAGTGCGAATGGACGGTCTGGTAGGCGATCGTGTCGTAGTTGAGGCGTTCCATGATGTCGATCTCGCCGCCCGTGGGCCACGGATAGCGCGCCTCCTCGAAGGGCTTGAGCCAGATCGCCGGCCAGGCGCCCCGTGCCCCGTGCAGCCGCGCGCGGATCTCGAGCCGCCCGCCGTGGAAGGCCCGCTTGCCCTTGGTGTAGAGCCCGCCCGTGAGGTAGGCCACCGAATCGGCCGGGTCGTCGTTGGCGATGCCGCGCAGAACGAGGTTGCCCTCGCGCACCTCGTAGCAACGCGGATCGTCGGACATCTTCTGCGCCCACTCGGGGTGCCAGCGCGGGATCTTCGACCACGACGCCGTGTCGATCCCGCCGTCGAAATCATCCTCCCACACGAGCCGCCATTGCGGCTCCGCCTGTCCGCCGCAGCCCGTCAGAGCAGCGAGAGCCAGCAAAACGGATAAAAGTCGTTTCATACATCGTCGGTATTTCGCCGCGCGCCGCGCCCGAAACGAGGCGGGGCGAACGGCTCTGCGGCCGTCCGCCCCGCTTTCGATGCGGCTGTCGGCCGTTATTATTTCCCGAAGGGGAACTGGTTTTCGTTGACATCCTCGAAGCGCATGCCCTTCTCGTAGGTACGCATCGCGCGGCGCGACATGCCCATCGACGAGAAGCCGCCGTCGTGGTAGAGGTTCTGCATGGTCACCTTGCGCGTGTAGTCCGAGAAGAGCGTGAGCACGTAGTCGGCGCAATCCTCGGCCGAGGCGTTGCCCAGCGGCGACATGCTCTCGGCGAAGGCCATCAGGTCGCCCATGCCCAGCACGCCGTTACCCGCCGTGGTCGGCGTGGGCGACTGCGACACGGTGTTGATGCGCACGTGCTTCTCGCGGCCGTAGATGTAGCCGAAGCTGCGGGCGATCGACTCCAGCAGCGCCTTGGCGTCGGCCATGTCGTTGTAGCCGTAGAGCGTGCGCTGGGCGGCGATGTACGACAGCGCCACGATCGAACCCCACTCGTTCAGGGCGTCCTTCTTGCGCACGACCTGGATCGCCTTGTGGAACGAGATGGCCGAGATGTCGAGCGTCTTCTGGAGGTAGTCGTAGTCCAGGTCGTCGTAGGTGCGGCCCTTACGCACGTTGGGCGACATGCCGATCGAGTGGAGCATGAAGTCGAACTTGCCGCCGAAGTGCTCCATCGTCTTGTCCACCAGATTCTCCAGATCCTCCACCTTCGTCGCGTCGGCCGGCACGACGATCGTGTTGCACTTCTCGGCCAGCTGGTCGATCGTCCCCATGCGGATGGAGACGGCCGTATTCGTGAGGACGATCTCGGCGCCTTCGGCCACGGCCCGCTCGGCCACCTTCCAGGCGATCGACTGCTCGTTGAGCGCGCCGAAAATCAATCCTTTCTTTCCTTCGAGTAACTTTCCCATAGCGTAAATCGGTTAAAAAATTCGGACAAAAGTAACAAAAATTCTCGAAAAGCAAGTGCATCAGACCGAATTGGCGCGCATTCGGGCTGCTTGCGGGCTCCCTCCGCAGCCTCGCCGGGGCGGCAGACCGCCGTCGAGCGGGCGGGCAGAAGCCGCTACGGCGCCAGCAGCGCCGTGATCCGTTCGAGCCACCGGGCGTCGACCTCGTCGAAGGTCGAAAGCTCCGCGCTGTCGATGTCGAGCACCCCCGTCACCTCGTCGCCGCAGCGCAGGGGCACGACGATCTCCGACCGCGAAAGGGCGCTGCACGCGATGTGGCCGGGGAATTTGTCGACATCCGCGACGACGAGCGTCCTCGCCTCGGCCCAGGCCGTGCCGCATACGCCCCTCCCGCGTGCGATGCGCGTGCAGGCCAGCGGTCCCTGGAAGGGGCCGAGAAGCAGCTCGTCGCCGACGACCCGGTAGAAGCCGACCCACCAGAAGCCGAAGGTCTCGCGGATCGCCGCGGCGACGTTGGCCATGTTGGCTATGAGGTCGGTCTCCGCCCCGACCAGCGCGCGGAGCTGCGGATAGAGCGCGCGGTATTTCTCCTCTTTCGTGCCGTCGGCGACGGTCAGGTGTTCTGCCATTTCTTGTCCCTTAATTTATTGACGGAATCATTTCCTTGCCTATTGTAGATTTTTGTCGGTTCGCAGCCAGCGGAGGCCGCATATTCCAAATCTGCCCCTCCTCGGAGAGGGCTTCATCTGGCGTTCCCCAACCGGAAACCGAATCTCCCCGCTTCGGGCAGGCCCGATGCGGCGCGGCCCGCAGCCATCCCCAGCGGAGGGCCGCTCGTTCGCAGCCGCTCACATGCCTCCTCTGCTGGCTGTGTCCCGGCGCGAGGATGTCGGGGGATTACGTCGCTTCGCTCCGTGATCCCTCGCATTCCTTGTTTTGCAACCGAAGGATGAGCAAGGTATTCGCTCTGGGAGGAATTGGCTCGCTCCCGCTCGCCTTTCCCTTTGCTGCCGCAGGCGTCCCGGCGCGAAAAACCGACGGCCCGATATGGCTCCTTTTTCATACAGGGAATTGACGTCGAATCAATTCGCCGCCAACTCCCGCATGAAAAAAGGATGCAAATTTTTGCATCCCGTCGGTTTTTCGTGCGGAAAGAGAGGGATTCGAACCCCCGGAACCTTGCAGTTCAACGGTTTTCAAGACCGCCGCGATCGACCACTCCGCCATCTTTCCGTGTCGCAAAAGTAGCACCCTTTTTTCAGAACGCCAAATCTTCGTCCCAGATTTCGGGAAAAACGCTACCTTTGCCGCGAACGTTTCAACGAAGAAACAGCAACCGCAAATCCGTCGCCATGCCTGAAATTTCGCAACGCGCCTGCCTGATGCCGGCATCGCCCATCCGCAAGCTGGTCCCGCTGGCCGAGGCCGCCCGTGCCCGCGGCACGAAGATCTACCACCTGAACATCGGCCAGCCCGACCTGCCCACGCCGCAGGAGGGGCTCGACGCCCTCAGGCGCATCGACCGCCAAATCCTCGAATACAGCCCCAGCGACGGCTACCGCTCGCTGCGCGAGAAGCTCGTGGAGTACTACGCCCAGTACCAGATCCGCCTCACGCCCGACGACATCATCGTCACCACGGGCGGCTCCGAGGCGGTGCTGTTCGCCTTCATGTCGTGTCTGAACCCCGGCGACGAGATCATCGTCCCCGAGCCGGCCTACGCCAACTACATGGCCTTCGCCATCTCGGCCGGCGCCACGATCCGCCCCGTCGTCTCGTCGATCGACGAGGGCTTCGCGCTGCCCGACGTGGCCGAGTTCGAGAAGCTCATCAACCCCCGTACGCGCGGCATCCTGATCTGCAACCCCAACAACCCCACGGGCTACCTCTATACGCGGCGCGAGATGAACCGCATCCGCGACCTGGTGAAGAAGTACGACCTCTTCCTCTTCTCCGACGAGGTCTACCGCGAGTTCATCTACACGGGTTCGCCCTACATCTCGGCCTGCCACCTCGAAGGGATCGAGCAGCACGTCGTGCTGATCGATTCGGTGTCGAAGCGCTACTCCGAATGCGGTATCCGCATCGGCGCGCTGATCACCAAGAACCGCCGCCTGCGCGACGCCGTGATGAAGTTCTGCCAGGCGCGCCTCTCGCCGCCGCTCATCGGCCAGATAGTCGCCGAGGCGTCGATCGACGCGCCGCGCGCATACAGCACGGAGGTCTACGAGGAGTATATCGAACGGCGCAAATGCCTCATCGACGGGCTCAACCGCATACCGGGCGTCTATTCGCCCATCCCGATGGGCGCCTTCTACACCGTGGCGCGCCTGCCGGTCGACGACAGCGACCGCTTCTGCGCCTGGTGTCTCTCCGACTTCAGCTACGAGGGCGAGACGGTCATGCTCGCCCCCGCCTCGGGCTTCTACTCCGACCCCGCGTGCGGCCGCCAGGAGGTGCGCATCGCCTACGTACTGAACAAGGAGGACCTCCAGCGGGCGCTCGTCGTCCTGGCCAAGGCGCTCGAAGCCTACAACGGGCGGCGCTGAACCGGCGGGAAGGAGCGCGCCGGGCGGCGCGCAGGCCGGCTGGAGTGCGCTTTCGGAACGACCCGGGGATTCCGCAAAGGTTCCGGGCCAAGACATCGGGAAGGTCCCGGAGAGGACCCGGCAGAGGGCGTTTCGCGGCGCCCTCTTCTCTTTTTCGGGGGTAATTAGGTATTTATACCACCCTGCGGTCTGCGACGAATGGCTACCTTTGCACCGTATTTTCACAGAGAACGGATGGGCAAGTATTTCGACATGCTGATGGAGGACGTGCGCGTGCGCGAAGGGCTCAATGCCTGCATGAACTGCGGCGTCTGCACGGGAGTATGCCCGGCGGCGGAGTTCTACGACTACGATCCGCGGCAGATCGTCGACACGGTGCAGTCGCGCGACGACGAGGCGATCGAGGCGCTCCTGAAGAGCGACACGATCTGGTTCTGCGGCGAGTGCATGTCGTGCCGTCCGCGCTGCCCGCGCGGCAACACCCCGGGCTATATCATCCAGGCGCTGCGCACGCTTTCGCAGCGGCTGGGCTTCTTCGTCGAGAGCGAGAAGGGGCGCCAGCAGCTGGCCCTCAAGCGCATCATCGGCGACAACATCCTGCGCACGGGCTACTGCATCACGCCGCGGCTGGTCAAGCCCGAGCTGCACCCCGAGCAGGGCCCCGTGTGGCGGTGGATCTACGACAACGATCGCGCGCTCTACGCCCGGTTCTCGCCCGTCTACATGCGTCAGGGCGCCGGGGCGCTGCGCCGTCTCGACAGCGGGACGCTCTCGGAGATCGAGCGGATCTTCGAGGTGAGCGGCGGCCGCGAGATGTTCGATACCATCGAGCGCCACTCCGACCGCAAGGCCCGCGAGATGGGCTACGAGGAGGGGGCCGACCAGCGCTACCTGATGGATGTCTTCACCCGAAACAGCAACGAACACGAATAGCCATGGCAAGACGCGCGAGCTGGAACGAATACCAGAAGCAGATCGCCGACGACCGTTATTATTACGGCCGCAGCTGCATCCGCCAGAACTTCTTCCCCGGGTCGGAGAAGGCCTTTATCGACATTCTGCACAACGACCTCGGGCGCGACCTGCTGGACGACCCGAAACACTCGTCGTGCACGGGCATCGGCTACCATTCGGACATCGTGCCGCTGGAGACGATCATGACGGTCGTCGCCCGGCAGTTCTCGCTGATGAACGAGGCGGGCTACGAAAATTTCGTCACCTCGTGCATCACCTCCTTCGGCGTCTACACCGAGGTGCTGGCCACGTGGGCCGAGTTCCCCGAGACCGAGGAGCGCACGCGCGAATACCTGATGAAGGCCACCGGGCGCGAGTTTCGCAAGCCGGCGAGCATGGCCCACACCTCCGACGTGATGTTCCACTTCCGCGAGGCCATCGCCGCGAAGGCGCGCTATAGGCTGGTCAACGCCCAGACGGGCGAGCCGCTCAAGGTCGTCGAGCACATCGGCTGCCACTATGCCAAGATCTTCCCCAAGTCGGGCATCGGCGGTTCGGAGTTCCCCTACGTGCTGGCCGGGATGGTCGAGTCGTGGGGCGGCGAGTGCGTCGACTATCCCGAGCGGCGCCATTGCTGCGGCTTCGGCTTCCGCAACTACCTCGTGCAGGCCAACCGCGGCTACTCGATCGCCAATTCGCACAAGAAGCTCGAGAGCATGGCCCCCTACAAGCCCGACTTCATCGTGGCCAACTGTCCGGGATGCGCCATGTTCCTCGACAAATGGCAGTATACGATCGCCGAGATGGAGGGTACGACCTACGGCGACAACGGCCGCGGAATCCCCGTGCTGACCTACGAGGAGATGGCCGGACTGGTGCTGGGCTACGACCCCTGGGCGCTGGGCATGCAGATGCACCAGGTCGATGTCGAGCCGCTGCTCGACAAGATGGGCATCGAATACGACCCGGCTGCCAAATACCTGGGAGCCAACGGAAAATATATCGGAAAACCGGGCGCGGCGCTGGTCAACAACTGCGCGGCCGACAGCGTCTACAATATCAAGGAATAGATGAAGAAGGTTATCGTCATAGGAGGGGGTGCGGCCGGCATGCAGGCGGCCCTGCGGCTGCGGGCCCGGGGCGTGGAGCCCCTCGTCGTCGAACGCGAGACGGAGACGGGCGGCAAGCTGCGCGGCTGGCACGTGCTTTTCCCCTCGTTCACGCCAGCCGGGGAGCTGCTCTCGGAGCTGCGCCGCCGTGTCCGCGAGAGCGGCATCGAGGTGCTTACGGGCGCGACGGTCACGGCGATCGCCCCGCGCCGTGTGACCTTGTCCGACGGGCGCTGTCTGGCTTGCGATGCCGTGGTGCTCGCCACGGGCTTCACGCTCTTCGACGCGCGGATCAAGGAGGAGTACGGCTACGGCATCTACGACAACGTGGTGACGTCGGCTGACCTGGAGCGGATGTTCGCCCAGGGACGCGTGGCCAAGGCCGACGGCACGGCGCCGCGGCGCATCGCCTTCCTCCACTGCGTGGGTTCGCGCGACGAGAAGGTGTGCCAGCAGCACTGCTCGCGCGTCTGCTGCATCACGGGCGTCAAGCAGGCGATGGAGCTGCGGCGGATGTTCCCCGCGGCCGACGTCTTCAACTTCTATATGGACATGCGCATGTTCGGCCCCGGCTACGAGGAGCTCTACCGCGAGGCGCAGCAGCGCTGCAACATCCACTTCGTGCGCGGCCGCATCTCGGAGGCGAGCCCCACGATCGACGGACGCCTCCAAATCAAGGCCGAGGATACGCTGACGGGGCGCCCCTTGCGCATGAGCGTCGACATGCTGGTGCTGCTGGTGGGCATGCGGGCCAACGACGACAACGCCGCGCTGGCCGCGAGCGCGGGGCTCGCCCGCTCGGCGAGCGGCTTCATGGCGCCGCGCGATCTGTTCCTGGGCCGCGTGTCGGCGCCCGTCGAGGGCATCTTCTACGCCGGGACGGTGACGGCGCCCAAGACGCTCGGCGAGACGTTGGACGAAGCGACGGCGGCGGCCGATGCCGCGGCCGAATACCTCAAGGCATAGGCGTTATGGCGATCGAATTCGGATATACGATCTCCAAACCGCGGGCCATCGACATCGACCGCAACAACCTGCGCAAGAGCGACGAGATCCTGCGCGAGATGCCCGAGTTGCAGACCTGTATCGGCTGCGGCAGCTGCACGGCCGTCTGCACGGCGGGCAACCTCACCTCGTTCAACTTCCGCCGCGTCCACACGCTGGTGCGCCGCGGCGAGTACCGCGGGGCCTACGAGGAGATGAACAAGTGCATGCTCTGCGGCAAATGCCGGCTGGTCTGCCCGCGCGGCATCAACACGCGCGGCGTCGTGCTGCTGCTCAAACGTAAACTGGGGGATTTCTGACCATGAGTTTCTTCGCACCTTTCTGTCTGCCGTTCATGATCGGCGCGGCGGTGATGTTCGTCCTGCTGGCGTGGAAGTGGGGGAGCTGGCTCTGGCGGCTTCCCGAGGCCGACAAGCGGCTCGTCGCGAAGGGAATTTTCACCCGCGCGACGCCGGAGGCGGTGTGGGAGACGGTGCGCGAGTCGCTGCTCCACCGCCGCATCTTCCGCATCGACCCGCTGTTGGGCTACATGCACATGTCGCTGGCCTTCGGGTGGTTCCTGCTCATCTCGGTGGGGTGGATCGAGACCGTGGCCTACCTCGGCCTGCGCTACGTCCCGTTGCAGGGGCATGTCTTCTTCAAGTACTTCGCCACGGGGCTGCCCCACAAGCCCGCGTTCGACTTCGTGATGGATCTGCTGCTGCTGCTGGTCCTCTCGGGCGTGGCGCTGGCGTGGTTCAAGCGCCTGCGTTCGCGGGCGCTGGGCATGCGTCGCACGACGCGCCACGTCGCCGGCGACCGCGTGGCGCTGTCGGCGCTGTGGTTCATCTTCCCGGCGCGTCTTGCGGCCGAGAGCATCACCTGCGCCCTCTACGGCGGCGGCAGCTTCCTCACCGGGGGGCTCGGCGCGTGGCTCGCGGCCCACGTGGGCGTCATGCCGCTCATGACGGCCGAGACGGTGGCCTGGTGGTTCTACTCGTCGTGTCTGGGGATCTTCTTCGTGGCGCTGCCCTTCTCGCGCTACATGCACATATTCACCGAGATCCCGCTCATCTTCCTGCGCCGCTACCGGCTGCGCTCGGGCGAGAAGCAGAGCTCCTACGACCACTTCCAGGTCGAGGCGTGCTCGCGCTGCGGCATCTGCATCGACCCCTGCCAGCTGCAAAGCGTGCTGAAGATCGACACGGTGCAGTCGGTCTACTTCCTGCGCGACCGCCGCTACGGCATGCTGCGGCGCGAGGTGGCCGACAACTGCCTGCTGTGCGGCCGCTGCGCCGAGAAGTGTCCCGTGGGGATCGACCTCAATACGCTGCGTGTCAATTCGCGCGATGCGCTGCGAAACGTCCCCGACGAGCGGCGCTACGACTATTTTCAGGGGCTCGACCGTTCGTCGGGCGAGGGCCGCGTGGGCTACTTCGCCGGGTGTATGACCCTCTTGACGCCGCGCACGATGCAGTCGATGGAGCGCATCTTCGAGGCGGCGGGCGAGCGCGTGTGGTGGGCCGACCGCGAGGGCGGCGTCTGCTGCGGGCGGCCGCTCAAGCTGGCGGGCGAGACCGACTCGGCCCGGCGGATGATGCGCTACAACACCGAGCTGTTCCGCAAGCACGGCATCACGACGCTCGTGACGTCGTGTCCGATCTGCCTGCGTGTCTTCCGCGAGGACTATGCGCTGGAGGGGATCGAGGTGCTACACCATTCGGAATACATCCTGCGCCTCATCCGCGAAGGCCGTCTGCCGCTGGGCCGCACGACGGAGCGGCTTGCCTACCACGACCCCTGCGAGCTGGGGCGCGGCAGCGGCATCTACGAGGCGCCGCGCGCGGTCATCGAGGCGGTGGGCGAGCTCGTCGAACCGGCCCACACGCGCGAGGAGGCGCTCTGCTGCGGCTCGTCGCTGGCCAATACGGCGATCGACGACGGGCAGCAGGTGGCGCTGGCCCGCAACGTGGCCGAGGAGCTCGACGCCACGGGTGCCGGCGCGATCGTCACGGCCTGCCCGCTCTGCAAGAAGGCGCTGGGGCGCGGCACGGCGACCGAGGTGCGCGATCTCTCGGAGGTCGTGGCCGCCCGTATCCGCCCGGCCGCGGGCCGTGCGACGAAATAAAATGCGGTTTCAGCCGTCTGATTTACAGCGAGGTGGCTTGAATAGCCCAATTTATTTCGTAAAATATTTGGGAAAACCGTAAATTTGCCTTACCTTTGTAACCACAAAAGCGATAGATCATCGATCGACGATACATCGCGGGATAGAGCAGTTGGCAGCTCGTCGGGCTCATAACCCGGAGGTCGGAGGTTCGAGTCCTCCTCCCGCTACTAAAAACCTTGCATAGTATTGATTTTCAATATTTTGCAAGGTTTTTTGCAAATATGCCGGGACAGAAGCGGGGCTTCTTTTCGGGGATTGATTTTCAGTGATATACATTTTTACTGCGGTGAAAATGTAAAAAAAATGTTGTCAATCGAAAAAGCGCGAAATTCCGCGCTGAATGAAATTCTCTCGTTCACTTATCCTAAATTACACACCGGCGTCTGCTGGTACATTTCTTTCTATGCGTTTGATCCGGCGAAGGGCGAAATGCGACGCAAACGGATCAAGATAAATTCGGTCGGTACTGCCGCCCAGCGGCGGCGGTATGCGGCGCAGGTATGTCATCGTCTTTCCGAAAAACTCGAAACGGGGTGGAATCCCTGGGTCGAAGCCGAAGCGGACCGCTGCTATAAGCGGTTCTCGGATGTGTTGATCCATTATCGGAATTACACGACGAAGTTGCTCAATGACGGGGTTCTTCGGCAGTCCACCTGTCACGATTACATGTGCTTCGTGCATATTCTCGAGGAGTGGAATGAAAACAGACGAACGCCGATCCAGTATGTCTACCAGTTCGATCGGGATTTCTGTGTGCGATTCCTCGATTATATCTACATTGAACGGGAAAACTCACCACGTACTCGAAATAACTACCTGGCCTTCCTCCGGAGCTTCAGCTCTTTCCTGGTGCAGCATCTGTACTTGAAGGAGCGGCCGACCGACGGCCTGGTCGGAGTTGGTAAATCTTTGCTCAAGAAAGAGCGCAAAGTGATTGCCCCGGTGGATGTGCAGCGGTTGCACGATTGGTTGATGGAGCACAACCGTCCGTATTTGCTGGTTTGCTATTTTCTGCACTACATGTTGATCCGGCCGAGGGAAATTGCCAAGCTCCGGCTTTGCGACATTTGTGTGGCGAAGCAGACCATCTATATCGACGACACGATTTCGAAGAATAAAAAGTCGGCGATTGTGACGATGCCCGCGAAGATCATCGAGTTGATGGTCGACCTCGGCTATTTCAATGCTCCCAGCTCGCATTATATCTTTTCTCGTGGATTCCGCCCGGGCGCAGAATGGGTGAATGAAAAGGTCTACCGGGATTATTGGAGCCGCACGATTCGGCCGACATTGCATTTTCCGAAGGAGTATAAATTCTATTCGTTGAAGGATACCGGAATTACGGCTATGCTTCGTGCCGGGTGTGACGCACTCTCAGTAAAGGAGCAGGCCCGGCATTCGTCGTTATTGATGACGGATATCTACACGCCGCAGGATATTCGGGATGCAAACCCTCTCTTGCTGAACTATAAGGGTATTTTATAGCTTTCGTTATGGAGAGCTGTAGGGCACCGCCGTGTCGGTCATTTTCGTTACTCGGAATAATTTTATAAATAATAGATTTATTTCCGTTATTTTCTTTGTGAATAATAGAAAAATATCTATCTTTGTAATGTCAAACAAATGCTGCAAGAAATGAAATCAAGTGAACTACAAAAGCTGATTCTCTCGAATGGTTGGAGGATAGTGAGGCAGACTGGGAGCCATATTATTTACGAAAAAAATGGCGTCAGGTATCCGGTTCCCTTCCACGGAAGCAAGGAGGTTGGCAAAGGAATTGAAAAGAAAGTCAAACGGGAGATGGGGCTGGAATAGCCCCACCCCATTAAAAAAATAGAATTATGAAACGAATTTCGGCAATCATTGAGAAAAACGCAGACGGTGGATACGGAGTTTACTGTATCGACGAAATGTTTTCCGGCATGGGAGATACCGCCGATGCTGCGAAAGATGATATGAAGGCTGCTATTCAGCATTACGTTGATACATGTCGTGAGGACGGCTATAAGTATCCCGAGTGGCTTGACGGAGAGTATGAGATCGTATATAAGTTCGACACGCAATCCCTGTTGCAATATTATGCAGGGATTATTACTCCGGCCGCGCTCGGCCGACTTTCGGGAATCAATCCGAAGCAGTTGTGGAACTATATGCACGGAAGGGCAAAACCTCGGGAGGCTCAGGTAAAAAAAATCGAAGCGGCTTTGCATAAACTCGGCAATGAATTAACTTCTATCTCTTTGTAGTATTTGTTTGACAGCGTTTCTATAAAGAGAGTGCCCTCGGCTATAAGCCGAGGGCTTTTAATTTATTGCGGATGTCGAGATTTTGCGCAAATCTCGACATTTTGTTAAATCGCTCGTCTGAATAGTGTGGTGATAGGCCTCCGCCACGCGACGAGGAGAGCGGCGAGCAGCACCCAAAACCCGCGCAGGCGGAACCGCTGCCACCCGGTCAGCGGGCGGGGCACCTCTACCGTATAAGTGCGGTAGAAACTACGATAAGTAGTGCTGTCGCGGTGAATTATAGGCAGTTCGAAATCGACCTTGAACGATACGTCTTTGTTCTCCAGCGAGTGGAGAAGCGACCCGTCGGGGGTGATCCGCGCCTCCGACTGGGCGACCGACGTTTCCAGCCGCGAGACGGTGTCGCGCACGGTCTGCCGGACGACTTCCACCGGCACGGCGACCTCCACCGTGTCATGCACGTACTCGACGCGCTCGCGTACCTCCACGCGCACACTGTCGCGCGAGCCGGTCGCCAGGTGGCGACAGGGGCAGCAGCCGGAGACCAGCGCCCCGGCCACCGCGGCCGCGATCAGAAGGAGTGCCGCGCGCTTCATACCTCGATGTCGATTGTTCGCCAGTCGTCGGCGAAGATGTCTTCCCACGAGGGCAGGTAGCTCGTCGCGTAGGCTTCGGCACCCCAGTTGCCCACCCGCATGATGAGGACCTGGTCGTGGTAGGAGACCGTGCCCGTGAGCATCTTTTTCGCCGCCTCCGGCAGACTCGTCATACGCGGCACGACCTCGGCCGGAACCGTCTGCGGAATCTGTTTCACGATGCAAGTGCCCCCGGCCCACGCTTCGCGGGCGAGGATTTCGCCATTGTTCAGGCGGTCGATGATTTCTGCGAATTTCATAGTTGGTTTCTTGGTTAGTTACATAGTTAGTTACTTGGTTGGTCGTTATACCGTCATCGCGGCGTATCCCTTCTCGCCGGCCCGCTTCGACAGCATCTGCCGCCGCTGCCCGCCCTGGGTGTTCTTGTATCCGAGGTGTATCCATCGGGGCACGCCGTTTGCGTCCTCGTCCTCGGAGATCAGCTGGTCGAACGGCTTCCCCTTGAGGTACTCGCGGCAGAAGGCCTTGAACTCGGCCAGGCGTCCGTTGGCCGGCACCAGGTCGAGAGCGAAGCCGACGCAGTGCGCCGACGTGTCTACGCCGCCTACGGCCTTGTTGAGCCTGAAACCTCGATAACCCGAGGAGACGTTCAGCGCCGGGGTGCCGTACTTCTCGTGCGCGCAGCGTATCGCCCACGCTTCGCGCAGGGGGTCCGCAAGCACCGCGACCATCATTTCGAGGTTCGCACGATGCGCCGCCGTCGGTGTGTTCTTGATGCCCATTCGCTGGGCCGTCGCAGAGCGCGTGAGCTCTGCCATCGTAAAGTGTTTCATTGGTCTATTCGTTTAACCGGTGATAGAAATCGAGCTTGATGTCGTCGTAGGCCATCGAGACGTTGGTGTGCGCGCGGCCGTTGTTCTCGCCCGCCTCGTGGTAGATTTCCGCCTCGAAGACACGGGCGATCTGCTCGACCCACTCGACATTGGTGTAGGCGCTCAAGCGCCGGCCGCGGTAGCAGAAGTTGTCCAGTCGCGAGTTGCGATCTTCGTGGAGGTTGTGGAGCAGCGTCCGGATCTTCGTTGCCGTGGCCTCCCTATCGGCGATGTGGTTCTCCTGCCGCACGGTGCAGATCATGCGGCACACCTGTAATTTCGATAACTCGAAGAGCGCCGAGGTGATCACCTTCACCCGGGCGAGCGTCTCGGGGCGCAACCCCTCGGAGATGTCCGTGAGTTTCTCGTTCTGTGCCCGTGTCTCCGTCAGCAGCTCGGCCATGACCTCGTCCGTGCGCTTGATCGTCGTCGCGACCATCGACCGGAAGAGGCTGACCACCGTCGTGAGCATCGCCACCCCGAAGAGGACGAAGGCCGCGGCGGCGATGGCGAGCATCCCGTACTCGCTCACGCCACGTGCTACCGTGGTGATCTGTTCTGCGTCTACACCCATAGCGCGTTACTTGTTTTGCTTGTGCGCAATTTCCGCCACCCAGGCGAAGAGCTGCTGGTTGTCGATGGGCTTGACCTCCTCGCCGTCGCGGGGAGCCTCCTCGCCGTCGCGCGGGGGCTTCTGACTTCCGCCGACGGGCAGCACGGCGGCGATCGCCGGGAGATGGTCGCGCAGGGGATACTCGCAGACGTCGTACTCCTTGGTCTCGGCGGCGCGACGGCGTGCCGCCACGTAGTCGGCCGTCACCTTGTCGTACTCCTCGCGGAAGGCGGGGAAGTCGGCGTCGGCCTTGAGCTCCTCGATTTTCCGCAGCTGCTCCTCCGTGAGCTGCTCGTCCGTTGCGGGCTTCTCGACCGCCGCGGCGAACTTCTCCAGCCGCTCGTCGAAGCCCTCGGGCTTGAGCTTCTGTAGCACCTCGGCCATCTCCTCCTCGAAGGCCCTGGCGACGCTGCCGTAGGCCACTACGTCGAGCGTTACGGTCGTGCGGACTGCCGCGTCGAGCTCGGCGAGCGGCACGAGAGCCAGGATGTCTCGGCGAACAAGCGCCTCGTCTACTTTCATCTTCGCCATGGCCTACTCCTCCGTTATGTTTGCGAACATCTTCCGGACGAGGGCGACGTTTGCCTCGACGCCCTCGCCGCCGTTGAGCTGAATACTCACGCCGTACTCGTGGATAGAGGCGTTGCCGACGGCATTGCCGTTGTCGTCTCTGATTTCGAAAGTCGAGGCCGTGATGACCGTCGTGGGGTCGCCGTCGGGCGTGAAGTCGCGCCGCAGCGATTCGGTAGTTTGAACAAGTTTCATAATATTTTGTTTTAAAGTGTTTTATAAGAATTTAATGGTCGTTTACAGTGCCGGGATCGGCTCGATCGGCTCGATCGGCTCAAGGCCGCCACCGCCGAGCGTGGAGCTGCCGTTTTTGATGCGCAGCATCGGCGCGCCGCCTAACAGCGCGTTGTTGTAGTAGAAGTTGATGTTCATGTCGGCCTCGGCCTCGCCCGACGGAATCACGACACCGCCGGCAGCGTTGCGGTAGGCGGCGGCCGTGAGGTTGAACCCCGCGTATTTCGTCTCGCCGGGCGCGACGCGCAGCTGCGTCGTGGCGGTCGCCGTGCCGAGATTTCCCGACATCTCCATCTCATACATCTCCGAGGGGCTGTAGCGCGACGGCTCGGCCGTCGTTATGAGCGTCGGATAGGCCGACACGGCGAGCGAGAGCCGCGTGGCCGTGAATGCCACCTCCTCGTTGTTGGTGATGCGGGCGACCAGGGCGATGTCGCCCGTCGTGCCGACGCCGAAGCGCGCGTTCTTCGTGCCGTCGATATTCAGCGGCCCGTTGTATGTCTTCACGAGCTCGAAGATGTTTTTGCCCGCCTCGATGCGGCGGGTGATATAGACGAACTCGAAATCGACCGAGATGCCGCTGCGGATGGTTACCGTCCCCGTGAGCGCGTCATCGGAGGGCAGCGAGACGTACTGCCCTACGACGTCGATGTCGTCGAACGACGTCTTTTTGGCCGAGAATCCGCATAGCATGTACTCGATCGTGCGGGGCGTCGCGCCGACCTCCTGCCGCGTGAGCTCGACCACGGGGTCGCCGCCTTCGGCGAAAGTGCGCTCGCCGGTCTTGACCCGGCGGCTCTTCAGGCCGTTGGAAAGCGTCTCGAAGAGCACGACGCACGGATAGTAGTTGGCGAGCGCGGGGAACTCGCCCAGCGTGAGGTCGTTTATCCACGCTGGCTTCTGGTTTCGAAAATAAATATCCTTCTTTGCCGTCACGGCCGACAGCGAGAAATCGCCGATGCCCGACATCGGCGGCTGGGCGTTGTGCTCGTAGCCGATGAAGTCGTTCATGCGCTTCCACCAGTCGCCGTCGGGCTTGAGATACGTCACGCCCTGCACGAGGTCGGCGGCGTTGTTCGCAAAATTGAACTGAAAACCATAATTGGCCGCCTTGCGTTCGGCCTCCGACACCTCGCCGACATTCGCGTGGCGTATCGGCTTATCGCGCGCATTTCGGTTAATATTCGCGCTGTTAGCCAGGCTTCCGAGGTCCTGCGACGCGTCGCCCAGCGTCTGCTGAATGTCATAGATGCTCACCGGTGCGGTGATTCTTCCGTCGTTGTGTCCCATGTCGTTACGCTGCTATCTGCTTGAGTTGTTGCTTCAGTTCGCGGTTCTCGCGCTCGAGCTCGAGGATGCGCCGTTCGTGGTCGACGACGCGGCGGGCTACCGCAATCGAGGCCACCAAGCCGAGTTTGTCGTAATGCAATGCCAGGTAGCCCGCGCGGTTCCGCATCACGCTCTCGGGAATAATCGCCTCCCAGTATTGGGCGACGGAGCCGATGTCGACGCCCGTGCCGTCCTTCCACCGATATATGATCGAGGGTGCGTCGGCGATCTGCTCGACGGTGAGCGAGGTATTGCGCAGCACGTCCTTGAGGCGGATGTCCGAATCGCCGGGAGACCCTTTCGACGAGACATAGCCTTCTGCCCACAGCCCCTTCGCCGTGTGCAGCGTGCCGTCGCTCTCGAAGTAGAACTTGGCTACGCCGCCGAAGGCGAAGCGCAGGAGCGTACCCGTGTTGAGCAGCTCGGCCGCGAACAGCCGGTTCGCTCCCGTCGCCGGCCACGAGGCGCCGTGGCGGTATGCGAGCAGCAGCGGCGTCTGCGCCGTGTTGTTGGTGATGCCCACGGACAAGGCACCAACGCCGTTGTCCCATGAGGCTCCGGCGTATCCTTCCGTTCGAAAATATCCTCCGGCATCGCCGTCGGTGAAGATCACCCCGCGGACGTGCAGTTTGTACGCGGCGGAGGACCTGCCTATCGCCACACCGCCGTATCCGTTTTGCAGGACAAGGGGGCGGCCGGTATTGCTCGACGAGTCGGTGACGTAGATGTGGGCATAGTCGGTTGTCGCCACGGCTCCCTGGATGTAGAGCAGCGCCGCGCTGCCGCTCGTCGCGACCTGGAGCAATCCCGTCGTGCGAATATCTCCGGCGACATCCAGCTTGCAGGTGGGCGCTCTGCCGATGCCGAAATTCCCACCGTTTTCGAGAGCTATGATATTACTTGTCGCGCCGAAGCCGGCAAGGCCGCCGCCGCGGTGGTTGAGATATAAATTTCGGGTGAAACAGTTGATCTCGTTAGTTCGATGTATGGCAATACCGCCGGCGATGCCGATCATGTCGCCGCTGACGTCCGCCGTACCGTCGAACGTCTGCCCCCACAGCGAGCGTGCCGTCGCGAGCTTCGAGGTCGACGCGACGTTGTCGGTGATGTACGCCACCGTTTTCCATGCCCCCCACTTTGTGTTGTCGCCGTTGCAGCCGCGCACTTGCATCCAACCGCTTGCCGATACGGCAATCTGCGCCATCCATGATTTGCCGTTGTCCCAATCGAAGTGCAGGATGTGCGCATCGCCGAGCGTGGGCTTCCCCTCGGTCATGGAGGAGGTGGCGAGAAACGTGTGTATTCCAGCCGTATCACCGAAATTAAGGTTGGCCGACGTGCGTCTGTGGTTGTAGTCGTGATAGGCGGGATCGCGCACGCATTGGGCGGTGACGTAACCATTGTGCACGCCGTCGAGCATGTCGGCGTCGAGGCCCGAGTCGGCGCCGTCGTTGGCGGAGTGCCAGATGGTTCCGCCGGAATAAAACAGGTTGCCATCGTCTTTTATTCCGAAATACCATCCTTTGGCGTAGTTGAACAGGTTCGTGCCATAAGTAGTGTGGTACCCCATCCATCCCTTGTCCGTACTGCCCACGCGGAAGCGAATACCCACATCTGTCGTGGCGTCGGTCGCGATGTTAAGCGGCCCCGTAGCCGTGCCATTTCGTATCGTACCGCCCGTGAGGGGAAGGTAGGCTGTGCTATCCACCGTACCGTCGGCCTTGAGGAACTGCGCGGCGGTGCCGCCGTATACGACGAAGGATTTTGCACGCAGCGACGCATGGCCGCCGCGCGTGCCGTCTCCGAGCACGTATTGCGCGATTGATCCAGACCCCGACGCCAGCTGGTAGTTAAGCCACAACGTAGCACCGTTACCAGGCGAGGAGGCAAAGGTCACCTCGTTGCTTGAGTGCCGGAAGTCGTTCGGCATGTTGAGCCTTGCGTAGTGGCTGTCGAGCACCGAGGCGTAGTTGTTCGTGTCGAGGAGCGTGATCCACCCGCCCCACGCGCCGTTTCCGAACGTTCGATAGCTTATGTTCACGTAGCCGAAGTACGGATATGCCACCTGCGTGCGGTGGGCCGTCGCCGACACCGTGTTGTAGAACTTCGTATCGAAGAAGCGATAGCCGTTTATGCCAGTTGCGTACCCGATGATGTTGGGGTCGAGCGTCGTATCGGCCGCGCCGGCCGTCGTACTCGTATACGTGTACTTCGCACGTTGCAGCTCCGTCATCGCAGCTTGGAGGTACCCCTGCCCGCTTACCCACGCTTGGCTGGCGACGGCGTTCCGCCCCTCGTCGATATAGACCGTGCCGTCGATAACCAGGCTCATCTTCCCGTCGTAGGGGGCGTTTTTCTTCAACTTGAAAGCGCAGTCGCCCGAGGCGTCCGTCCATTCGGCCACGGTGTCGCCGAGCGCGATTCCCCACGTGGTGATGCTCTGCGCGGCCTTGAGGCCCCCGTTCAGCGCATAGTAGGGCAATACGTTCGCCAGCGACTGGTGGGTGGTCAGATAGCCTTGATCTTTGACCCATTGCTGGGTCGCGTAGTCCGCGAGGTCTGGCTTGATCGCCGACATGGGGGTGTTTACCCACGTCCGACCGTTGTACTGGAGCACGTCGCCGATGATCGGAGAGGTCAGCGTGACGTCGGTGAGCGCCGCGAGCGACGCGGCGCCGATCACACCTCCGCCGTCCGAGTTCGGGCCTTTCGACGATACGAAGTCGTCGGAGAAGAAGCCCAGTTTGGCGCGTATCGCCCACACTGGCGCGGAGGCTGTGCCGATGTTCGCCTTCTCGAAAAGCTCGTCGAAGCGCGAGGCGTCGAGCTTCGCCGCCAACTGCGTCATGGTGGCATAACCGACCAGCGCATCCTGCGTGATGTATCCTTTGCCCGTCACCCAGCTTTCCGTGGCGTAGTCCGCCAGCGCTTCGGCCTTGAGGTAGCGGCCCTCCGCCCACGTCTGCGTGGCGTACTTGTTCGCCGTGAGGTAGTCGGCCAGGGCCTCGGTGTCGAGGCCGACGATCGACGCGAGTTGCGTGAGCGACCAATGTGTCGAACCAGCGCGACGCACGAGAATCTGGTCGGTGAGCGGCTTGAGATCCGCCGCATCTTCGACGTTGACCAGCCCGCCGAGCGTCGTGGCGCTGCCGGCGCCCACGCCGTCCGAGTTCGGGCCTTTCGACGATACGAAGTCATCGGAGAAGAAGCCCAGCTTGGCGCGGATCGCCCACACCGGGGCTGCCTCTGTGCCGATGTTCACCTTCTCGAAAAGCTCGTCGAAGCGCGCGGTGTCGAGTTTCGCCGCCAGCTGCGTCGTGGTGGCGTAGCTGTCGAGCGTTATGGTTGTGAGGTACCCCTGGCTCTTTACCCATTGCTGGGTTGCGTAGTCTGCCAACGACTGGTGCTCGGTGAGGAAGCCCTGTTTTTTTACCCACTCTTGCGTTGCATATCTTTCCAAATCACTGCTGCTTGCGCCTGCGATTTCGGATAGCGGGGTAGTCGTCCAATGCTCTGCCCCTTTCTGTTTTATCAGCACGATGGGCTCTGAATAGACTCGATCGGCCGAATCATCTACGTTGAGCAGGCTACCGAGGGTCCGCGACCCTCGGGGATAGAATGCCAAGCTGGCAAGGTTGAATCGTTCTGCGTCGGACGGGCCGTCATATAGGCAGAATCCAGTCTCTGCGGGGATGCAGATTTCTCGTGTGCCCTTCTCAAAATCGGAGTCGGGTGTAATAATAGTCAACTTCCGAAGCAGCGGCCCGCGCCCAAGATAATGCTGAGACAAAGGAATCGGGACGACGAGCGTGGCTTCGTCGAGCAGACTGCAATTTTCATAGATTCCGCCGATACGGCTTGCCGTGAAGCGTTGGATCCCGCGCGTGTGGTATTGGATACGAAAATCGACTGTCGAGGGGATAGCGATTTTCTCCAGCTCGCCGGTGATTCCTCGCGTGTAAAACGACTCGCGGAGGATGAGATCGGATTGATAATTCCATCGCGTCATATTCCCAGCTTCTGAAGATTCGGGATTACACACTCGTCAACAGACGGTCCGTCGAAATCCGATGCGCCGTCGTAAAGCTCAAGATTGGTTTTTGCCGGCACGGTTATTTTCATGGCTTTGAGCGGCAGTATCGGAGCCGGAATTGTCATCGACAATTTACGTATCATGGGACCTATCCCGATAGGGGCCTCCGATAACGGGATGTATACAGCGAGCGTATGGCTGTCTACTTTCGCGCAGTTTTTGTAGATGCCGCCAATGCGGCTTGCGACAAACGAGGTTCGCCCCTGGGTGTGATACGAGATCCGAAAGTCGATTGCATCTTCGGGGATGGACGTTTGCACTTTTAATCCGGCATCGTCCAATAAATAAAATACTTCGTGTCGGATAAGGTCCGACTGCCAGTTATATCTTGATGTCGTCATGCGTGAAATAGTGCGCCGGTAAATTCACTTCGGGCAGATCGTGTCGGGAGATGTAGCGGCACTCCTCCTTTTCGGCCAGGTGATACTTGAAGGTATAGGCGTTGAGCTCAAGGGCGGAGTGCTTCACCTCGTATTCGTCGATTATGATCCTTTTCCACTCGCCGCCGTCCAGCATCCATCGATCGCGGCTCTTGAGGAAATCTTGAATTACTGCGGCCACTCCCGCAGAGTCGATGTATCCGGTCGAGATGCTCCAATACGATCGGAAATCGTTGTGTTGCTCTACCTCCTTGTCTCGGTTGATAAAAGTCTGCGTTTCGCCCTCCGGTTGGAGTAAGATCTTTCCTGTTGTGATAAAGGTGTCGAAGCCGCCGAGGGTGTTCGCGAATCCGAAGCAGGTGTCGTTGTATCGCGCAGGTCTCAAAATGTACCGTTGCGGATACGGGCGCGGCCTTTCGGCCGAGCCGTCTTTGAGCGTGCCTACGCCGAAGACGTCGTAGGCAATTGGGGAGAGCCTGTTTTGGGCACAGAAGTCGGCCCAGATGTCGCGGAACCCTACGGCAAGCTGAATGTAATTGCCGCTGCGAATAGAAGGGCGAATTACTTTGGAATAAACTCGACCGTTTGAAGCGGTCAGCTGGCTCACAATATCCAGATTGTCGTGACTGGGCGATTTCGCTAAAGCAAGCCATTGAGGTTGTCCCGGAGTAGTATCTATCTGCTGTGGCTGCCAAGTCAAGAATCCCGTTTTTAACAGCTCGGCCGTATCATGTCCCTTCGCAATACCTCCTGGGATGATAAAATACCTGCAAAATGCGATTGTTTCCGCATCCGTGGAGCCGGTAATAACGAGGGGTATGAGGGGGCAGTCTGCTTCTTGAGGCCCCGCGAATGTGTCGATCGTTCGCACGAATTGTTGGCAAGGGATTGTGATTTTCCCGCTGTTGTCGGGAGTCAACACTACCTGGTCTGCCGCTATCGCGTTGCCAACCTCGACAGTTATTTTAATGGGTCCGCTGACATTCGACAGCACAAGATCCGGGACATTTTGGGCGAAATACGTTCCCATTGGAGCGGGCACCATCGGTATTTGTGTAGAGTCGGACAAAATGGGGCTTGTTTTGTGACAAAAATACCGCACAAGGCAGCCTGTCAAAAGGACAGATTAGGCGGTTATAAGTTCGGCTTCTGTCTGTATGTAATCTTTGGATGTGTTCAAGGTGACGGTGATCGTTTTGATAAAAAACAGCTGGTTTTGGATCATGCGTTTTTTCCAAACTTGAAGATTTGCTATGTCTGCCGCAGTAAGGTTTACGAATGCTTTGGTGATGACCTTTTTCTTCTTCATCCAGTTCTTGTAGTCGAGGTGAAATTTGCCCAGCCCGATTTCGGTGTCGATCGACACCTTGGTTCCCGGACCGAACAATGAGAACAGTTCTCCTCCCCAACCGTAATAACCGTTACTTGTCAGCTGGATATTGGGGACATACATGTTGGCCGAGGCTTCTGCGTAGCGTTCGAGGATGCCGAAATAGATGTTTGTCGACCGGGATTCGCCAATATTCGGAATCTCGACAACGGGCATCATTGCGCACAATGTCCCTTTCATTATCCAGCTTATTTGTACTGGGAAATGATACGGCAATGTTTTCACGGGGATAAGTGCAGACGTGACCGATACGGTCTCGAGCGAACTGTCTTCCTCCTCTGTCGTCATGCCGTTTTGCTTTAGCACCTTGAGCGCTTTTACTGTGTACCCAGTACTTTCGCCGTTGGATAGACCCAGGCGGATACTTTTCTCGAATACCGAATAATAGTCATCGGTGTCTTTCGCGTGGACCGCCGTTCCTGCGTTGTAGTCAAATGCTTGATTCACACTGTCGCATTCGACCACGTCTTTGGGGACGTCTTCGTTGGTAATACCCGAAAATCCGTATTGGTAATTTTGCCCGTCATCATACTCCTGCTCGAAATCATCGGATATTTTTTCGGTCCAGTCGATGAAGTCGGAGCTCTGCAAAATGGATCGGTTGGACATCATCCGTTTGCCATCGCGGGTTATGTAAATCGTCGCCCCGAAAGCATCCAGCACGCCCTTCACAAAGTCGGCCGTTGAAACGTCGGGCATTGCGGCGGCCAGGTCCAGAATATAGTTTCCGTCGTCGTCTTTGTCGAGGCACCCGATGTTCAGGTCTGCCAGGTTTCCGTTTTTGCGGCAAGGCGCCACGATCCCTATTTGGGCGACGTATTGCGCGAAGTCCGCATCGATCTCGCAGTCGGCGAATACTCGTTGAAGAAGGTAGCCTAACCGCACAACCGGAATAGTGAATGTTCCAATTTTTGCATTGACAAATTTCGTAGCCCACGCTTCGCGCGTGTCTGTACTTTGCAAGTCAATATATGGCTCTTCGGCGTCTTCGCTGCTGCTGCGAATCATACAAGGTGTTGCGAAGTCTTCGCGGAAGCCTTCCGCGGCGCCTGACATAACTGTCTCGAAGAGCGTTTTGTCGTCGAGTTCTCCGAGTTTGCCGAAGTTCCACTTATCCAGCTTTGCCTCCCGAAGAGACCCTGTAAGAGACGCTTCTATCTCTACGCCCTGGAATGAGACGTTAAGTATCGTCGCTGTGGGGGAGACAAGTTTCAGCTTGCCGGGCATGACCGGAATGCCATTGATGCGCATTGTGACGTTGACCTGTCGCCTCGCTGGTGGTAAAAGCATTGCGTTGGGCAGGCCGAAAAGGCGGCAGTTGCGCGGGCTTGCCGCCAGCTCGACATCCGTTGTCCAGGCTACGGGCATACGGTCGTTCGCCATGAATGCGTTCTCGATTGTCAATGCGAGCTCCTGGTTGGGCACGACGTCAACGCCGGTGCCGTCAGATGTGATAAATTCGACCATGTTATTCTCCTAAATTGCCGCTCTTCTTGAGCTTGTTGTATTTGTTGATAGTCTCGATGAATCCGCCCCGGCCGAGAAGGGATACGATCGCCGGCGTCGGGTCGTCTGACTTGTCGACGAGCTGCTGAAGCAACGCGATAATGACTTTGATGTCATCTCCGAAGGGTGCTGCTGGGGCATCGCCTGCCGTCAAGTTGGGCAAGGGGGCTTTGAGATGGGCAAAGCCCCCGGATTCCCGACCATACATTGGATAGAGAGACGGAAGAACTTGTGAAAAATCGAAGTCTCGAAGGCGTCCTTTGCGCCGGACTGCTTCGAACGTATTGATGATCGGAGCAGCGGTGGGGTTCTTCATCGCATCGCCTGGGATGACGTATTCCATGCCGTTTTCGCCTACGAGTACCGTAGGACGGTCGATATAACCCCGTGCATTCGGATCGAGGCGGGCGTTGAACCGTTTCCCATCCTGCGCTCGCTCTACGGGAAAACCGCCTATTTCGGCTCCAGCGATCGGCGTTGCGGCAATCAAAGCGACCTGGGCTGCGCCCATCGCGGCCGCAATGCCGGCAAGAACGAAATTCGGCAGAGCTTCTGCCACGGCTCGCGCCGTGGCGATTGTTGCTTGCACGATGCTTTGGGCTTTCTGACGTTTGGCTTGCTTGATTTCCAGCTCCTGCTGTTTCTTGTCGTATTCCGCATCCATGCGTTCGGTCTCCGCATTATACTGGTCTTGCGAGATTATTCCCGCGTCGAGCCGGGTTTGCAGTTGCTTTTTCTTTGTGTCTTGATTCTTCTTGTACTTTTTGAGCTCGGCATTCTCTCGAGCTGTCATCATCTTGTCGTATGAGGCATAAAGTCCCATTGCCATATCGGCCGCTTCGCTCGCAGCCATGAGGGCCATTTTCATTTCGTCTGCGCCGAATTTTCCGGCCTCGAGGTTCTCGAAGAATAATGCCCAGTCTTCTTGCGTGAAGCCGAGGATATGGCCGTTGTTATTGTGCGAGAACGAATATCCCAACTCCTCTATTTTGTCGGCTGCTTCGTCGATGGCGCCTTCGACTTCTTTGATCCGGCGGAGCAGGTCATTCTTCTCCTCCTCGGAGAGCAGATCCGTATCGAGGTCGATAATTTGAAGCACGCCCTTGAGATCTCGAAAGGCCATTGTGCCAGCGCTGTTCAAGGCCTGCAATTGAGTGAGCGTCGAACGTAGATACTCTTCGTCCAATTTTTTAAGCTCGTTTGTTTGTTGTAGTTTGATGCGCCGGCGTTCGGACCTGGAAAGATTTTCGGTTCGGAGGTAGTTCTTATGCCGTTCCTGCATCACCTGGCGGCTTTGTTTGTACTCGTCTTCTTCTTGCTTGAGTGCATCCGTCGCTCTCTGAAGTTCGATCTTGGCCAGTTTCCGGTTGTGGGCAATGGCGAGCTGTTCCAGTGCGGCGGCATTCCCGGCATACAGTTTTTTGCTCTGCTCGTACTCGGCGTTTTCGCGGGCCTTTGCGTCGGTGACATTTTGGATGCGGAGGTTCTCGGCTGCTTCTGTTTGCTGCTGCTCGCGTTTCTTCTGTTCGATGATTTTGTCGGCGAGCTGGATCTCAAGCTTGGACCGTTCGGCCCCGGCCTCCTTGTTTGCGGCCAAGCGCGCCTGAAGATAGGTTATCTCAAGGGACAACAGCCGGTTTTGGTACTCCTGCTCTGTGGCGATCTCTCCGTCGGCATATTGTTGTCTCAACTTCTGCTTTTCGGCAAGATATGCGGCGTCATTGTCGAGGCTCCATGCCTTCTTCTTTTTCTTACTCGGAACGACTGTCGTAGCCGTATTTGGATCGTCAGCTGCTTCCATCTTGGACGTTGTCGACTGCGATTTCGCAGCCGTGTCTGCTGTGATCCCAAAACGATAGCGCGCCTCTTCGTTGGCTGCTTTTTGTGCGTCGCGGAGTTTTTGCAGCTCTCGGACTAAACGACGGGTTTTTGCCGAGCCTGTCGTAAGCCAGGCGTCAAGCGACTGCCCTCCGAAGAAGGCATTCATGATTTCATTGTAATATTTCGATGCCTTCTCCGTGTAATATTGATCGTTTAACGTTTCCCAAAGTTTGTCAGACGTTTTCTTGAAACTCTCGTCGAAGGACGCCTGCTGTGCCTCGACGAATTTGTCGTACTGACGCGTTTTGGCGCTTTGCATTATGGCTTCCGTTAAAGAGTTATACTTGTCCCGTAACGTTTGCACGGTAAGGGTTTCGCTCTTAAGGGTGCTATCGTATTTCCCGAACTTGTCTATAATTTCTTGTTTCGTCTTGTTGTATTCCTCGGTACCGGTTTTGCAGCCCTCTAATTTCCCTTTCAGTTTGTCTAATTCGGCCCGCTCGATGGCGGCTTCTGCTACGGCATCTCGCGTGTGTTGAGACAAGATCTTTTGGGATTTTGCCGCCGCGCTTGATCCATTGGAGAATAGCTTGACAGCGCCTGCCAGTCCAGACATAATGAGTACGGCCCATCCGGCCGGCCCCATCGATGCAAAAAGAGCCTTGAATGCGATGCTTGCGGCACGGAGATTCCCTGCGAGGAGAAGGTGTGCTGCGGCCATCAACTTTGTTGACGCGGTTCCGGCATTCATTGCCAGGGTTTCATGGGCGAGTGCCGCTTGGCGCATTCTGCTCCAAGTTGTCAGCAATTTTGTTCTGGCAATAAGAATATAATCCCAGGCCCCTTTGACCTTTGCAGCAGCTGCGTATGCGGCGTATACTGCAACCAGCCCGATGATTGCCCCTTTGTGTTTGATGAGCCACTCGATGAAGATGCGCGTTGCCTTGATGAGTGCGGCTTTACCCGAAAGACTTTCGTGGTAGGCCGGGACGAGCGTTTTCCCGAGGGCGGCAGCCTCTTCGGCGATGCGTTTTCGGAGTTTTTCAGTCGTGGCCTCGGCTGTACTGTTCATGATGTTGAACTCCTTGAGGCACGACGTACCCTCGTCGAAAGCCTGGTTGGCGATCGTCTGCTGCTGACGAAGTTTGTCCGTATTTTGGGCCAGTGCTGTCAGTACACCGGTTGCGCGCGTTCCGTCCAGCTTAAGCGAGTCGAGTGCTGCGACGATTCCTGCCATGCCGGCACCATCGGATCCCATGCCCTCTGCTACGCGGATCAGCGCCTCGTTTATATCTTCGGCCATCAACTTTTTGAAATCGGCGATGTTCATTTTGGCCGCGGCTGCGAAGGCGTCCGTGCGACGGAACATGCCGGTAAAGACCTGCGATATGGATGTCCCGGCGACCTCCGTCGTCTGCCCGAGGTCATCGAGAGCGGCACCCAGGCCGGCGATATTGGCCAGTGACATCCCGGCAGAATATCCGACTCCGCCTACTCGGCGCATGAAGTCGACGATGTTGGCTTCGTTGGCCGTCGAGGATTTGCCGAGTTCGTTTACCGCTGCTGCGGTCTTCATCATGCCCTTTTCAATGCCGAACTCCTCGTTGATGTGAAATACATTCACCAATTTCCCGATCTGTCCGATGGTCGTCTCTACGTTGTCTCCGAGGTCCTTGCCGAGTGAAATTTTGATGATGTCGGCCGCGCGGGTAAAGCCTTCGATGTCGCGCTTGGCGATACCGAGTTTTCCGCCTACTCGGGCCATGCCGAGCAGTTCCTCTTGTGCGGTCCGTGTGTCGATCTTTCCGATGCTGTCGTTCAATGCTTCGACCTCTTCGCGGGTCATGCCGGTTGTCTTGCGGGTGTTCGACATGGCTTCGTCCAGCCCCGAATAGGTCTGCACGGCTTTGTAGAGGCCCGAGCCGTACATAGCGGCCGCGGCAAATGCCGCTGTTACGGTTCCAATATATTTATTCACGCCGGATGCCATGCGGCACATAGCGCCTTCAGTAGCGGTTGATTCCGCTCGCAATTGTGCCATGCGTGCGGTTACGGCCTGCAGTTCGGTATTGTATTTCTTCCATGCGGCTGTTCCCGGGATCGTATTCCTTTGCGCAATTCGAAGTTCAGCGTGCCGTTTGCTTAATTCGGAAACGGTCATAAGATTTAGGCTCAGTTCCGAGCGCATCGTGCTGAGCTTGATTTTGTTTTCGTATATTTGCTGTGAGTATTCTTTAATTCGCTCTTTTAATTCGTTGTATTGACGGGAGTTTTTACCATTCTCTATCCCCACCTTTTTTTGTTCTGCACGTAATGCCTCTTTGGCATTTGCCAAATCAATAGTTTTGCGTTCGAGTTCCCCGATCTCCTTGCGTGCGGGGTCGCCGTTGACAATGATGTTGAGCCGCAGATTTTCTTCTTTAAGAGTCTTTGCCATGCGAGTTATTTGTTTTCGATTTCCGAACGGATCCGTGCTGCGACGTCCTGTGTCAGGTCATTGGTCAAACGGTAGGCTATGGAGTTGAAATGTCCCCAGACGAACCGGTTGTGGATTTTGCGGTTGCGGCGCACGGCCTTCGAACCGTAATTCATGGTCCGGAGGTCGAGAAAACGCTGGTATGCGGTGTGGGTGATGGCCAGCTTGCCGGAGTATCCGTTTCCTGCGGAAACTTCGGCTTTGCGCCTCTCCAGAATGTGCCTGGTGTGGAAGCGGAGCCGGGCGGCGAACGCGGCTCCTTGGTTTTTCAGAAGGCGGGCGCCTTCGGATGTGAGTATTTCATCTACGAATCGTTGCTCGACGAGTGATGCCATATCAGACGTTTTGCAACAAAAATAGCCACCCGGAGGCGGCTAAAAAAGGACATGAAGAGGGGCGATAGCCCTATTTATATTTGGGCTTACTCCATTTGTCAAGCAGGATTGAAAATACAATCACGCAAATTCCCCACAATCCGAAAATCTCAATCATATCACAAATATATGATTTTTTATCCGCAAAACAAAAAAGAGCAATGGATATCGCTCTTAACTTATATATGAGTTGCTGGCTTACGATCTGTAAATCATGATGTCGGTATACTGGGAATTATAATTTAGGTAGGAGGTTATATCCACCCTCTTCGTGCCATGAAACGGAGATCCGAATCCGTGTGCATCCATCCACTCGAAGAACTCGATGACGGATGACTTGTCCGAGGTGAAATAGAAAAAGGGGTGCCGGATGATCGTCGTGAATACGTCAAGGTAGTCGGTCAGCTTCCAATAGTTCTCGTAATGCCCGGTTTGGGTCGCAAGGTACGGCGGGTCTACGAGAAAGACTACGCCCGGAGTGTCCTTGTGTTTGGTAAACAGCTCTCTATAGTCGGCTTTGACGATTTCCAGTCCGTCGAGATAGTCGTTGCAGACGTATGGTGTCTGCTTTGTGGAGTTGTACAGTGTCTGCTTCTCAATCTGCCCGATATTCGTCGCATAATTTCCAGAGAACAAGATCGAGGAAGAGACGGTAATATAGTCGACGAATCCAGTTCGTTCGTGTCGTTTCAGCAGCTCGATGATAGCTTGTCGTTTGGGGTCAGAGACCTTCTTTTGCCTCGGTATATCGGCGAGAATTGTACGGATCTCGGCGATGATGCCGTTCGTCCGGTCGACGTTTTCGATGCGCAGATGGAAATCGTCGTAATCGTTGTAGATTACACGGGCGTCGGGCCGCTCTCGCTTGACGACGTGCGAGAGCAGGCCGGAGCCGCCGAACAGATCGACAAAAGTTGTCGCCGAGGGAAATTCGTGTAGGGCTTCACGGAACCGAGACACGAACCGGCGCTTTTGACCCATGAATGGGAGCGGGGAGGCATTGTACACTTTTGCGGACATAAGTAATGTGATTGAGATCGCAAAGGTCGGGCTTATTGGCTTGTCTGCCAACTATTCGGGGGGGGTAATGCTGCATGTTCCGTGCAGTCCTTTTCGAGGTGCGCAAGAATATCGTAAACCTTTCGTTCGCAGATCGAATATCTCTCGGCAAGCACCGTGACGATATAGGTCTTTTTTTCCTGCCGAGCCTTCATCGTTCGGTAGTCGCTGTATAGGTCGAGGTATTTGTGGTCGCTGGGGCGGACGCCGAGTCGGTCGAATCGGTCGAGTATTTCCCGGTTGAACGCGATGATTTCGTATATTTTCATTACTTTTGCATCTCTGACTTACATGCAACAATTTGACGCTCGACATGGAGCCTTGAGGTTTTGTCCCCGGCTATCCGTGTCGAGCGGTGTGTTGTATGTAAGTCAGACGATATGCAACGGCCGGGGACTTTTTAATTACCCCCCCCCTCTGTGATATAACGGACAACGGCCCATAGCAGTTACTTGAGCACAAGCGCCGCTGACCACCCGTCCCAGCCTCCGAATCGCCCGGTTTCCGGCAAGATCTCTACCTCGATCAGTTCCATCCCATACAGCAACGGGCATTGTCCGGATGTGCGGGCGCCGGAGATGTCGTCGATGAATTTGGCAAGTAATTGTTCCAGGATATAGGCCGTATCCATATAGAGCTGGTCGGATTGTTCGGCTGTCCGGGTTTGATCCCGACCTTTTTCGAGGGCGAAGATGATGAGTGTGTGCGGCCCCGTCATATTGTCGCAATTCCCCGAGAGCGACGCCTGCGGAAGTGATATTACGATCTGTAGAGGGGCTCGCCTGGGAGAGTTGAGCGCAAGAGATCCTTGATCCTCGGCCGCCACGAGAATGGGATTCGGTGTATTGGACAGGCCTTCGTTGATTGTTCGGCAGTATTTAATCAGCCGTATGATTTTTTCGAGCATTTTCCGCGTTGTATTTGTCGTTAAGCAAGAGGAGGAGTACGTCGATTACGTTCGTCGCCGAGGTCTTCTCGATGTCGCCGAATGTTTTACGCTCGGCCAGGTTGAACAGAGTGCCGAGCCAGCCGAGAGACTTCCCCGCGGCCTCGTTGTCGCTGAACAGCGGCGCGAACGATACCTCTCGGCCATTGATCGTAAATGTTCCGCGCTGGAGGTTATCCACGCAGGCGGCGTACCAAAGCATAAACAGATACTTTTTCCAGGACGGCACTTTGCGAAAGATGTGTGCGTCGCGGGCCGTTCGGTCGATGTCGAGCGGCTGGACCCGTCGGCCGCTCGGCTGACGCGGCCCAGGGCGGCGGTAGAGTGTGGCAAGCATGTTGTCTATGTGCTGCGGATCCTGGGTCGTAGTGTAGAGCGCGAGTTCGGCGTCGGCCGCCATCAGCTCCTCGATCGAAATATCCATAAGTCCGTCGCCTGGCCCGATGAATCGGCGAAAGCCAATGCGGAGAGAGGGCATGTGGTTCTCCACGCAATCGTAGGCCGGGAGCAGTTTTTCGGCGTCGGGCATAAAAACAAATCCGAGGAGTTTCTCTGCGAGAAGTGTGACTTTTTCAGCTCGGAGCCGTGCAGCCTTCGGGTGTAGGCGTTCCCATGCAATGCTTCGGGGCGTGCGCTTGATTCCGGCCAGTTTGTAGAGCACGCGCACCCGAAACTCCGTAAGAGGGATATGCCCGCGTTGAAGCGCGTCGAGTTGTTGCATGACGTAGAAGAGCTGCGGCCCTGTCATTTCGGCATAGGATGCCGGAACATCCACCGTAATTCCAGCTTCAGGGATTTCGATACGGTTCATCAAGTCGTGCAGTACTTTTTCGATGGGTCGTTGTTTGGTATGAGCGCGATGTCGCGCGCCGGATTCTGTCGCTTGGTGACAGCCTTTTGGAGCTCCGTTTTTGCTTCGATTGCCTCTTGCTCCAGCATGCGGAGCAGCTTTCGTGTCGCGTCGTCGTCGATGTTGCCGCCTCGGCCGCCTTGAAAGGATTCGGAGAACCGGCGTACGATCATTGTCGGCAGGATCTTGATCGACATGCGCTTCACCGCCGTGATGACAGCGTAGAGTGGGATACAGAGCTTTGCGGCCGCGAATTGCTCGGCCAACTCTTTGCCGATGTCGCCTGTCTTCATGCGCTCGAATGCCTCCTCGCCCACAATAGGATGAATAATGCGATCCTGCACTTCCAACATGAACGGGACGAGGATATAGAACATGCGGGGCGAATCTTCGAGCGGGAATACGGCTTGAAAAGTATCGAGGTCCTTGATGAAGCAGGAGGCAAGCCTCTTTCGGAAGGGCGAATTTTCCCATTCGTCGATGTGCGACTCCTCCAAAAAGGCGTAGAGTTCGTCGAGTGTGCGATGGTACTTGTCGAGTAGTGCCTGGTCATCGCGGTCGTATTGCCATTGCCAGGGCATTTTCTCGCTCTCCTCGTGTATTTTCACCTTGCGCCCGCCGTCTTCGTGTGAAAGAATGTTCTGTTGGTAAAACCGCACCATAGCGAGTTGCGCAATGGGTGCTTGCACGGCCCTTACGAGTTGCGCGTCAACACTGCTTTTATCTCCGCCCTCCTGCGACTGGTAGTACCTCTCGGCCCTGGAGAGGATCTCGGCCCCGATGAGATTCCGTACTGTGCGGGTTGCGGAATGGATCTCCGACTCGATTACGCTGAAGTCGTTGCTTTGGAAGTAGACGCCTACGAGGGCTTGGATTTCCCGGGCGCCGTTGTCGTTTTTATTGAAAATCATAGAGCTAATTGTTGCGGATCCTGTCTTTGGGCGCCGTCTCTTCCTGCGTCATGAGGCTTTGGTGGTAAAATCCGAGCTGGAGATCCGTTTCGGGGAAGTTGTAACGAATGGCTTGGTTGATCGGATCCAGGATGACCATTTCGGGGATCGCGACGTCAGAGAGTTTATAGATCTGGTGGGCGTAGAGCATCTCCGAGCCGGATGCAAGTTTGCCGTTGACCATAATGTTGGTGAGCGAGGGGTGGAGCTGCATGCCCGATGTGATGGCGGAGTTCGCCGCTTCGCCGATTTTGAGTTGGGACTCTACGAAATCCTTGATTTTCTGGTCTACGGCTTCGATCTTCCAGGAGCACAAGTTTCCGTCGGGGTCGTAAAAGTCGATGGATTCGAAAAATTTCCCCGCATTTTTCTTGCCGGATAGCACCTCGGTGATTGTGCCCATGATTTTATCTTTCAAAACAGCGAGCATCGCATCGAGTTCTATTTCCTGGGCCTGTGGAAATTTGTTCCGCAGAATATCCTTCTTGTGCTCCCAATAGAGGGCGGGAGAGTGTATGTGGTATGCGAGGTTTAACCCGTTGTCGGTGACGTATCGAAATATCGTGGGAATGTCGGATCCGCGGAGAATCCAACGTATCGCGCCCATGAATGCAGGCGTCGAGTAGAAGTTGCGGCCGAACGAGTAGGAGTAGTTGTAGGACGCGGACACGGGATATTTTCCGGGGTCGAACGGGTCATAGACCGGGAAGGTCTGCACGCCGGAGGTGAGGCAGCCGTTCTCGAAATCGCCGACGAAGATGTGCTTCACGTCCTCGAGCTGTCTGCTCTCGGCCCATTCGAGACGGGCGTTCGTCGCTTTGACGAACTGAAGACGGGCGATCCTGGGTTTGCGCCCGAGACGATTGCCGAGGCGTTGCCCCCGTTCGAGGATGTGCAAGGCGAAGAACCCTTGCAAATGCAGATAATCCACCAGGGCCTTTTCGATGAAGCGTTTGGCGTCCCAAGAACGGAGCCATGTGGAGATCTCGGCGTCATCGTCGTATTCGCGGATGATGCGACCGTCCTTCACCCGATGCCGGTAGAGGAATGCGCCCTGGCCATAGAGCAATCCCTTTTGGCGTTGAAGTATGCCGGGTGCGAGATTGTTGTCTTGAACCAGATCGCGCACCATGACGGGCAAGTCGTTCCCAGGGCCAAAGGCTACGATGCGTTTGCCCATGACGGTCTGGTACGAATATTCCCAATTGGGATTTCGGGAGGCGTTGAATATCGTCATGTCGCCGCCGTAGCTTCTGCCCGTCGAGATCGAGTAAGCCATCTGTCCGGCTTCCACGACAAACGCTGAAGGTGTGATTTTGTGTATTTTCATATTCATGCGTAGACCTTCTCACCGTTGAAATTCATGAGTAGCGGTTGGTAAAAATGGCGAGCTTCGCCAGTGTCGACGTTGACGTATTCTTCGATAATTTCGGCATGCCGATGATGCGCCTTTTGTGCTCGGGCGCGAAGTCGGGCGTGACGTACCTCGATGATCCCTTCGCTGCGCCCCACGGAACTGTTGTAGGACATGAACATCATGCTGAAGGTTTCGTTTTTACGTGAGATTTCCCGCATGCGTCGTATGGCGTCGAATATTTGCATGACACAAAAATAGCTGCCTGAAGGCAGCTATTAAAGGACAGAAAGTCGGCGCAAACTACGATGGACGCGTGGAGGGGTGATACATTTGGATCTGATGCTTTGCGTGAACATCGTGACTATGACGGTCGTTGCATTCTATGGTCAACCGGGAGATCATTTCGCTTTGGCTGGCCATCGTATCGATCATCCGGCTGAAGATCTCGTATTCGTCACGTGTCATCGTTACTGTCTTACCGTCGGTCTTCATAGCTTGCCCTCCTCTTCGTTCATATTCGCGTTGATATCAGCGACGATCAATTCGGCGAGGTTTTGCCAGAAATTGGGTAACACCCCGTCGAGTTCATGGAATATTTTCCATATTAGCTCGCTGGCCCTTGTCCCGCACCTCGGGGCTTCGCCGCTGATATACTGGTCGAGGTTTTCGTAGGCTTCGCGCACGCACCGATAGGCCCGGATGAGTTTGGGATTGGCCGCCAGTTGGGCAGACATATCCCCGGATGTCGGCTTATTCATTGTTCTCGGCTATTGTGATTCGACGGATGTAGTGGCTGCCGATCACCCGCTGCAAGTCTTGAAGCATACTTTGGAGTAGTTCATCTGCCTGCATGTGTGCGTCCAAGTTGTTCGGCTCTCGGTTCTCGTCGTGGCGGTCGCGGAGCCATTTGGCCGTTTCGGCGATTTCGACTTTGGCGTGGCAGAGTTGGTGATATCGTCTTACCATTGCCCGGATTCCGGGATTGGTGTCTCGCAGAAACTCCCGGTTTCTGCGGGTTTGCTGCGCTAGGCGCAGTGCATGGAGATTGTTTTTCATCAGGTTTTAGCATTAAACCGTTAAACAAAAAGTGGTTTCGTCTTTCCCGCTGCTAAACACCTGATAGGCTTGCCGGGGCATTAACCGTCGGCACGGGGGTACGAAACCACAAATTATACACGCACAAAAAATGCCCGTATATCAGACGGACATCATCCGCCTATCAGATTGTTTAGCATTACAAATATACGGAAATTTCTTTGAAAGACAAAAAAAGAGCGACAATTTGTCGCTCTTGGGGCACATACCTGACCGATTGCAGCCTATTTGTTGTCGAGTTTGGTATAGATGGCGATCAGCATTTTCAACACGGCCCAGACGATTGCAGAGTTGATAATTGCAGCGAGGCCACAGCCGAACAAAATCCAGTCCGGGCGATACCCATAGTACTCGGTATTCGTCATCAGACCGATAATAGCGGCGATCAACCCACCAATCAATCCAATCCCGAGGACGGTGTTTGCGATAATGTTGGTCGCCTTGACGACGCTGATCTGTGCAGATTTGCAGATGCTCCAAAGAATCGGGTTGTTGATTTCATCCATAGCTTTCGAGTTTAAGTTGTTGGGTACAAAGATACCCCCCCCCGCGGATTTTGCAAGAAATGGGACTGTTTTTTTACGACAAAAGGCGGTTTTACCGCCTTTTGTCAATGGGATACCCCGATAATTTGCGAACCGAGAACGTTGGATATGCGAGCAAGCGTTCGAATGGTGAAATTGTGTGTACCACGCATCCACTTCGATACTTCAGACTCGTTTTTCCCTAAAGCTTCTGCAAGATCTTTTTGCGTCATGCCTTTCTCTTTCAGAACGGCATCGATTCTGTCCACAATGGCAAATGACAAATCAATCTCTGCTTTTACGTCATTCGACACATCCGACAGACATTTGTGTAATAAGTCATTCGTTTTCATATCGCTACACTTCAAAGATTCTTCCTTCTGATCCGACAATTTCCTTTTCTTCAATACTTAAGACTCCATTTCTTATGCCAGCTCGGATCAGTTTGTCAAATTTCTGTAATGTTATTACGTAGCCTTGCAGCAGAGGGTCTTCTTGTGTGGTTCGGGTCCTTTTAACATTGCCGTTGCCAATTATCAGTATTTGATCGGAAATACGCAGGCAGTATAATCGCAATTGGCCAGATTGGATGGGAATAGCACAAACTCCATCGCCATAACCTCCTTCGGGACGGAAATAACGCTCCAAGGCCCCGTTCTCCAGAATCTTACTTACTGCATAAATGATGCGCTGAAAGTCTTCATTCAACTCCGAATTATCTTTAAAATCCTGCATGAACCGTTCAAACTCGGTTTTGTCCTCTCCGTTAAATTTAATCGAATATAGACTGACCAGTTCCGACTGTTCTACTATTTCCAATTCTGCCTTGCTCATACTTGTAATTGGTTACGATACAAAGATACGAATTATTTTTTATTCTTGACTTAAAAGTTAATTTTATTTATCGTTTTTTGAAATAGATGTGCAAAGCGTTTGGTTTGTTCGAAAGTTTGAATTTATGATGATTTTTCTAATTCCATTTGCGGTGTATTTTGATTCGTAAAAATTGCTATATTTGCACCGTACATAGGGTTGAGTGCAGAGGCGACTGCCGATGAATTTAATCCAATTTCGGGAGGGGAGGCGTTATCCCCTCCTTTTTTTGTGTGTTTTGCAGCCAAAAAAATCCGTATTCACTCCCAAAAATCCCGATTTATCGTCTCCTTTCGAGTAATATTTTTATTTGAGTTCTGAAAATCAGCCGATTGCGGTTTTGGCGAAAAAAATCCTTTCCAGGTGTGGATGCGAAGTCCGCCCCGCCCTCTTTTACATTTGCAATCGCACGGCTTTGAAAAGGTGATATATGAGAGCTGCGACCCTCTTGGAAGGGGCGCGGGAGGGTGCAAAAAAGAGGGCAGCCAGCGCTACCCTCTCGATAATAGAGGTGTTGTGTTATCGTACGGACACCTCGCCTGCAGAGCCATCAGGTAGCCCACGGCCGATATCTCGTTTGACGATGGCGACCCACGTCTTGCGCATCAGCAGATACTTGAACGCATCCGAGAAGTTCGTCGAGGTGACGAGGCGTTTGATGTCGGACGATTTCTCTGCGCTCTTGTCCTTACCTATCCGCCCCTTCGAGTCGACGGTTGTCTTGGCCAGTTCGAGCGAGGCCTTGAGGTTGCGGCAATGTATGGCGTCGATCTGCAACTCGGGGAGGCGGGTATTGTGCCCGACCATCAGCTCGCGCATGAAGGCGTACTCGTCGGACATGGGGATATTGCCCTGTCCGAGCGACATGAGCTGAACGCGCCAGCCGGTCGGGCGGCCTGTTGCGTCTCGTTCGATCGCCTCTTTGACCTGGTTGGCCAGTGATTGGTTGCTGCCTTTATAGTTGTTCCCGCTGCGATCGTAGTAGAACTTCACGGTTTTCTGTTTGTGGGGCTCGAAGTAGCGCAGAAATTTGTCGGCCAATGCGCGTATCCACTCGGGAGGGAGGCTGTAGAACTCTTTGATGATGTGAAGCACGCGGCCGTCGTCTTGCGCGATAAGCATGGAGAGCATGTTTCCGAAGTCCATCGACATGTCGATTGCGCGATTGGGGTCGAGGTGGCGAAGCAGACGGCAATCTTCGGTGTCGCGGAGGCCCAGGGTACGCTCGACTGACGACAAGTTTCCATCGGTATAGAAGTGGCGTTCGCCAAGGTTGGGATAAAACTGCTGCCCTTTGTCAATGCGGGGAGGCATCGATAATATCGCCGCGTTGATGTCGGAGAGCTGCGACGAAAGAGCGTCGGCAAACCATTGGGGAGATAAAATGTCGACGTTGACATAACTCGATACGATCAAGAACATGCTCTGCGCCTTCTCGTGGTGTCGGAGGCTGTACCATCGCTCCTTCCAGCGATTCGCAGTTTTGTGTTTGTTCAGATACTCGCGCCGATCGGAATCGGAACGCGTGCGGTAAAACTTTTCCTTTGCTGCGAGATACTCCTGTAGGGCGTCGTTTGCAATGGCTGCCGTCCTCCATACGAGCAGTAACGTTTCTGGATCCATTTCTTCTGCACCCTTGAATATCCAATCGTATTCGCCGGTGTTTCCGGTGTTGGGCATATCGGTTGTGAACGTTTCGCCCAAGTAGAAAGGCGAGTGTCCGAATTGCAGTCGGTAGCCTCGCCGGGCTTTGAGCAGGTTGCCGATTTTGGTCTCGGCGAAATACTTCACCTCGTCGCCGAATACATGAACGTAGGAACGACCGGCGAGCGATGCCGGACGGTCGAGCGATCCGAAGGTAATGTTCAACCCAGTGAAGAATACGATCGTTCGCTTGTGGGAGATAATCTTGTTGTAGGGCTTCCAAAAGTGAGGTTTGAGCCACTCGGGAAGATCTGCGCACTCTCTCTCGGTGAAGGTTGGCGGCTGCTTTTCGACGACGTAGTGGACGCCTTCGCGGAAGCCTTTGCGTTCGAGCGCTTCGAACACCATCGGGAGGACGTTGGCCGTTAGGTTGGCAAAGGTGTCGGCTACCCATGCCACGGGGGCGCCCGGCATATCGTAGACCATTTCGATAAGCCGTTCGACCTGTATCTCTGTGGTTTTAGCCGATCCGCGACCGGCGACAAGCCGCAGTTTTCGGGGCATTATCATCGCGCAGAACTGGGCGAGCCAGTTCATGAATTGCAAATCGACGTATGCCTTCTTTTCAGGGATTTTAATTTTCGCTCTGTTTCCCATAATTCAGAAATTCGATGATGTCCACATCCTCGACAAGCGACTCCCGGCGGAGACGGCTTTTGGTCGCCTCTGGTACGGCAAGGCGTTGAATTTGTTCGCTGACTTCCTGCCGGTTTACGGCCGGCAGCCCAATGACGTCGGTCGTCAGCGAAAAAACGCGCAGGGGGCGCATGTACATTTGAGGCGGCAGACGTTGGATCTCGGGCTCGTCGAGTTTGCGGATCTTCGCGGCTTTGGCGATGATTTCGCTCACAGCTTCGAAATCTTTGGGTGTTGCCGCCACATTCTTCGCTGCGTGCGCCAGGTCCTCGAGCAACTCGGCGTACTTGTTTCGAAGAGCCTCTTTCGTTGTGCTTCGATTGGAGTAGAACAACGCGTCGGCCTGGTTGTAGTAGTCTGCGGCACGGTCATAACTGTATCCGAGTTGCTGGGTGAGAAACTTGATCGTAGCACGCTTGCCTATATGCCGGTCAATGGAATTGATGATCGAGAGCAAATCGAGGAATAACTTCTCGTTATTTGAAAGGTCGTTCGTTCGGCCCTCGGTCATGTACTCGTACACCCGTCTAAAGGCTTTCTCGTTGTCGAAAGAGCCGAAGATGTCGAGCTTCGAGGTCTTGAAAGACTTCTCGCGCCGGAGTTTTTCGAGGTGATTTATCGATGGAAGGTCTCCGGCTTGGGCATTCCCGAGCAGCGCCTTATTAACGGTAGCCAGTGCCTGAAGACGGCCGCGTGTTATGGCCAGCGAGACGAGGCTCTCGGGGTCGTTGTATTCGGCAGTGAACTGGCCGATGTCGAAGCCGAAATAGATGGCGATGTCGCGCGGCTCCCACTCCAGAGCGCCGAACTGTTGTAGTTCCTCTACTTGATCTCGCGTCAAGTCGTCGCCGATTTTATTTCGTTCGTATATTCGTTTGGTCATGCTCGAAAGATTTTATCCCGTCGAAAAACTCGCGGTAGAACTCGTATAGGCCACGATCGACGGTGATGCACCCGTTTTCGGTTCGAGGATTGGTGTTGATGTTGGCCGACGTCTCTATCGCGAAGGCGAATTTGGGTCCTACGCCTGCATAGATTTTCGAGTGGTTTTTGAATACGGCAATTCTCCCCCCCCCGATATTTCTTGCGAATACGTCTTTGAGCAGCTGGTATTCGATCCGATAGGAGTTGGGGAATATTTCGCCGACGTATGCGTCGAGGTGTTCTATGCGTCCCTCCTGCATCCATTCCTCGAATTGGAGGATGTCTTCGGCGGCCATGCACCAGGTCGAGAAGAGGCAATAGGTCAGCGGCTGCTGGCGAAGGATCGCCTTGAGGTACGATAGCGAGTCCACGTCGCCGCCCGTGATGAAGTGGTAGGCGTGGCCCTCCTGGAAGTCGAACTCTTTGCAGGCATCGAGCAATGACACCTCGGAAAACGCCCGACGGTAGAGGTACTTTGTCGAGGTCTCGTAGCATTGTGTTTTACGGCGGTGGGTCCGGGTGGGGACTTCGGTAGGCTCCGAACTCTTCGCTGCGATGTCTCGGATGTCGAATAATCTATCGGGCATGCGTATAAGCGTCTATTAGGTCGTTCACTTCGGCCAACAACGTCTCTTTTTGCTGCCGTCGTTGTTTCCGCTCACTTTGTAGATGGGGTTTCGTGCCTTTCTTGATTTCGTCGTTTATCCGCCAGATCGCGGTCCGCAGCCGACGCTGCTCGGCGAGTAACTCTACGACGTTTAATTCGCGGAGCCGCTGTCGGTGGCGGAGGTACTCGAAAATACGATGTTTGCCGAGTACCGCTCCGTGCTCTCGGTAGTGATCTAATTCTTGGTATATTGCACGATTCTCAAGGAAGTTCTCGATGGCTTCTCGAGCTGTATTGTAGCACTCCTCGAGCGTCGCGCAGCCGAATAGTCGCTCATGCGCTCGGATGTAGCGATCGTGGGCTGTAATTTTGTCCGCCGCAAGGATTTTCAACTCAGGCGGACAATCGGGATCGCGCAGGCAGGGAAAGTCGTCGCGGAACTTCCGGCGTGCAGGTTGTTTCTGCTCTTGCAACGGGGATATCCCTGCCAGCGCGCATAACTTCTCAATCAGTAGCAGCCGATACTTTGCAGGCCTCGTTTTCACGAGGGCTGTGAAACGGGTATTGTTGCTGTGTCGAGAAAAGAGCCGGAGGCCGGATGTGACCTCGGCTCCGGCTCTTAACCATGCACGGATCTCGTCTCTTGAGCGATCATTCATTTTTGACGAGAAGAGCGAGTTGATCTTTGATCGCGACAAAGCCTTCGCCCGTTGTGCAGATGAAACGCTTGCGAACGAGAGCCTCGGCTACGACCGCGAGACACTTGGGACGGCGGATTGCGTAGCTCACGGTGTTTCCGAAGGTCATGCCGATCTCTTCGGGACGTTCACCTGGATGCGCGATAGGGTTGTATACAAAGAGAAAAGCCTCCTCGTCATAGGTGTCACCGAGCAGCTTCAGCGTTTTGAGTGCCGCATCCGCCTTGAAGAGGAAGGGCAGCCCGGTGCGCGGTGTCGCCAACATCTTGCCGGATTGTGATTTCATCCGGCGGACACGATACGCTACGAGGTCGGCTATGCCGACGCGATGCGTCGGGAAGCAATTTGCGGGAACCAGGACGAACGTGTCCGGGATGAGCTCGTTGGCGATCAGACGATCGATGGTTGCGGAGAAAGGGGGATCTTCGTCTACCTCGATCGGAATGATCAAGGAGCCGGGGGCTTTCCGCTGCCAGATTTCATCCAGCAGCGGTAGTGCCTCGGCCGAACCGAGGACGACGATCGGGAGATGTTCGTAATCGCAAGTAGGGTGTGCCGACAGCGGCTCCGCTTTTTCAGCCGTTTCGATCGCACTCCCGACGGCCGAGACTTCGGCGTCGGAGAAAAAGGGCTCGGCGGCGGGATCCGGAGCAGAATGCGTTTCTGCTCCTGGAGCCTCGGTGTTGATGATTTTTTTCTTGGCCATGATGTTACATCGTTTCCTCGGGCGCGCCCGGTTTTTCGTCGATGATTTCGGGCAGTTTACCCGTGTAGGTCAGGATGCGGAACTCGTCACGGATGTCCTGCTGGAGCGTGAGCGTGTTCTTCGCACCCTCTTTCGTATCCTGCGTCTCGGATTTCAGCGAGAGCGGATTGCACGGAGAGCCGATGAGCCGGGCTCCGCCGCCACAACCGCGAACGATGGCGCCGAGGTTTCGGTTGGTATTGTACTCGACGAAGTCCTCGATGTCCGTCGAGGTTCCGGGGTGTGCGAATTTCACCCCTTTCTTGTAGCCTCTGGCGTCTGCGTCGCCTTCGGGCTCTTGGAGCAACTCGATACTGTCGGGAGTTGCGTATACGGGTTGCAGCTTCGCGCCCTCTTTCAGTGAGAATCCATCCTCGGCGACCGTGACGCCGACTACTCGGGTGGGGTAGGTTTCGACGTCGTCCATGTCGAAAATGAGGATGTGAGGATTTTTCGGAGACGGATTGCCGGCACCTCCTGCCGGGCGACCTATTGCTTTTTTCGTGTAAGGCATTGTTGCGATGTTTTACATGGTTTCGGGATCGTCGGAAGTGTTTTCGCTTGAAGTGCCCTCTTCCTTGGGGGGATCGGTAGCGGCTACGAGCCATTTCCCGGGAGTACCTTCACGGGTCGAGGAGATCGCCGCCTTGGGGTCGTACTTCTCGGGTACGATGGCGAATACCGCCTCGCCGATCAGGAAACCTACTCCCAGCCAGAACTCGCAATAGAAACGGACTTCGTAGTCGTGCTTCTGAATGTCGGTGATGAACTGCGGCGGGTTCTTATGCTGTAAGCCGATGAAGTTTCCCGCCGGAGTGGAAAACACGATGGGGGAGCCGTAGAGGCTGTCGAGGACCTGGAGGTAGCAGTTTGAGAAGTCGACACGATCTTCGCCGAAGTTTACCTTCTCCGTGCCGGACCCGGCGCCCCACTTGTTCTTGTACGCGCGCTTGTACTTGAGGTAGATGTCGCTCGACATGTAGATGGGCATCTTCTTCGACTTGTAGAGCGGCGCCAGCGATGCCACGAAGTCATCGATCACGGCCAGCACTTCGTCGTCGGTTGCTTCGAGCAGGTTTTTGGCCGTGTTGAAGAACTGCATCGGCGCAAGCGACTTTCGCGCTTCGGCAAGGATTGTCTCGAAGCCGTCCATCGTGTCCTCCGTTTTCTGGGAGCCCTCGACGAATTTCGCCTTCGAGATCATCACGTTCTCGATGTCCTCGGCGATTTGCGGAAGCATCACCTTGTCGACGATGTAGCGCGTGATCGGCATCTGGTCAGGCGTTTTCCCCTCGTCGTAGAGGTGGAAAAGCCAGCTCTCGCCAACCTCGGCCGGAATGATCGAGAAGTTGACCTTGTGGCGATAATTCTTGATCGTGAGGGGTGTGAATTTCGCACCACCCCGCGGCGTCCACTTTGCCGTGAACTGCTGTACGACGTGATCGATGGATTCGCTCGCAGCGGCCTTGTACTCCGTTACGGCTCTTTTCCACGCGAGGTGCTTCGACGTCGAGAAGCTCTGGTAGAGCTGCTGGAGGATGTCGAGGTTGTTGCCCTGCGAAAGGTAGGGCCCGAGTTCCTGGCGCAGGTCACCGACCTCGATCGTGGGGGTGTCGGCCATGACTCCCCGCTGGATGAATGCGGCAGCAGCCTTGTTGTGGGCCAACGACATGTCGGCCTTGAAGACGTTCCGCTGGAAGTTTCCGAGGTTGGCGTCGGCTTTCGAAGACGCGGGGAGATCCTCGGGTTTGGCCGCCAGCGTCGCGATGTCGCTCTGGAGTTGCTTGATCATGCTGGTGAATTTGGCCTCGACCTGTTCGGTCGCGTGCCTGACGGCGGCCTCGTAGAGGTCATTGGCTTTATCCTCCTCTGAGGAGAAGGTCTTCTCCTTCAGAAGTCGCACGAAAGGCTGGCCGAAGTGTTCGGTCAGCTTCTGCTCTTCCTCCTCCGTGAAAACCATCTTACCCTGCGCATCGGTCGTCGGCTCCTTTTTCAGAAAGCGGGCGACCACTCTGCCCATCTGGGTGTTGGAAAGAAATTGTTTTACATCCATATTATTAAGAATTAGTGGTTGTATTGAGCCCGTATTGCGGCGTTCTCGACGCATTCGGCAAGGGTCATCGTTCCGTTGATGAGCCCGAGGTTTTGCGCTTCCGCAGGGTGAAACATGGCGCCTGTGAAGACACCTGGAGCGTCTGCCTTGATGTTTGGCCTACCTGTCCGCACGTCTGCATGAAATTGGGCCACGGTATAGGAGAGGCTCTTTTTGATGAGCGAGTAATCACCGTCGATAGCCTGGCGGTATTCGAGGTTCTTCTCGGAACTCTCGTCTGCATAGACTTCGACAACGGTATACCCTTCCTGCGTCATTTTCTTCGTGTCGTCGACGAAGCGACACAAACCGCCGATGCTGCCGACCTCCGACAGCGAATTGTCGCAGAAGATCGCGTCGCATTGCGAGGCGGTCCAATATGCAAGCGATGCGCAGAAGTCCGCGTGTGCGAGAATCGGTTTGCCGAGGCTCTTTGTGTAGGCAATAGCCTCCTTGAGAATCGATATGGCATTGGCAGAACCGCCTCCAGAGTCGATGTCGAGTACGATGGCGCAGATTTCAGAGTTGTCTGCCGCCTGGCGGATCGCCCGAGCGTAAGTAACGGCGCCTGTCGTAAAGCAGGAGTCATACTTGGTGATTGTCCCGATGATCGGGATGATAGCTACCGTCGACGGCTTGGCAGCGACGCCGGATCCGGTCTTGTCGGAAAGATCAACGGCTGCGGTGGAGAACTCGTAGGTCGGGAGCGCCGCTCCGCCCGTTTCTCCGCGCAGGAATGAGAACGCCGCCGGGAGCAATGATTCGTGGTCATGGACGAACCATTGCCCGCGGCGGACGTCTGAAAGAAGCTGGAGTGGATTTTGAGTCGTTTCGATGCGGAACATTTGCGAACTTTTTCGCAAACTTAATCGCAGTCGGGAGCAATAGAAAGGACCTTTTTAACGGGGCATGGCCGGTATTTGGTCTTATACTCAAGCGAAAATTCGCACAGTTCATCCTCCTTTACGGTTGGGTGGCATGGCAGATCTTCCGTGCCGAGAATATAGTAGCCAGTTGTGAGCCGCACCTTGATGATGCAGGGTTCATGTAGCAATATGACATCGCCGAGAAGAGTTGCCGATACTTTGGTTGTCCAATATCTGCCGTTGTTGTCCTCCTTAGAGGATATTTCGATGCTACGAGGGCTGACCTTTGAAAGCGGCAGCTCCATGAAAAAATCGGAAGGGTCGTTCCATGCCTTGACTCCGATGCGGGATATGAATTTCTGCTTCATGATTTTGGCGGTGAATCTGACAAGATCGTAAGTTAAATTAAATTATTTTAATATGAGTGATTGACGCTACTTTTTCAGCAGCTCTGGTGGCTGTATTTGACTATAATGGTAGCGCGCTTTTCTGTGGATGATGTCGACTTTGCGGCGGAGGGCAGAGAGCGATGAACGGTAGACCCGCTTGCCCAATGTGTCGGCGTAGTCGACCGATACGAGACGTCGAGAGAGCACGAACCCCTCGATCACGTCGCGCTTGGGCATGCCGGCCTGGATGCCTTGTAGGTAGTAGGTGTCGAGGTCGATGTTGAACAGTGCGTCGATTATGGCATTGAGCCGCTTGGTGTCAGCCTCGGAAAAGTAGGCGTAGCGTGTCATCGCCGCTGCGGTCGCTTGATGTCTGGGCAGAACAAGCGTTACGGTGAAGACGTCATCGGTGTGCTCGATGGGAGTGTCGCTTGTCTTGAAAAGTCCGACAGCCATACGGCCGAAATCGCTGGCAAGAGATAGCCGGATCGGTCCTGGAGCCGGAGAGTTGAACAGGTGGCGCAGGTAGTCGAGCGCCAGTTGGTCGTTTGCTCTGAACTTTATTTCCATATTCGAAAGGTTTTGTTGTGTCGCCGAATGTACATAGGGTCGAGCCGCACAAACTTATCCTCTTTCACCTCGAGAATTAAGAACCCATTCTCGTCGTGGAAATAGCCGCAATTGGCAAGGTGCTGACAAATGGCTATGAATCGGGTGACGTCTTTTGCTATGTCGTCGATTAACATCCATTTGCGAGGGGAGATGCGTGACAGACTCGGAATAAGCCTTGTCGTATAAATATCGAACTCTTCTTGTGTTATTTCCATGGGCCCTATTGTCGAGATGTATTTTTTTGACCTACACAACCTACGCGACCTACAACTTTGAAAATGAATAATTTATTAGGTTGGACTTTGTAGGTTTGTAGGTTGTTGCATTATAATGTAGGTTTATTTGTAGGTTGTTGTAGGTCGGTTGTAGGTTGTGCGGCGTTTCTTATTTCGTTGCTTTACAATATTGTAGGTTGTTGTAGGCCGATTTGCTGTGAAAAACTGTATTTGCGCGCTATGATTTCGATAGTCGTTTACTTGCTGTTTCTTGGGGAGCTTCCATTAAGCGGTGGCAAAGGGCCTCGCATAGCACCCTCGCCATATTGACTTCTACGGCGTTGCCGATGAATTTCTTTTGGTCGGCTTGCGTCCCGACCAGTACATAGTCGGCGGGGAAGCCCATGATCCGCTTCAATTCGGGGATGCGCAGCATCCGCATCTTGATGTCGATGATGCCATACATTGCCATGAACTCCTTTATCTTCACCATTGCCGGGCTGTCGTTCGGCTCTACGGCGATCGCCAGTTCTCCCTGCTCCGTGCGAATGAGATAGGGCGGCATTTTGTCCATCCGTGCAATCAGCGTGAAGCAGGGATTGTCGACGGACCCTCCCGCCGATTGGTATTGCGGGTTGAGTAGATAGCAACCAGTCACCAGTCGGTGTTTGGGGTTCGTCGTAACAGCGCAGGCCGGGACATTGACGCCGCAGGGCGTGCCGTTGCCGTATTGCATATCGACGAATGCAAGCCGATCCTTGGTCGTCAGCGTCGGGGCCGGAGCCTCGACGGAGTGATTCTGCCCGTTCCCGTAATATGCCGTGATGAACGAATGGTGATCCCATGTCGTGATCGTTCCGGCCGGCTCCTCGACCGATACGTTTTTTCCGGTCGGCGAACCTCCGTAGTGTTTCGAAAGGAAGTGCGCTTGCGCCACACCGAGTCGACTTTGTGTCGCGATGGTCGGGCACGGATCGTCTACGCTCGGTGCATGATACTTTCCCGATTGCGACATCGAGTTGTATTTCACCAAAAACGCCTCTTTGCCGCCAGCTACGAACTTGATGAGGCCCGCATAGATGCGTTCGAGCGTTGCATCGACGAGCGGTTTTTTGCGCCCGAAAATACTCTCGCCTTCGTCGGAGAAGTCCAACACCTCCCGCACGGGTTTCCAGCGTTGCAGCTGCCCGAACAGTCCTGTCGTCCCCTCCTTGCAGTGTGTCGGTTCGGGGAATGCAATCGGGAGGCCCTCTTTGGCGAAGATGCCGAAGAACCGGCGGCGAGTGGTGTATGCCCCGTAATCGGCCGAGTTGAGTATGCGATAAGCAAACCGATAGCCATATCCGCAGACATTCTCGACCCATTGCCGATAACATCTTCCCGCGTCTTTGCTTATCGGCTTGCCGTTTTCGTCGAGGTCGCCCCACGACATGAACTCCTCGACGTTCTCGATCTGAATGTAGTCGGGGCCGATGGCCTCGATATAGCGGAATAGGTGTTCGGCCAGCGTCCGGCTGTCGGCATCGCGGGGCTGTCCGCCTTTGGCCTTGCTGAAATTCGTACATTCAAGGCTCGCCCACAGGACGACGAGCGCATCGGGGTATTGCCTCCGCATTTCGGCGAGGTGGTCAATCAGCGGGGAGAGTTCCAATGTGCGAATATCCTCCGTGAAGTGCATCGCGTCGGGGTGATTGGCGGCGTGCGACGCGATGGCATTGGCGTCGTGATTGACGCATCCGATCACCTTTGCGCATTGCTGCCCTTCGTAGCGGGCATTCTCGACGCCGGTGGAGGTTCCGCCCGCTCCGCAGAATAGGTCGATGTATAGCAGTCTCATGTCGTCTTATCTTTTGGTTTCGCATTCATTCCATCGACGCGCAATTTCTTCTCCGAGTGTCGTCGCGTCGAGTAGCGTTTCTTTGCAGTCGCGGTATAAATCGCGGCTGAATAGCTTGATTTGGCCGATTGGAATATTCCATCCGCAGTCAGGGTCTTTGATGCAGAGATCAACCCGTCCGAGCTTGTCGTCAGGAATGCAAACGAGCTTTACCCGCTCCGTATCGAAGCTGCCATCGACGAACTGAAATTTGGGCGTGATTATCATCGCTCACCTCCTTTCAGCCATTCTCCATTATCGAGGCGTTTGCCCCTAAATTTAATCGTCCTCATACTCGGCCTCCTCTCGCTCGTATTTCAGTAATGCCTGCTGACAATCGAAGCAGAAAAAGTTATCGAGCACTTCGCAGATAGAATCGGGTATTCCTGTTTCCTCTTCAAAGTTCCCCTCTACGCATTCCGAGCCGTAGTCATCTGCGACCATGCGTTCAGAGTAGGTTTTTCCGTTGATCGTTACATCGGTTTTCCACCCGTCAGCGGTGATTTCGATAGTTATTTTATTCTTTTCCATGTAGTTATGTTGATTATTACATATCCCTGCCGTCCATGAATTTGCCGAAGCCGAACCACACAAAGGTTTTTTTCCAATGGCGTCTTCCGACATATCCGATGATCGACCAGCGTGTAACGACCATGCGCGGATAGGTGTCTGTCGTAGGGTCGTACCCCTTTCCGATCTTAATATACTTTTTGCCGTTGTTGCCCCGAAAGAGCATGAAATACTGCGATTTCAGCGGGCTGTTGTCATCTACCCACGTGCAGAGCAGAATACGCCAATCCCGGAATATTTTTCTGATAGCTCCTATGTGAATCATGAGTTTGTGTATTTTACTTGTATTACATTTTCGCAGTGGACCCACATCGGGTCGTCTGCATCAATTCTGGGCTTTGTTGGTTAGAAAGGCTTGTCTCTCGTATTGAGTATTGAGCCTTCTGTCTCATCACCGCCGTCGCCGTATAGTGTCATCGATAGGCTTATATCGTACTTCTCTTTAATTGCCGTATAGTCGAATACCAATGCTGACGTAACTTTGCTTTGGGCTGTCTCGGTCGCATTGACGGTACCACCGACGCCGAGGTGCGGTAAGAAACGAACGCCAGACTTCGTACCCATAAATTCCTCGGATTTTTGCAGATATTCCAATAAAGAGGATTTCGGCAGGAATTTCACACCGAGGCTTTTGCTGTGCATTGTGTAGAGGTCAGCCGCTGGACCGAAATAGAGGAGAAGATATTCGCGTCCGCCGGGGAGTTCCTTGCGTTCTTTCTTCTTGACGAAACACCAGTCGGGGCCGGCAATGATCTTGTACTCGGCCTTCATCTGGATTTTCCCGAGGCTGGCCAGCGAATCGATAGCGGACCAGAAGCCGGCGAGTTCATTGGTCTGTTCGGCTTTTTCGTTTTGTATTTGGCAAAGCCGCACGGCAATGTCGAGCGTTTCAGTGTAGGTAAACGGGAGCCGAAGTCGCGTTTCGAGAATGCGGAGTGTTGCCAGCAGGGCGCTCCAGTTTTGAAGGATTCGATCGATCACGCCGCGCGTTCGCGTACGAAGGTCCGCGTTCGTAAGATCGTAGGCTTCACGGTACCCGATTTTCACCTTGCGCCGCTCACGAAGCAGTTCATGAGTGAGGTGAGAAAGCCCGCGATTACACATCGTTTTAAACTGGTCGTAGCGCTGCTTCTCCTCTTCGCTGTGCTTGGATTGGTAGAAAGTCAGCATCACGATTCGCGACATGAGGGCATTGTCCGAGGTCGTCATCTCCTGTCCTGTGAGTACGAGTCCGCAGCTAATCGCCGTCATGGTGCGTTTCTTCTTGCCGTCCATACTCATTTTACTGCGCCCGCTGTTGTCCCATATGCCTTTGAGAAATTCGACTTTTTTTGGATCAATGTCCTCCTTGAACTCGTCAATATGAACCACAGCATTCGACACTTCGGCGATCGCTTCGCCGAGCGACGCCTGTGTCGCGTTTCGAAGGTTGATTGACTCGGCATTTATTTGGAACGGCGCGACGATGGCGCGCGCCATTTGGGTCTTGCCAGTGGCGGGCGGACCGAACATGTCGAGGATCGGCATATTTTCTATTGTCGCGCGCACAATGTCCGAAAAGAGTGTCGTGAAGTAGAAGCAGAGCGCGATCTTGGCGTTTTCACCGAATACGTCGATACATTTTTGGGCGTATTCGTAAAGCGTCACCGTGCTCTGTTGTACGAACACAAATTTTCGATGCAGGTTGTAGGTGGTGGTATCCTCTCGGGCTTCTTTAGAAGCCGCCGGCAAATAGTATAGATTGTCGCCGACCTTAATAAGTCCGTAGTCGTTGGCGGGGATGAACTCCTCGCCGTCGAAGGCACCATTGCCCCATGCAAAGAACTCACCCTGTTTCTGCCAACCGAGTTGTTGAATTTCACGAGCTGTTGGCGTCTGTTCGTAGATGTACTTTTTAAGCTGTGTATACTGCTGCTTGGCTACGATGGCTTCGATGATGTAGTTGCCTTTGCCTTCAATGTTTTTCTGGAAATTGTCGAGTGTCGTAACTTGGTCTTGAGGCAAAGTAATGAGACACTTTTCGCGATGGATGTTCTCGATTTCGAACATGCGGTAGGACGTGGGGCCGTCCCAAATCAGTACGATCGGTCGAATGACGAAATTCGTCCACGGCATCGCGGTTGCAGTTTTCGATACCTGGCCGTAATAGCAGTTGTTGTTGATGTAGAAGCCGTACTTCTCCATCAGATCGGTCTGCTCCTTTTTCTCTTTGCTGACCGCTTCGACTTGCCGCTTGTTTTTCAGACGATAGTAGGCTTCGTTCCAGATTTTGCCTTGTTTGCTCTCTTTTGAGAACTTGTCGAGGTACATGCGAGCCAGCGTCTCGTCGTAATATGCGAGCAGGCCGCAGATGTAGTTGATGACTTCGAGACGATCGTTCTGGGATACAGCATCTCCGATTTTCGCTTGATACATGAAGTCTACGAAGTCGACAGTGTTCTCTGCAAGACATTCCTCGTAGGATTTAGCGCCTTCGTACTTGAAGTATTCGTCCGCATCTTTTGCCTGTGGCAGGACCATTACCCGCACGTTCAGTCCTGCGCCGGTGAGGGCCTCTCCGTGCGAAATGACAGCTGACTGTCCAGCATTGTCGTTATCCCCGATAATGACCACTTTCGAGACGATACGTTTTATCATGCCGATCTGCTTACTCGTGAGAGCCGTTCCCATTGGCGCAACCGTATTCTGTTGCCCGATTTTTGCCATACGGATTACATCGGGATTTCCCTCGACAATGTTCAGCACATCGCGCATGGCAGCTATGCGTTGCGCTTCGAAATATCCGAAAAGCACCTCTCCTTTTTTGAAGATCGGGGTCTCTCGTGTGTTGATGTACTTGGGTGGTTCTTTGCCTTCTGCGTTCTTTTTCGGATTGACAGCACGACCGGTAAAGCCGATGATGTTCCCCGTCCGGTTGCGAATAGGGAACATGAGACGCTGATTGAACGTGTCATATAGACTGCCATCCGTATCGCTTACTCGAATAAGTCCGGCCTTGATAAATATATCGATGTCTTTATGTTGTTCCTTAACGTGCCGGAGTAAAGAGTTGCGCCCCGGGGCGAAACCGAGGCACCACTCCTCAATGGTTTCTTCATCCCAACGGCTGTTAGCGTATTTTTTAGCAGGTTCCGATTGCTGATAGGCTGCGCGAAAAAAATCGAGAGCGACGCTGTTCGCAAGGAATAATTGGTCGCGTTCGAAGCGCTTGGCTAACTCTTCAGGCGTTGGCTCCTTCTCGTCCCATTGTATGCCGTAGCGACCGCCGAGATGACGGCATGCTTCTACGAAGTTCATCGCATACTTTTCCATGACGAAGGAAATTGGCCCCCATGTTTTGCCGCAACCGAAGCAGTGGGCAATTCCTTTGGCCGATGACACCTTGAACGAAGGCGTCTTTTCTCCATGGAAGGGACAACAGCATTCGTAGTGTATTCCAGCCCTCTTCAGTTCAACTCCCTCGTCTTGTAGTAACCGCAGGATGTCGATGTCGTTCAGTTTATCTATGATTTCTTGAGGTATCATTTTCGTTGAGTTTGGCGGGGCCCCTCGGACACCCCCCCCCGATTGAGTTATTCGAGAGATTCAATATGGCGCATGATCGCGTCGACGCGTTCGTATTGCCTGCCGGCTTCTGCGTCGTGCTTTGCTTCCTTTGGCTGATTATGCAGAAGTCCGCACCGAAAGGCAATAAGTGCCCGGCGTATCGTTTCGAGCTCCTCCAGCTGAAGGTCCATGATGGCGGCGCGGCCGTTGCTGTCTTTGTCGCAATACATGACTACGAGAATTTGAGTTTGACGGCGTATGTTCTCTCCGCATATTCGGTCAGCATGGGGCGTTTCATTCTTGGTAGCTGGCGGTATCCTCGCAGATAGTAGACTGCTGTCGTCGGGCTGACGAAGAGTTTCGCACTGAAGAAGCGGATCATGTTCGCCTGTTCGTTCGGGTCGAGCGTGGTATATAACTCTTTTAATGTAAGTTCTTTCATGGTTGTATTCTTACTTGTAAATTATTCGAGAGTTGAGAGTCGATGCATGATGGCGTAAGCAACTGCTCCATAGTTCCAGCTGGGTCTCTGTTTTTTCGCAAACGGCGAGACGTCGGTGCGCTTTGTTGAACTTCTCCAGGGCTTCGCTGGCTTGTTTCATTATTGCAAGGATCTCTTTTGTTGTCGGTGTTTTCATCGTACTTTATTTTCAGTTTTGAAAAATCAAGGAGGGTGCCCGGCTCGGCCAGTCAAGGGGCCGGGCTCCTCCTTGTTGCCTCGGCGGCCCTCCCGGGTGGCGTCGGCTGTGAGTGCGTGGTTATGGCAACATCCTATCTCGGGCACTCAGCTCTTTGCTCGCCTTGTTGGCCAATCTCGCCGCGTTGACGAGGTTCAGCACGTTGAGTACATTCAGCCAAAGGCGTTGCTCGTCCCATGTACAGAGGAGCATCAGCGAGAGGCAGAAGTAAAGTGCGTAAACTTTGTGGCGGGCCGGGAGCTCCATAAACTCGCGTCCCAGCATCGCAGTCATCATCCGGCGAACCTTGCCGATGGCGTTCTTCTCGGCCCTCGCAATGTCCGGCAGTTGCGGCGCATAACTCGGAACCTTTTCAATACTTGTGTACATAGAGTTGTGTTTTGAAATGGTTAAAATTGTTTTACTTTTGTCGTTACAAATGCGTTACGTTTGTAATTACAAATGCAAATATAGAAATATATATCATAATATGAAACTTTAAAGTTCATGAAATGAAATATAATTTCAAATTATTTTGCAATCATCTGAAAATCAATGTCTAACTTTCAGTTGGATAAAAAGTTGAAAAACGATGACGCATCCAATCGTAGAAAATATCCGTAAAATAATAGGTGATAGGAAGATATCACAAAAAACAATGGCTGAATATGCAGGGACAAGTGCTTCGCAATTTAGCAAAATTTTGAGCGGGGAGGTGCAATTAAGTCTACGTCAGATTTCAAATATTGCAACAAATATTGGGCTTCGTGAAATAGACTTATTCACTTACCCGGATATTTATGAGAAACGTCGTGATGGCGATAATTTCAGTGATGAAGTTCGCGCTTCTCTTACGATCGAATTGAGCAAAAGTAAAAAAGATCAAGTGTTGAAACTTGTATTCGGAGAAAATAACCTTGAAATATTAAATAAATGAATAAACAAAATTTACTACTGATTATTCATGAGGTTGCATATAGGAATATCAAATATGAAGTTCATGCAGAAATAGGTTTAGTTAACACTCGTTTCTATCTCACTTATCCAGACAGTTATCCTCGTGTATTTCTAACAGAAATGTCAAATAAAGAAATAGCTGACATGGAAGATTTGGGGTGTTGGGAGACGTTTTTAAAGCAAAAACTTATAGATGATCTTGATGTGAAAAGACTGATTTGGGTAAATGAATCATATCCAGATGATGATAGATTATATGAGGAATAATTGCATGGTATTCCGGGACAGATACGGGACAGAATGATGATAATTAACGATGCTGTAAATTTGTATATTATTGATAGTCAATAGCAACTTTTTGGAGGCTCGGGGATGATCAAATCCTCCTCCCGCTACCACGGCGGACAACTTGAAAGAGTTGTCCGCCTCTTTTTTTTGCTGGCAATCCGCGCGGGCGGGTTGCCTGTTTCGCGTGGTGTGCGGGCCGGATCGTCGTGCGTTTTGTTCCCTGCGTTGCGGACGGCTGCCGGCCGTTCGGTGTGCGGCTCCGCACGCATCGGGCGGGGGCTCCGTCGGAACGATCGTGCCGTCGGCGGCATACGGCAGGGGTGGGTGGTGGGTATCGAAAATTTTTCCGGGAGGGGCGTTTCCGGCCCGGGATTTGCACGGGAGGGGATGAACCTTTAAAAACTTCCAAGTTATGAAAACGACTAAGAGTACCAAGGGCACGACCGGTGCCTGTGCACAGCGAGGCGCTTCCTGCGCCCAGAAAACGAACCGAACCGCCACCAAGGCGCAGGTGTCGCGCGAACCCGTGAAGAAGCAGGGTACGACGCGCGCCTCGATGGTCGCCTCCACGCGTAAGAAGTAGGAGAGCCCTCCCGGGCGGCGTATGCCGCCGCGACATCCGGTGCGGCCGTTCGGCCGATGCCCGCAGAGCCCGAGGTTCTGCGGGCTTTTTCATGCGTGCGGCGGTGGGTGTGCGGAGGTTGGTGTGCGGAGGATGGCGTGCGTGCGGCGGTGGGGGTGTGCGGTGATGGCGGGCGTGGGGTGGATGAAGGGCGTGGAGTGGATGAAGGGCGTGTGGCGGATGGCGTGCGTGCGGTTCGGTCGCCTTCGCAGCCGGTTGTCGCCGGACACGACAAGGGCGATCCCCCGCCGGAGGATCGCCCTTGTCATCTCTTCGGACGCGGCCTTATCGTGCCGCCTCGTAGGCCTCCACGCCGCTGCGCAGGAACGCTACGAAGGCGTCGATGTCGAGGTCGTAGCCGCGCGGCGCCACGAGCGGCTCGCCGTCGCGGCCCTGCAGCACGTAGTAGGGCTGGGCGTTGACGCCGTAGGTCTTCAGCGCGTAGTAGGAATTGATCTTGCCGAGGCTCTTGAGCACCTTGCCCGTGTCGGTGGTCACCCACTCGCTCTCGGGCAGCTGCATCTTGTCGTCGGAGTAGAGGGCGCAGATCACGAAGTCGCGGCGGAGGATCTCCAGCACCTCGGGGGCCGACCACACGCGGGCCTCCATCTCGCGGCAGTTGACGCAGCCGTGGCCCGTGAAGTCGATGAAGAGGGGCTTGTCCGCCTTGGCGGCGTAGGCCTCGGCCTCCCGCAGGTCGAAGAACCCTTCGAGCCCGTGGGGCAGGTGCAGCACGTCGCTGTACTTGGGCTTGCGGCCGTCGACGGTGCGGAGCGTCGTGCCGTCGGCTTCGGCCGAGACGGCGGTACCGCCGCCCGCGCCCACGACGAAGTCCTGCGAGGAGAGGGGCGGCAGATAGCCCGAGAGCCCCTTGAGCGGGGCGCCCCACATGCCGGGGATCATGTAGACGACGAACGAGAAGACGACGATCGCGAGCGCCAGACGGCCCACGCCGATGTAGGGCAGCTCGCTGTCATGGGCGAAGCGGAGCTTGCCCAGCAGGTAGAGGCCCATGAGCGAGAAGACGACGATCCAGATCGCCAGGTAGATCTCGCGGTCGATCAGCCCCCAGTGGTAGGTCTGGTCGGCCACCGAGAGGAACTTGAAGCCGAGGGCCACCTCGACGAAGCCGATGACGACCTTCACCGAGTTGAGCCAGCCGCCGCTCTTGGGGAGCTTCTTGAGCACCGAGGGGAACAGCGCGAAAAGGGTGAAGGGCAGGGCGAAGGCCACCGAGAAGGCGAGCATCGTGGCGATGGGGGTCCAGAACTCGCCTGCGGTCGATTTGATGAGCACCGAACCGACGATGGGGCCCGTGCACGAGAACGACACGAGCACGAGCGTCAGCGCCAAGAAGAAGATGCCGCCGAGCCCCTTGGTGTCGGCCTTCGCGTCGCTCTTGTTGACCAGCCACGAGGGCATGGTGATCTCGAACGCGCCGAAGAACGAGGCGGCGAAGAGCATGAAGACCACGAAGAAGAGGATGTTGGGCAGCCAGTGCGTCGCCAGCCAGTTGAAGATGTCGGCCGTCACGGCGTCGCCGCCCACCAGGCGTGTGATGAGGATGATCGCGGCGATCGGCAGCGTGTAGAGCGCGACGATGAACAGTCCGTAGATCGAGGCGCGGATGCGGCCCATCGCGGGTCCGCCCTCGCCCTTGAGGAAGTAGGAGACGGTCATCGGGACCATCGGGAAGACGCAGGGGGTGAGCATCGCGGCGAAGCCCCAGAGGATCGCCTCGATCACGAGAGCCCACAGCGAGCCGCTGCCCGCGGCGTCCTTCGTCGCGGCGGGGGCCGGGGCCTTTTCGGCGGGGAGGATCTCCGTCATGGGCACCGTTTCGGGGGCATCGGCAGCCGTTCCGTCGACCGACGCGGGTGCGGCGGCTGCGGCGCCGTCGGGGATGCGGACGGTGAGGTGCTCGTCCTCGGGGGGCATGCACGTGGTGTCGTCGCAGATCATCCATTCGACATCGACCTCGGCGGTGGCCGTCGGGGCCGTGAGCTTCACCCGCTGGGCGAAGCGGGCCTTGCCCGAGAAGGTGCCGATCTCCATGCCGAAGGTGGCGTCGAAGTGGCGCTCGGGCGCGGTGAGCTGCTCGACGGCGCCCTGGAGCATGGCGCCCGAGACCGTCACGGCGATGGCCGTGGCGTTGGGACCTCCCTCGTAGGGGCCCATGTCGTACATGTGGTAGCCCGAGGGGATGGCCGCCTCGAAGACGATGCGGTAGTCGTCGCCTCCGAGGTGCTCGACCGAGCTCGTCCAGGCGACCTGCTGGGCCTGCGCACCGACTGCGGCCAGGAGCGCCGCGAACGGAAGCAGCAGGATGCGTAGTAAATTGTTCATGGTATGGCTGTATTTTGGTGTAAATGCCTAATATTAGGCGCGAAGATAGCCATTTTTATTTAAAATTCGTTACATTCGCACGATGATTCGACTTTCGCTCATAATCGCGACCTACAACCGCTCGGCGCAGCTCGTCGAGACGCTGCGCTCGGTCGTGGCGCAGGACGCTCCGGCCGGGGCGTGGGAGTGCGTGGTGGTGGACAACAACTCGTCGGACGATACGGCCGAGCGCTTCGCGGCCTTCGCGGCCGCGCATCCGGACCACGCGCTGCGCATGGTCCGCGAGGGCCGTCAGGGGCTGTCGCATGCCCGCAACCGCGGCATCGCCGAGAGCCGCGGCGGGCTGATCGCCATCATCGACGACGACGAGCGGATCGTCGGCGGGTTCATCCGCGCCTACCTCGACTTTTTCGCGGCGCATCCCGAGGCGCAGGTCGCCGGGGGGCCGATCGTGGCCGAGTATCCCGCGGGGCGTCCCCGCTGGATGTCGCGTTACACGGAGCGGCCGATCGCCAACCCGATGGATTTCGGCCGTCGCGTACGGCTCTTTCCCGCGGGGCGCATTCCCGGCGGCGGCAACATGGCCGTGCGGCGTGCGACGATCGAGCGGCTGGGGGGCTTCGACCCTGCGCTCGGACGCACCGGACGACGGCTCGTCGGCGGCGAGGAGAGCGATCTTTTCGAGCGCCTGCGCCGCGACGGGGCGGCGATCTGGTATGTGCCCGGAGCGGTGATGTACCACATCATCCCCGAGCAGAAACTCACGGAGGAGTATTTCCGCCGCCTGTGCCGCAACGTGGGGACGAGCCAGCGGCTGCGCTGCGAGATCGCCGGGCGGGGACGCGCGGGGCTCTATGCGGCCGAGGCGCTCAAGTGGGCGGCGACGCTCGCGCTCTGCCTGACGATGCGCCTCGCGCAGGCGCGGTGGCTCGTGATGATGCGGCGCGAGATCACGCGGGGGATCGTGGCCCGCGACTGAGATTTTCGGGTCGTTCGGTTCGCAGAACCGGCAGTCCGCAGCCACGGCGGGCGGAGGACTGCTCGTCGGCTGCGCCTTCCTCGCGCCTCCGCTGGCTGCGGGCTGAAAACGTCGGATTGATGCGTCGTGCCGCGAAGATCCTCCGGCTATTGAAAAGCGCAGCGCGCTACCCTTCAAGGTAGCGCGCTGCGTGTCGTATCGGCCGATGCCCGTCGGCGGCGGCAGTGCGTCAGAAGAGGTATTTCTCGGTCTTGACCTTGGTGACGTAGCGGGCGATCTCGTCCCAGACCTCCTCGCCGAAGGTCGTGCCGACCACCTCGATCACCTTGCCGGCGGCGATGGCGCCGATCGTGCCGCACTGGCGCAGCGAGAGCCCCTCGCACAATCCCGAGAGGAAGCCCGCGGCGTAGAAGTCGCCGGCGCCCGTGGTGTCGACCCGCTTGGCGGCGGCCATGATACCCACGTGCACCACCTCCTCGCCGCGCTTGATCAGCGCGCCGCGCGTACCGATCTTCACCACCGACAGCTTCGTCATCTCCGAGATGGCCTGCAGGGCGTTGAGCGGGTTCTCCTCGCCGGTGAATGCCTTGGCCTCGTCCTCGTTGGCGAAGACGATGTCGACGTAGTCGCGCACCAGCTCGCTGAGGAACGCGAGGTTCTCCTCCACGACGTTGAAGCTCGCCAGGTCGATGGCCACCTCCAGCCCCTGCTCCTTGGCCGTGCGGGCCGCCGTGCGGATCAGCTCGTGGTTCTGCACCAGGTATCCCTCGACGTAGAGGCAGTCGTAGCCGTCGAAGATCTGGGGCGAGATCTCCCCGGCGACGAGTTCGAGCGCCGCGCCCAGGTGGGTGACCATCGTCCGCTCGCCGTCGGGCGAGACGAGCGACACGCACTTGCCCGAGCGCTCCTTGCCGCGGAAGATGATCGGCTCGATGCGCAGGTTTTCGAGCGCCTGGACGAAGAAATCGCCCGTGGTGTCGGGGCCGACCTTGCCGATGAAGCCCACCGAGGCTCCCAGGCGCGCCATCGCGCGGATGGTGTTGCCGGCCGAGCCGCCCAGCGAGAGCGAGTAGGGGAGCCCCGCCACGCTCTTCGAAATTTCGGTCTGAAGCGGGGCGTCGACCAGGCTCATCGAGCCTTTGGGGAGTTGGTAGCGGGCCAGTACGGTGTCCGACTTGAGGTTGACGAGCATGTCCGTCAGGGCGTTGCCTATGCCTATTACGCGTTTCATGATTTTTCGGCGGATTAGATCGAGAGGATTTTTACCAGGTCGAGCATCGTGCGGTCGATGCCCTTGTCGTGCTTGACGGCCTTGGCGAAGGGGACGTAGACGATCTTGCCGTTGTCGGTGCCGATCATCACGTTGCGCTGGCCGTCGAGCAGTGCCTCGATGGCCGCCTCGCCCAGCTGCGAGGCCAGGATGCGGTCCTTGGCCGTGGGCGAGCCGCCGCGCTGGATGTGGCCCAGGATCGTGACGCGGGCGTCGAACTCGGGGAACTCCTTCTTCACGCGCTCGGCCAGCCCCGTGGCGCCGCCCGTCGCCGGATTCTCGGCCACGATGACGATCGCCGAGTTCTTGCTCTTGCGGAAACCGTGGTTGATGAGCTCGGCCAGCTGGTCGACCTCGGTCTCCATCTCGGGGATGATCGCCGCCTCCGAACCGGTGGCGATGGCGCTGTTGAGCGCCAGGTAGCCGGCCGTGTGGCCCATCACCTCGACGAAGAAGAGGCGCTCGTGGCTCGATGCCGTGTCGCGCAGCTTGTCGACGGCGTCCATGATCGTGTTGAGGGCCGTGTCGTAGCCGATCGTCGAGTCGGTGCCGCCCAGGTCGTTGTCGATCGTGCCGGGAAGACCCACGATCGGCACGTTGTACTCCTCGGCGAAGATGCGGGCGCCGGTGAGCGAGCCGTCGCCGCCGATCACCACCAGCGCGTCGATGCCTGCGGCCGTCATGTTGTCGTAGGCAGCCTTGCGCCCCTCGGCGGTCTGGAACTCCTTGCAGCGCGCCGTCTTGAGGATCGTGCCGCCCTGCTGGATGATGTTGCTCACGCTCTTCGAGCGGAAATCGACGATCTCGTTGGTCACCAGACCCTTGTATCCGCGCATGATGCCCTTGACCGTGAACCCGTTGTAGATCGCGCTGCGTGTCACGGCGCGGATCGCGGCGTTCATGCCCGGTGCGTCGCCGCCCGAGGTCAGAACTCCGATACATTTGATAGCTGCCATAGATGGGAAGGTTTCGTTTTACGGCCCACAAGATACGAATTTTTACGGAAAACCCGAAAAATCGACGCGGTCCGCACGCCGGCCGGGATTCCCGTCGGTGTGCGGACCGCGCGTGCGGAGGGGTGCGGGTTACCGCTGTGCGTGGACGGCGAGGCTGTCGACGCGGATCGAGCCGTTGGTCTCGTACCGCTCCGCCTCGACGGGGCGGTCGAGGACCACGTCGGCATTGGTCGCGTAGATCCGGTGCAGCGTGGCGGCCGAGACGAAGGCCCTGGCCCGCGGCGCGCCGGCCTTTCCGGCGATATCGTGGCGGTCGAGGATGGCCAGGTTCCGGCCGCGGTTCTCGACCTCGATCTTGCCGGCGACGAAGTCGTCGGCCTCGATGCGCACGATGCCGTCGGTCTGGCCTACGGTGACGTAGATGTCGACGCCGGTCGCCATCAGAGTGTTGAAATCCTCGACGGAGAAGAGGCGGTAGCCGGCGCCGCTCCCGATCTCGGCCGCCTTCTCTGCGGGGCGGTCGAGACGGATGCACGAGGTACCGAACGTGACGAGCAGGGCGACGGCGAGGGCTGCGAGAAAGAGGTGGGACTGTTTCATGGCTTGTGCGGTTTACGGCTTACCGAAGGTGCGCAGTCGTGTCGCGCTGCTCCGTGCCGGGAGCGGCCTTGCCGGCCGGCGTCTTGTCGTCGCCCGCCTTGATGCGGAGCTTGCCCTCGCGGGTGTCGACATCCACGAGCGCCGTCGCGTCGTCGTCGCCCGCCTGGAGGCGCAGCTTGCCGTTCTTGGGGTCGACGGTGATGTCAATCGCCCCGTCGGCGCCGCCGATGCGGATGCGCCGGGCCTCGGCGTCGACCGCGGTGTCGCTCTCTTCGGTATCGCTTCCGGGCTGCCATTCGGGGTCTACGATCCGCTCGATGTTGATCCGGTTGCGGTGGAAGTGGGAGCTCAGCCCGCCGCGGACGGCGAGTGCCGAGAGGACGATGACCGTCGCGAGCCACACGAGGAAGACCGCCAGCACGGTCTTGCCGCCGGGTTTGCGCGAGGCGATCAGACACATCATGACGTAGATGAGCAGGATCACGGGGATCAGCACCGCGACGATGCCCAGCACGGGGATCCAGAGCGAGAAGTCTTCGAGGAAGGCGATCGGGAAGATCTCGTAGCCGCCGACGGTCACGGCGAAGAGACCGATGATCAGGGCGCAGGCCCCCATGATGAGCCCGAAGACGATCAGTCCGGCGAAGAGCTTCAGGCAGATCAGCACGACCTTGCCCAGCACGGAGACCGTCTCGGCGACGATCGGCCGGGCCTTGCTGTCGGGGTCGGCGGCGCCGCTGGCGGCGGTCGTCTCGCGGATCGACTGCTCGGTGATCCGTTCGCCCGTCATCTCGAGCTTCTGCCGCGCCGTGCGGGCCGCCGGGACGGCGAACCACATGATGAAGTAGCAGACCAGGAAGATGCCGAACAGGTTGCCTCCCAGCGGATCGAGCCAGCGGAGCAGCCGGATGTTGCTCATCACTTCGAGCAGCAGCGGCGCGAAGAGGCCCATGCGCACCCATACGGGGTCGATGTCGAAATAGCGTCCGATGCCCGAGCAGACGCCGCCCAGGCGGGCGTTCTCGGTGTCGCGGTAGAGCCGGCGCGGGATGCGGGGCGTCTCCGTGCGCAGGTCCTTGTCGGGATCGAGATCCGAGATCTCCTCGGCCGAGCCCAGCTGGCGGATGATGTTCTCGATGAGCGGGCGCTCGACCACGCGGGCGGTATCCTGCGTCGAGAGGATCAGTTCGGCGATACGGGCCTCGATGTCGGCGATGATCTCATCGCCGTCGGGGTTTTCGCGGTAGCTTTTCTTGAGGCTCCCGAGGTAGTTGTCGAGAATCTCGAAGGCGTCGGCGTCGAGGGTGAAGCCGACACCCGATATGCTGCATTTCTTCACTTCGTTCATGACTGTGACAGGTGTTGCTGGGTTTTACAACGTCTTGACTTTGCCGGCCCCCGACGAGGTGGTCGAGAGCGCGATGGGTCCGTCGCTTTTGTAGGCGATCTTGCCGGCGCCCGAGGCCGAGGCCTTGAGCGAGCGGTTGCAGTAGAGGCCGACGGACGATGCCCCCGAGCTTTCGACCACGGCGTCGAGCGTCTTCAGCCCCGTGGCGTCGATCTTCGAGGCGCCCGAGGCGTCGAGGTAGCATTTGTCGGCGCTGCCCTGGGCCTCGACCTTCGAGGCGCCCGAGACTTCGATGTCGCAGCGTGCCGCACCGATCGCGAGACCGATTTTCGAAGCGCCCGAAGCGTCGGTCGAGCAGTGGTCGGCGTGTCCGCCTATCTCGACCTTCGAGGCCCCCGATGCGTCGATCGCGCACTTGCGGCACTCGACCATCGCCACGATCTTCGAGGCGCCCGAGGCGTCGATCTCGATCTCGCCGCCCTTGACGACCGGTTCGACGATGATCTTCGAGGCGCCCGACGCCTTGAGCTTGTCGAGCTTGCCGTCGCTGGGCACGGTGACCTCGAAGGTGATGTTGCGCATGTTGTGGATCTCGTCGTCGAAGCCGACCAGCAGGCGGCCCTTCTCGGTGCGGACGACGACGTGCGGCGCCAGGTTGTCGTCGACCTTGACGGTGACGGGCCCCGAGCCTTCGACCACGGTGATGTGGGCCGCGTGGCGCGAGCGGATCGCGGTGAAGGGTGCGACGTCGAAGGTGCGGGTCAGGAGGTTGCCGCTGCCCGTGACGGCCTTGTCGTTGCGGAGATGGTCGACCAGGTTGCCGGCGACGGAGTAGAGCGAGCCTGCGGCCAGCGCGACGGCTACGAGGATCAGCAGCGATATGAGGGTCTTTTTCATGATTGGAAGGTTTTGCGGGTTAATTTTCGGTTTGCGTCTCTGTCTCGGGTTGTGTTTCGCCCTTGCCGTGGCGGATCACGCGGATCTGGTCGACCAGTTCGTTCCAGGCGATGTCGAGCATCGCCAGATGGTCGCGCCCCTTGTCCGTGAGGCTGTAGTATTTGCGGGGAGGCCCCTGGGGCGACTCCTCCCAGCGGTAGGTGAGCAGTCCGGCGTTTTTCTGCCGGGTGAGGATCGGGTAGAGCGTACCCTCGACGACGATCATCTCGGCCTGCTTGAGCTCGGCGATGATCTTGGGAGCATAGGAGTCCTCGCGCGAGAGCAGGGCGAGGATGCAATACTCCAGGATGCCTTTGCGCATTTGCGCTTTTACGTTGTCTTCGGCCATAATGTCAGTTTTTCAGTCGTTTGGGGGCGGAGGGTACCACCAGCCAGAGGATGATGTAGACCCAGAGCGAGAGTCCTCCGAAGAGGACGAGAAAGAGCGTCGCGACGCGGATGAGCGTGGTGTCGAGCCCGAAAAATTCGGCGATGCCAGCACAGACGCCGGCGATCATGCGGTCGGACGGGCGGAGGAGGCGTTTGTTCTCGGTTGCCATGGTTTTATCGTTTTTTGGTGTAGGGATCGAATCGGGAGGCCGGCTCTTCGGGTATCACCAGCCAGAGGATGACGTAGGCCCAGATGGAGAGGCCGCCGAAGAGGATCAGCAGCAGCATGACCAGCCGGACGGTGGTGGGGTCGATGTCGAAGAATGCGCCGATGCCGCCGCAGACGCCGGCGATCGAGCGGTCGGTGCGCGAGCGGCGCAGGTGGCGCGGCTTCTCTTCGGCGGTGTCGGCGTCGGAGGGTTGCGTCTCGTCGGCGTTGCGGCGCTGTCCGAACTCCTCGGGACGGCCCATGCGGGCCACGGCCTCGCGCACGGTGTCGATCGTCACCACCAGCATGGGCGACGGGATGCGTTCGCGGAAGATCTCGGCGATGCGGCGCTCGATGTCGCCGAGCGTCTCCGTGTCGTCAGCGGGCAGCCGGTCGCGGATGTCGTCGAGGTAGCTCTTCAGCATCTGGTAGGCGTCGCGGTCGAGCGAGAAGGCTACCGAGCCGATATTGGCGTTGATGGTCTCTTTCATGGAGGTAGGTGTTGGCGGTTATTCTGTCTCGATGTGTTATTTTTACGATGCAAATATAATACGAATATTTATACTATGCAAAACAAAGTACTGTTTTTTCGCAGAAAATTCGGTCCTGCGTGCTTTTTTTTCGTTTTCCGGCGGCGAAAGCCGACGCAGCGGCGAGGTTTTGACCTATTTTTGCACCCGGGACGCAGCCGCCGGCCGCGTGCGGCGAAAAAAGCGTCGGCGGCGGTGCAGTCTTTCGCCCGCGGGGGCGTTTATTTCCGGAAGAGCGTATGGAGTGGAGCGAACAGATATTGGCCGAAGGGTGTCGGCGGGGCGATGCGGCGGCGCGTCGTGAGCTCTACGACCGTTATGCCGGGCGGCTGATGGCGGTCTGTCTGCGTTATGCGGGCGACCGTGCGGCGGCCGAGGATCTGTTGCACGACGCCTTTCTGAAGCTCTACGGGGCGTTCGACCGTTTCGAGTACCGCGGGGCGGGGTCGCTCCGCGCCTGGATGGAGCGGGCGACGGTGAACCTGGCGATCGAGCGGCTGCGCAGCCGCAGCCGCCGGCCCGAGGTGGCGCTCGATGAGGCGCGGATGCCGGTCGCAGCCGAGGAGCCCGGGGCGGAGCAGGTCGCCGAATTGCCGCGCGCCGAGCTGCTGCGCATGGTGAGCGAGCTGCCCGAGGGGTATCGCACCGTCTTCAATCTTTTCTGCATCGAGGGGCACTCCCACCGCGAGATCGCCCGGATGCTGGGTATCAACGAAAAAAGTTCCTCGTCGCAGCTTTCGCGGGCGCGGGCGCTGCTGGCGGCCCGCGTGAGGGACTATATGAAATGTCACGAACGATGAAACGAAACCGACAAGAGTGGACCGATTCCGTGGGTGCCGCGCTGCGCGATGCCGAGGCGACGCCTCCTGCGGGCGGTTGGGACCGTCTGGCCGGCGCGCTGGCCGAGGTGGACCGGAGGGCTCTCGCGGCGGCGTCGGCTGCGGCCGACGCTGCTGCGGTGCGGGGTGCCGGTGCGGGGCTGCGCTGGCGCATCTATCGGCGTCGGATCGCCTCGGTCGCCGCGGCGCTGGCTGTTGTCGCGACCGGCGGCTATCTGTGGCAGGCGGCCGACCGCTTGCCGGCCTCGGGGCCGGCTGCGTTCGATCCTGTCGCCGATGCGCTCCTTCCGGAGGCAGCCGCCGGCGGGGCGGAGTCGACGGCGGCGCACGCCGTCGTCGCGCACGGGACGCATGCCGCGGTCGATCGGGGCCCGGCGCGGCGCGTGCCCCTTCCGGCGGAGACCCCGGTCCGGGCTAAGGTATCGGCGGAGCCGCTCCCTGCGACCCCTTCCCGCGGCGGAGCGGCGGAGGAGGAACGAACGGCGGAGGCGGAGCGCGGGGAGGCGCCGGCCGCCGAGCGTGCGGCGGCGGAACCGGACGGCGATGCCGCATCGCGGGAGACGGCCTCTGTGTCCTCTGCGTCCGGGCGCCGGACAACGGGGCGGTCGATCGTGCGGCGGACCGGCCCGGAGCCTGCAGCCGTGCGACGGACCTCGCTGGCCGTGCATGCGGGCGGCGTGCCGGGGACTTCGGGGCGTGGCGACGACGGCGGGTTGTATGCCGACCCGGCGCCCGAAGCGACGTCGGTCTCCTCCTTCGCCCATGCGCCGGGCGACGTGGTGTCGCACGTGGTCAAGGTGATGACGCAGCGTCCGCCGCGCCCCGTGGAGTACCGTCACCTCCAGCCCGTGAGCGTGGGGCTCGCCGTGCGGTGGGGCTTTTCGCACGGTCTGTCGTTGGCGACCGGGGCGAACTATACGCTGCTGCGTTCCGATGCGCGGCTGGAGGGGAGCGGTGGCTGGGTCGACCAGCGGCTCCATTTCGTCGGCATTCCCGTGCGGCTCGACTGGCAGTATCTCCAACGCGGGCGCTTTTCTTTATATATAGGTGCGGGCGGCCAGGTCGAGAAGTGCGTCGCCGCACGGTTGGACGGGCGCCGGATCGACGAGCCCGGTGTGCAGTGGTCGCTGTCGGCTGCGGCGGGCGTGCAGTGCGGCCTGGGCGGCGTGGTGGCGCTCTATGCCGAGCCCGAGGCGGCGTGGTATCTCAACGATACGTGGCTGGAGACGTCGCGTACGGATCATCCGTTGAGTTTCACGGTGCGTCTCGGCGTGCGTTTTTCATTCTGAAAGTCAGTTCGGAAGCGTGCGGGCCCGGCGTTGCGCCGGGCCTTTTCCGTGGCCGCGGCCGTGCGGTTGCATGGTAATATTGTACGTCCGATTGCAATATTTTGCAGACCGAATGGCGTATTTTTGTTTGAGGGAACGAATTTTGTTGTTATCTTTACTCCCGATATGGCGCTTCCGAGTTCGGCACGATGATGGCAAAGAGGCGGTGGATGGGTACAAAAAAACACAAGCGCAGCTTCGAGCCGCACTTGTGTCGCAGTGATCCCGACGGGATTCGAACCCATATCGTAAGAACCGGAATCTTAAATTCTATCCATTGAACTACGGGACCGGGAGTGCAAAGATGCAAAATTTTTTTAATTGATCCAAAAAAAATGCGCGAAAAGCAGAACCATTGGCAGCGGGTCGAGGCGGTGATCAAGTGGGCGAACATGTCGACCAACTATTTCGCCCGGTATATCGGCCTGGCTCGCGGCGAAAACCTCTATCAGATCAAACGCGGCAACAACGGCATTTCGCTCGACGTGGCCGACCGCATCGTGACCAAATTCCCCCAGATCGACAAATTGTGGCTGCTCACCGGCGAGGGCCAGATGTTCAGCGACAGCCGGCTGCGCGGTGCGCAGATCCCCTTCTACAACGTCGACGTCGAACAGTCGATCGCCCGGCTCGGCGAGCTGGAGAGCACCGTCTCGCTCATGGCGCAGCCTGCGGGCGACTGCGACCTGGCGATGCGTTACGAGGGGCATGCGATGGGCGACAGGATTCCGGCCGGATCGGTCGTCCTGCTGCAATCGGCCGACCCCGAATCGATAATTCCCGGGAAGGAATATGTGATTATCACACAAAAAATTGTAACTTTGCGAATAGTACGCACGGCCGAGCAGGAGGGATGCCTCCGCCTGGTGGCGGGCGACCGTCGTCGTTTCGACGATATCGTGCTGCCCCTGAGTGAGATAGAGGCCTTGTACAAAGTAAAGGGAATATTGATCATTAACAGTTAGCGACAGATGTTTTCAGGTATCGTGGAGCGTATGGGCGAGGTCGTCTCCGTCCGGGAGGACCGCCAGAACAAGGATTTCACCCTGCGGGCCGATTTTGCGCCGGAGTTGAAAATCGACCAGAGTATAGCGCATAACGGCGTATGTTTGACGGTCGTGGACATCGCGGGCGATACCTATACGGTGACGGCGATGAAGGAGACGCTCGACCGCAGCAACCTCGGTCTGCTCCGCGAGGGCGATCTGGTCAACCTCGAACGGTCGATGAAGCCCGATGCGCTGCTCGACGGCCACATCGTGCAGGGCCACGTCGACCAGACGGCCCGCTGCACGGCCCGCGAGGAGGCCGGCGGCAGCTGGTACTTCACCTTCGAGTACGAACCCCGCGGCGGCGGTCTGTGTACCGTCGAGAAGGGTTCGGTGGCGGTCAACGGCGTGAGCCTGACGGTGTGCGATCCCACCGAGCGGTCGTTCCGCGTGGCGATCATCCCCTACACCTACGAGCACACCAACTTCTGCCGGATCGACGTCGGCACCGTGGTCAACCTCGAATTCGATATCGTGGGCAAGTACATCGCCCGTCTCATGCAGCAATACACCAAGTAGCCATGATACGCATCAAGACCAAGGAGGGAGCGTCGCTCCTCATCGCGCTGCTGTCGACGGCGATCGTCGCGGCCATTCTCTTCACGCTCCGGGCCCGCGGCGTCGAGCTGCGATGGAGCGTCGTCGCGACGGTGGTCGTCTCGACCTTCGGCGTGGTGTCGGGCGTGGCGCTCTTCATCATCCGCAAGTACGTGGCCTACAAGCTCAAGCCGATCTACTCGATCGTCCTCTCGCGCGACGTCCATACCAAGGAGGTGCTCTCCGAGCTGCGCGACAAGCGCGTGGAGAACATCGGCGAGGAGCTCACGGCCTGGGCCGACACCAATGACCGCGAGATCGCCCGCCTGAAGGAGGCCGAGCACTTCCGCAAGCAGTATCTGGGCAACGTGGCCCACGAGCTGAAGACCCCGATCTTCAACATCCAGGGCTACATCTCGACGCTGCTCGACGGCGGTCTGGAGGACGAACTGATCAACCGCAAGTACCTCGAACGGGCCGAGAAGAGCATCGACCGGCTGATAAACATCGTCAACGACCTCGATACGATCTCGAAACTCGAGAGCAACATGAACCAGCTCGACATGGAGCGTTTCGACATCGTGGCGCTCGCGAAGGAGATCGCCGAGCAGGCCGAGATCGAGGCCGACAAGAAGAGCATCGTCCTTTCGGTCAAGGGGGCAGAGAACCTGCCGTCGCCCTTCTGGGTGCTGGCCGACAAGCACTACATCGGCCAGGTATTCGTCAATCTGGTCATCAACTCGATCCGCTACGGCCGCGAGGGCGGCATGACGCGCATCCGTTTCCGCGACATGCTCGACCGCATCCTCGTGGAGGTCGAGGACAACGGCCAGGGCATCGGCAAGGAGGACCTGCCGCGCATCTTCGAGCGTTTCTACCGCACCGACAAGGGGCGCTCGCGCGAGCAGGGCGGCACGGGGCTCGGCCTGGCGATCGTCAAACACATCGTCGAGGCCCACGGCGAGCGGATCACCGTGCGCAGCGAACCGGGCGTAGGCAGCACCTTCTCCTTCACGCTGAAGAAGGTCGATCTGCAACAGATCAAGTAGTTGGCGCGATCGGGCCGACGGCCCGGACCTCGCCGCAAGTAATACAGGAATAGCACATGTTCTCTTTTCTTTTCGTCGTCTGGGACTTCGATCCCGTATTGGTCGACATCGGCTCGCTCGACATCCGCTACTACGGCGTCATGTGGGCGCTGGCGATCCTCATCGGCATGAAGTTTTTCGACGGCTTCTGCCGTCGCGAGGGGTTGCCCGCCGAGGTCTCCGACTCGATCTTCCTCTACGGTACGCTGGCCACCTTCATCGGCGCCCGGCTGGGGCACTGCCTCTTCTACGATCCCATGGGGTACCTGCGCGAGCCGTGGACGATCCTCACGGGGATCCGCGACGGCGGCCTGGCGAGCCACGGCGCCGCCCTGGGGCTCCTGATCGGCCTGTGGCTCTTCTCGCGCAAGAACCGGCTGCCCTATCTCTGGTCGTTGGACCGCATCATGATCCCCGTGGGGATCGGCGGTGCGCTGGTGCGTCTGGGCAACCTCTTCAACTCGGAGATCTTCGGCACGGCGACGGAGCTGCCCTGGGGCTTCCAGTTCGTGCGCTCGGCCAAGTGGGTCCATGAGTTCGCTCCGGCGGCCGTCCATCCCACGCAGATCTACGAGGCGCTGTGCTACCTGGCCACCTTCGCCGTGTTGTGCGTGCTCTACTACCGCCGCGACCTGGCGCGCCGGCGTCCGGGCCTGCTCTTCGGCGTCGGTCTGATCGGGGTGTTCCTCACGCGCTTTGTCATCGAGTTCATCAAGACCGAGCAGGAGGCTTTCGAGCAGGGCTGGGCCCTCGATATGGGCCAGTGGTTGAGTATTCCCTTCATTGTGCTGGGGGTGTGGATGATTCTCCGCGCCCGGGCACCCAAAACGGACGAGCGATGAGCAACAGTCGAATGGTCGATGCGGTCAACCGCCTGGTGGGGAACCTGCTCGCGGGTACGGGCGAGGTGACGCTGCCCGGCGTGGGATCGCTCTATGTGGAGCGTCATGCCGCGCGCCGCGCGGCGAAGAACAGTATCGTGCCTCCGTGCCGAGCGGTGGCCTACCGCTCGGAGGAGCGGGGCGTGTCGCTCGTCGACGAGATCGCCCGCGCCGCGCGGGTCGACGCCGACAAGTCGCAGGAGATCTACCGCACGTGGCTCCTCCGCGTGAGCGGCGAAAACCGCCTGACGATCGAGGGGGTGGGGGAGTTGCGCCACAAGACCTTCGTGCTCGATGCGGCGTTCGATGCGCAGCTCAACCCGCAGGGGCATAAGCCGGTGCGGTTGCGCCGGGCCCGCCGCGGGTTCGATTTCGTGCTGTGGCTGGGTGTCGCCGCCATCCTCTTCGTGGCGGGTTTTGTCGGCTATTGGTGGCAGACCGAGGGGCGCCGCTCGATGGAGGGCGTCGAGCGTGTCGCGTCCGTCGTCGCGGCGACCGATCCGACGCCCGGCGGGCTGCCGGCCGACTCGGTGGCTGCGCCTGCCGCACCGGAGGTGCTTGCGAACGCCGCGGAGACGAACGCTGCGGCGCAGTCCGCACCGGCCGATCCGGGTTCCGCTTCGGCTGCTTCCGCTTCCGTATCCGTTTCGGCGGCTGCGACGGCTGACGGCCGCGATGCCGCGTCGACCGGCGACGATGCCGTGCGTGCGTTCGCTTCGGGGCGGCGTTACGTCGTGCTGGGGGTTTTCAGCTCGGAGGACAACGTCTTCCGGGCTGTTCGTCAGGCTCGCGCGACGGATCCGTCGTTGCGTCCCGGGGTCTATCGTTTCGGTGAGAAGTTCCTCGTCTCGCCCTTCGATGCGCCCGATGCCGAGTCTTGCACGCAGTTTATCCGCGCCCATGCCGACAACTTCCCCGGCATGTGGACCTACGCCGCCCGTTGATGCGCCGACTTGCCGACGAGATCACCCGAGCGATCGATCTTTTCTACGTGCGCCCCGTCGCGACCTTCGTGCCGCGTGAGGTGTTCCGCTATGCCGCGTGCGGCGGTGCGAATGTTCTCCTGGGGTGGGTGCTCTACTATGCGATCTACAACTTTCTGCTGCGGCAGCAGCCTGTCGACCTGTCGGTGACGCTCGTCTCGGCCCATGTCGCGGCGATGCTGCTCTGTTTCCCCTTCACCTTCCTGGTGGGCTTCTGGCTCAACCGCCACGTGGCCTTCCGCGCCTCGGCGCTTCCGTCGGGTGCGCAACTCGTGCGCTACGGCCTCTCGGTGGTGGGGTCGGTCGCGGTCAATTATCTCTGTCTGAAATTGTTCGTCGATGCGTGCGGCTTCTGGGCCACTCCGTCGCAGATGCTCGCGACGGGGGTGACCACCCTCTACAGCTTCCTCGCTGCCAAGTACTTCACCTTCCGTGCGTGATCCGGGGCGCCTGCCGCCAGCTGCCGCGCATACGTGCGGCGATCGAGGGGCGGCCGTCGCGGGAGAGCGTCGCCACCAGATCCTCCCACGCCGTGTCGACCCATGCCACGCGGCCGCGGCACTGTTTCACGACCTCCATCGCCCAGATCCTGACGGCCGGCCGGCTTTTCGGGTCGACGACCCATGCCGCGGCGCTCTCGGCCACGCGTTCCAGCGTCTCCGCCCCGGGGTCGTGGTGTGCGAGCAGGTGGGCCATGATCTTGCCGAAATGGCGCCGGGCACCCGGGTCGGCGCAGGCCTCGAAATCGATGCGACAGAACCGTTCGGCGAAGGGGGCCAGGCGCGCGGGCGAGGCGAAATAGAGCGTCTCGACCGTGTAGGCGGCCCGCCACGTCAGCGTATGCCGTGCGGCGGCGCGCAGCGATGCATCGGGCCTCGTCGCCAGGTCGTAGAGCAGGGCGAAAGCCGCTTCGTCGGAGCCGATGCGTGCGGCCGTCGCCTCGGCGAAACCCTCGGCGAAGCGGTCGGAAAGCAGCGCGATCAATTCCTGACGCGTCATCCGAGGAGCTTCTTCTTCGACGTCGTGACGACGAAATCCTTGAGGTAGAAGGGTTCGAAATAGGCGACATCTTCCGTGCGGCCCGCTGCGAGCGCCTCGTCGGCCAGCCGTGCCAGACCGCGGGCCGAGGGGGTCACCTCGATGAAGGTCGCTTCGGGCAATAGCTCGACGCACTTGCGGGCGCCGTTGCCGAAGATGACGAAGGGGCGGCCCGACCGGCGCTGTTCGGCGAAGCTCCCGGCGTCGATGACCTCGGCCGTCACCTCGCCGAGTGCCTGCCCCTGCGTGTCGAAGAGCTGGGCGTAGACCTCCATGCGGCGGGCGTCGACCATCGGGCAGAGCGTGGCTTCGTCCCAGCGCTCGACCTGGACGATCCCCGCCTCGTAGTCCTCGCGGGCCACTTCGGCCAGTGCGTCGAGCGAACCGACGGCCACCAGCGGTTTCTGCAATCCGTAGCAGAGCCCCTTGGCGAACGATACGCCGATGCGCAGCCCCGTGTAGGATCCGGGGCCCTTGCCCACGGCCACGGCGTCCAACTCGTCGGGTGCGATGCCCGTCTCGCGCAGCAGTTCGTCGACGAATACGCCCACCTTGCGCGCATGGTCGCGCCCCTCGTCGCTCTCGCGCAGCGAGAGCAGCTCGCCGTCTTTCGCAATACCCACCGAGCAGATGTCGGTGCCGGTCTCTATGCACAAAATCAAAGACATGTCTTATCGTTGTTTTTCGGTTTTCCGTTTTTGCGGGTCAGATGACCCCGAAGTGTTCGAGCGCGTGCAGGATGCCGTCGTCGTCGACCGACGGGGCCACGTGGTCGGCCGCGTCGAGCGCCTCGCGGCAGGCGTTGCCCATCGCCACGCCGATACCCGCCGCGCGGAGCATCGCCACGTCGTTGCCTCCGTCGCCGAAGGCCATCGTCTCGGCCGGATCGAAGCCGAAGCGCCGGGCGAAGAAGGTCATGCCGCGCGCCTTGTCCGCGCCGCGCACGTTGACGTCGGCGAATGCCGGGTGCCAGCGTGTGGCCACCAGCTCGGGAAGCTCGGCCATTGCGCGCCGTTCGGTCTCGCGGTCGAAGAACATGCACAGCTGGCAGCAATCTCCCTGGGCGAAGCGCGCCCGGAGGTCGGCGATCTGCGGACGGGGCAGGTCGACGAGCCGGAAGAGCTCCTCGACGCGGGGCGATTCCCGCTCGATGAACTCCCCCTGGTCGAGTTCGAGCATCACCGGGAAATCCAGCTCCTCGGCGAGCCGCATCGCCCGCTCGAAGGCTGCGGGCGGGATGAGGAGTCGGTCGATCGGCGTGCCGTCGGGCGTGTGGCAGCTCGCGCCGTTGAGCGCGACGATGCCGTCGAAGGGCAGATCGGCGACGGGGGCGAGGTTGGTCGCCGTGCGGCCCGTGGCGATGAAAAGCCGGATGCCGCGCTTGTGGGCGCGGAGCAGCGCCTCGCGCGTGGAGGCGGGCACCGTGTGGGTGCGGAAGCTCACCAGCGTGCCGTCGATGTCGAAAAAGAGCGCCCGGATCATTTGTAGCGTTTCATCGCCTTGTCCATCTCGCGCTTGGCGTCGTTCTCCTTCAGGTGCTCGCGCTTGTCGTAGGCCTTGCGGCCGCGTGCCAGGCCGACGACGATCTTGGCCAGCCCGCGCTCGTTGAGGAAGAGGCGCAGCCCGACGACGGTCAGCCCCCGGTCCTGCGAGGCGCGCTGGAGTTTCTCGATCTCGCGTGCGGTGAGCAGCAGCTTGCGGTCGCGGCGCGGCGTGTGGTTGTTGCACGTGCCCCAGGCATACTCGGCGATGTTGACCCCGCGGATCCACAGCTCGCCCTTATCGAAGTAGCAGTAGGAGTCGGTCATCGACGCCTTGCCGGCGCGGATCGACTTGATCTCGGTGCCGACCAGCACTACGCCCGCCACCCACTCCTCGAGGATCTCGTAGTCGAATGTCGCGCGCTTGTTGCGGATGTTTATCTTTTTCTGTTCGCTCATCGTTGCGGTACGTTAATTGCTCTTGTGCGAAACACGGGGCGGGGAAAGTGTTTCACTCATCTTTCTGTTTCATTCCGTTTGCTGCCGCAGACGCCCGGTGCGTCTGGACCCCGCCCCTCTTTTTTCTACAGGATCAGCCGCTGCAACTTTCGTGCGATGGTGACCTTCGCCTGGTTCAACGCCGCCAGACGCTGGACCAGCGCCGCCTCGTCCTCTTCGGTCAGCTCTCCGGTGAGTTTGGCCTGCAACTCCTTGATCAGTCCTTCGATGATCTTCGACCGGTAGAGCGTCACCGCCTTGGGAACCCCCACGGCCAGCATCTCGGCGTCGCTCTCCACGTGGATCTCCTTGCGTTGCCACAACTGGCTGGGGACGTAGTTGTCGTCCGAGGTGAGGATGTCGACCGAGAGGTTGCACACCTCGGGGTCGGGGTGGTTGAGAAAGTGGTGGGCCGGCACCTCGACGCCCGTTCCCAACTGGCGCCACTGCGTGCGGTAGGTGTCGAGAATCTGGTTGTAGAGCGGGTTGCGGAACGTGAGCGAGTCGGCGTCGAGCTCGGCGAAGATCACCTCGGCGACGTTGCAGGCGACCATCGTGCGTCCCTCCTTGAACTCGAACCCGGCGTGGCCGTACTTGAGGAGGTACTTCACCAGCTCGCGTTCGAGCGCCTCGATGCTGCTTCCCGCCTCGATCTGGCTGACGAACTCCACGGAGGGCTGTGCCGCCGGGGCCGGCTGCGGCGCTTCGGCGCGCTGGCGTGCCGTCTGGCGGCGCAGGAACTCGTCGGTCTCGCGGTCGCCCGTCGAGGCGAGGCGCTTGCGGGCCACCTCCGAGATGAGGATGCGTTCGTCGATGTCCATGATCCGCCCGCACTCCTTGATGTAGACCGACCGCTGGATCGGATCGGGGATCTGGGCGATGGACTGCACCATGTCGCCGATCAGGGCGGCCTTGCGGATCGGGTCGCCCTCGGCGTCCTTCAGCAGCAGCCGGGCCTTGAAGGCCAGGAAATCCTGCTCGTTGGAGCGGATATACTCCTGTACCTCGGCCGCCGTGTGGCTGCGGGCGAACGAGTCGGGGTCCTCGGGCTCGGGCAGCAGCACCACGCGGACGTTCATCCCCTCCTTGAGGATCATGTCGATGCCGCGCAGCGAGGCGTGGATGCCCGCCGAGTCGCCGTCGTAGATCACCGTAATGTTCTTGGTGAAGCGGCTCAGCAGGCGGATCTGGTCGGTGGTGAGCGACGTGCCCGACGACGAGACGACGTTCTCCACGCCGGCCTGGTGCATCGAGATCACGTCGGTGTAGCCCTCGACCAGGATGGCGTACTCGTGCTGCTGGATCGCCTTCTTGGCGAAGTAGAGGCCGTAGAGCTCGCGTTTCTTGCTGTAGATCTCGCTCTCGGGCGAGTTCTGGTATTTAGCGACCTGCTTGTCGGTGCGCAGCGTGCGGCCGCCGAAGGCGACGATGCGGCCCGAGATGTTGTGCACGGGGAAGATCACCCGGTCGCGGAAGCGGTCGTAGAGCGAGCCGTCGCTTTCGCGCTGGAGCGAGAGGCCCGTCGCGAGCAGGAATTCGCGCTTGTATCCGGCCTCCAGCGCATCTTTCGACATCCGGTCTCCCTTGGCGGGACAGAAGCCGAGACCGAACTTGCGGATCGTGGCGTCGGTCATTCCGCGCGTCTGGCGGAAATAGGACATCCCGACGCTCATTCCTTCGGGCTGCTTCTGGAGGTAGTCGGCGAAGTAGCCGGCGGCCCAGCCGTTGAGGGCGAACATCGATTCGCGGTCGTCGTTGCGCCGCTCCTCCTCGGGGGTCAGCTCCCGCTCCTTGACCTCGATGCCGTAGCGTTTGGCCACGGTCTTCAACGCCTCGGGGTAGGTCATGTTCTCGTGCTCCATGAGGAAGGTGACGGCATTGCCGCCCTTGCCGCAGCCGAAGCACTTGTAGACCCCCTTGGCCGGGGAGACGATGAACGACGGGGTCTTCTCGTTGTGGAACGGACAGCACGCGGTGTAGTTCACGCCCTTGCGCCGGAGCGTGACGAAGTCGCCGATGATATCCACGATGTTGGCGGCGGCGTAGATGCGGTCTACCGTTTCCCTGTCGATCATACGTGCAAAGGTAATTCATACGCCAGCCATATACAACTTTATGCCCGATTTCTTTTGGGTCGGGCGCTGCCGTTGCGGGCCGGGGCGCGGATAAAAGCGGTTTACGGTCCGTAGCCTGCGGAGGCTTTTCGGGCGGATGCGGGAAGAGGGAACCTCCGCCGGGAGCTGCTCTCTGTCGCTCTTCAGTCTCTACCGAAGGGCGCCTGTTTTCAGCACGGACTCGTAATCGGGACGCAGCCTGCGAAGGGCGGCACGAACGACAGTGAGTTGCGGGCCTTCGCCGGGGCGAGGCTGCGGCCCGCGCGGCTTTTGAAGAAGCCGCAGTTTGCCCGGAGTTCGTTTGCTTCGCCCGCCAAGAAAAAGGGCAGGGATCCATTCCCTGCCCTCGTTGAAAGCGTTTCCGCCCAGGATTAGTCATCCAGCTTCGCCGAGAGGAACTCGCGGTTCAGGCGGGCACCGCCCCTTTTCAAAGGGGCTGGTGGATTGTCGACTCTTTGCGCGGCGCGCATATCGCCCGCCAAGAAAAAGGGCAGGGATTCATTCCCTGCCCTTGTCGAAAGCGTTTCCGCCCCGGGTTAGTCATCCAGCTTCGCCGAGAGGAACTCGCGGTTCAGGCGGGCGATATGCGCGATGGAGATCTGCTTGGGGCACTCGGCCTGGCAGGCACCCGTGTTGGTGCAGTTGCCGAATCCCAGCTCGTCCATCTTGGCGACCATCGCCTTGGCGCGGCGTGCGCCCTCCACGCGGCCCTGGGGCAGCTTGGCGAGCGACGATACGCGGGCTGCGACGAAGAGCATCGCCGAGCCGTTCTTGCACGTCGCGGCGCAGGCTCCGCAGCCTACGCAGGCAGCGGCGTCCATCGACTCGTCGGCATCGGCCTTGGCGATGGGAATGGCGTTGCCGTCGGGCACCGAGTTGGTGCGTACCGAGACGAAGCCGCCGGCCTGGAGAATCTGGTCGTAGGCACCGCGGTTGACCACCAGGTCCTTGATGACGGGGAAGGCCGCCGAGCGCCACGGCTCGATGGTGATCGTCGCGCCGTCCTTGAACTTGCGCATGTAGATCTGGCAGGTGGTGGCGCCGTCGCCGGGACCGTGGGCGCGGCCGTCGATGTGCAGCGAGCACATGCCGCAGATACCCTCGCGGCAGTCGTGGTCGAAGGCCACGGGCTCCTTGCCCTGGTGTACGAGGTCGTTGTTGAGGATGTCGAGCATCTCGAGGAACGAGGTGTCGGCCGAAATGTTCTCGACCTTGTAGGTCTCGAATGCGCCCTGGGATTTAGCGTCTTTCTGACGCCATATCTTCAATGTGAAATTCATGGTTTCGAATCGTTGATTAAAGGTGATACGTCAAAAAGGGGTTAGTCCTTGTAGTTGCGCTGTGCGCGGTGGGTGAACTCGTAGTCGAGCGCCTCCTGGGTCATCTCCGGAGCCTGGTCCATGCCCTTGTACTCCCATACGGCGGCGTAGGCGAACTTGTCGTCGTGACGCAGCGCCTCGCCCTCCTCGGTCTGGTGCTCCGAGCGGAAGTGACCGCCGCACGACTCCTCGCGGTTGAGCGCGTCGCGTGCCATCAGCTCGCCCAGCTCCAGGAAGTCGGCCAGGCGCAGGGCCTTCTCCAGCTCGACGTTGAAGTCGTCGGCCTTGCCCACGACCTTCACGTCCTTCCAGAACTCCTTGCGCAGGGCCTGGATCTCGGTGATCGCACGTTCGAGCGACTCCTTGGTGCGGGCCATGCCGACGTTCTCCCACATGATGTGGCCGAGCTTCTTGTGGATGTCGTCGACCGACTGCTTGCCGTTGATCGACAGCAGCTTCGCGATGCGCTCCTTGACGCTCTTCTCGGCCTCGTCGAAGGCCTTGGTGTCGGTCTTCACCTTCGGGGCCTGGATCTTCTTCGAGAGGTAGTCGCCGATGGTGTAGGGCAGCACGAAGTAGCCGTCGGCCAGACCCTGCATCAGGGCCGATGCGCCCAGACGGTTGGCTCCGTGATCCGAGAAGTTGGCCTCGCCGATGGCGTAGAGACCCGGGATGGTGGTCATCAGGTTGTAGTCGACCCAGATACCGCCCATCGTGTAGTGCACGGCGGGGAAGATCTGCATCGGCTGCTCGTAGGGGCTCACGTCGGTGATCTCCTCGTACATGTCGAAGAGGTTGCCGTAGCGCTGCTTGATGATCTCCTTGCCCAGACGCTCGATGGCGGTCTTGAAGTCGAGGAAGACGGCCAGGCCGGTCTCGTTGACGCCGAAGCCTGCGTCGCAGCGCTCCTTGGCGGCACGCGAGGCCACGTCGCGCGGCACGAGGTTACCGAAGGCCGGATAGCGGCGCTCCAGATAGTAGTCGCGGTCCTCCTCGGCGATGTCCGACGGCTTCTTGGCGCCCGAACGGATCGCCTTGACGTCCTCGATCTTCTTCGGCACCCAGATACGGCCGTCGTTGCGCAGCGACTCCGACATGAGGGTCAGCTTCGACTGCTGGTCGCCGTGCACGGGGATGCAGGTGGGGTGGATCTGCGTGAAGCAGGGGTTGGCGAAGCCGGCGCCCTTGCGGTAGCACTGGAAGGCGGCCGAGCCGTTCGACGCCATGGCGTTGGTCGACAGGAAGAAGACGTTGCCGTAGCCGCCCGTGGCGATCACGACGGCGTGGGCGCCGTGGCGCTCGATCTCGCCCGTGACGAGGTTGCGGGCGATGATGCCCTTGGCCTCGCCGTCCTCGATGACGATGTCGAGCATCTCGTGGCGCGGGTAGCTCTTCACCGAGCCGGCGGCGATCTCCTTGTTGAGCGCGGCGTAGGCGCCCAGCAGCAGCTGCTGGCCGGTCTGGCCGCGGGCATAGAACGTGCGCGATACCTGCGCGCCGCCGAACGAACGGTTGGCCAGCAGACCGCCGTACTCGCGGGCGAAGGGCACGCCCTGGGCGACGCACTGGTCGATAATGAGGTTCGAGACCTCGGCCAGACGGTAGACGTTGGCCTCGCGGGCGCGGTAGTCGCCGCCCTTGATCGTATCGTAGAAGAGACGGTATACCGAGTCGTTGTCGTTCTGGTAGTTCTTCGCTGCGTTGATACCGCCCTGCGCGGCGATCGAGTGGGCGCGGCGGGGCGAATCCTGGATGCAGAATACCTTGACATTATATCCCAGCTCGCCGAGCGAAGCGGCTGCGGAGGCACCGCCCAGACCCGTTCCGACGATGATGATGTCGAGCTTGCGCTTGTTGGCGGGGCTCACGACCTTGATGGCTGCCTTGTGGTTGCTCCATTTGTCTGCGAGCGCACCGGCGGGAATTTTAGCGTCTAATTTGAAAGCCATATCGTTTGTGTGTTTATTGTTCTACGGTTCGGGGAACGGATTAGCAGGCGCCGCAGCAGCAGGGGCAGGCGCTCTTGATGAAGAAGACCACGACCACGGCGGCGAAACCGAGGAAGAGGAGCGTAGCCACGATGTTGGCCAGGCACTTCAGGCGGGGATACCACGTGTCGTTGGCCCAGCCCACGGTCTGGAACATCGACCATACGCCGTGCGTGAGGTGGAACCACAGCGCCACGAGCCACAGCAGGTAGAGCACCACGTAGTACCACTTCGAGAAGGTGTAGGCGATCAGCGAGGCACCGTCGGCAGGGCTCAGACCCAGCGAGTTGGTGTGCTCGCCCATGAGCTCCACGAGCTGCATCTTGGCCCAGAAGTTGCACAGGTGCAGGGCGATGCCGGCGATGATGATCCAGCCCAGCACGAGCATGTTCTTCGACGCCCAGTCGACACCCTTCTCCTGCACCGTCACGGCGTAGCGCTGCTTGCCGCGGGCCTGGTAGTTGTTGTAGGTCAGCCACAGCGCGTAGGCGAAGTGGAGCAGTACGCCGCCGGCCAGCACCAGCGTACCCACCAGCGCATACCAGTTGGCACCCAGGAAGGCGCAGATCATGTTGTAGGCGTCGGCCGAGACGAGTGCCGCGAGGTTCATGGACATGTGGAAGAGAATGAACAGCACGAGGAAGCACCCCGTGAGGCTCATCACCAACTTCTTGCCCAGCGAGGAATTGGTCAGAAAACAGCTCATAATGTTTGAATTTTACGTATTTTTGTTAAAGATTTGTGTTTGCGTTCCGCGACACAAAGATAAGTATTGTTTGCGTAATAACAACTAAAACGGTCCGATTTTCGGCTCCCGATTCCGATTTATGGAGAAAAAAGCGCTGCGCAAAGCGATGAAACAACGTAATTTGGCCCTCACGGCCGCCGAACGGGCCGCCGCCTCCGAGCGCATCCTGCGCCGCGTGGAGGCGCTCGACGCCTTCGCCTCGGCCCGCACCGTGGCGCTCTACGCCGCGCTGCCCGACGAACCCGACACGGCCGCGGCGCTCGGGCGCTGGTCGGAGGACCGGCGGCTGGTCGTGCCGCGCGTCGAGGGCGATACGATGCGCTTTTTCCGCTACGATCCCGCCGCGATGCGGCCCGGAGCCTTCGGCATCGCCGAGCCCGGCCCCGCGGCCGAGGAGTGTCTCCCGCAGGAAATCGACCTCGTGGTGGTCCCCGGAGTCGCCTTCACGGCGGACGGGGCGCGCATGGGGCGGGGAAGGGGTTACTACGACCGCTACCTGTCCCAGCCGGCCCTGCGGGCGACGAAGGTGGGGGTGTGCTACGCCCACCAGCTCTGCGACGGGCTGCCCACGGAGCCCCACGACGTGGCGATGGATGCCGTGGTCGCCGGTTGAGGTGTCGCCGGCAGGTGCTGCGACAGCCCCGCCCCAGGGCGACTTTGGCACGATCCGTGCCCGGTGGCGGAGAAAAACGCAACTATGGAAAAATGCAAGGCCGCACTGGTGCTGGCCGGGGGCGGAGCGCGCGGCATCGCCCACATCGGGGCCATCGAGGAGCTTTACGCCGCGGGCTATGAGATCACGGCCGTCGCGGGCACCTCGATGGGGGCGCTCGTGGGCGGGATGTTCGCTTCGGGCCATCTGGCCCTCTTCAAGGAGTGGCTGTGCGGCCTCGACTCCCGCCGGGTCTTCGAACTGGTGGATCTGGTGTGGAGCGCCGAGGGGCTGGTCAAGGGCGACCGCGTGATGGACGCACTCCGCGGGTTGGTTCCCGATCGGCCCATCGAGCGGCTGCCGCTGCCCTTTGCGGCCGTGGCCGCCGACGTGGTCACGGGCGACGAGGTGGTTCTCGACAGCGGGAGCCTCTACGAGGCGATCCGCGCCTCGATTTCCATTCCGTCGGTTTTCCGCCCCGTGCGGCGCGACGGGATGATCCTGGTCGACGGGGCGGCCGTCAACCCCATGCCGCTCGACCGCGTGCGCCGCACGGAGGGCGACTGCCTGGTGGGGGTCGATGTGAGCGCCCGCTACGGCGACGAGCCCGCGCGGCGCGCCTGCGAATCGTTCAACCACTATCAGATGCTCCACTCCGCCTCGGAGATCATGCAGCAGCGCATCACGCGGCTCATGTGCGAGTTGCACCGTCCCGACCTGCTCGTCGAACTGCCTACGGACAGCTACGGCACCTTCGAGTTCTACCGTGCCGCCGAGATCATCGAGGCGGGCCGCCGGGCGACCCGTGCCGCGCTCGACCGCGTGGCGTCGTCGCAGACGCGCCGGCGCCCTTCCGCTCCGGAGCGCTCCCGCTCTCCGTTCGGGGAAGAGGCGCTGTCGCCGGCCGATCCGGCGTCGGTTCTCGAATCGGCGCTGCGGTCGTAAGGGTGCCTTTCAAATAAAAAAATTCGCTACGTCGTAGCGAATTTTTTTCTGTACCCGGAGCCGGGGTCGAACCGGCACGACATTGCTGTCATTGGTGTTTGAGACCAACGCGTCTACCGATTCCGCCATCCGGGCAAGCGATTCCGAGGAATCGGGTGTGCAAAGATAAACATTTAATTTGAAAAACAGGTGGTGAACACGTACAATTTTGCACCGAACGGGGATTCGGATGCTATTTCGGCTCTCGGCGGTCAAGAAACTGCGGCCTCTGGCCGCATGGTCGAATCTGACCCTCCCCCGAACCCCCTCCTTTGGAGGGGCTTTCGGCGCGATCCGGGACGTTGTCGTGTTTTGTCGTGTGTGGGTGTTAGCATGTAGCCTCCGTTAGGATGTCGGTTGCACGGGCGCCGGTGTCTACTCACTGCCCTCGAAGAAGGCGCGGATGCGTCGTGCCTTGGCGGGCCCCACGAGCCCGGCGAGCTCCTCGTAGGGGGCCGTGCGGACCTTGGCGACCGTGCGGAAGTGTTGCAGCAGCGTAGCGATCGTCTTGTCACCGATGCCCTCGATCTGCTCCAGCTCGCTGTGGATGAATGCCTTGCTCCGTTTCTGCCGGTGGAAGGAGATGGCGAAGCGGTGCACCTCCTCCTGGATGTGCGAGAGGAAGTGGAAGAGGGGCGAGGTGGGCCGCACGCCCACCAGCAGGGGCGGGTAGCCGCACAGCAGCTCGGCCGTGCGGTGGCGGTCGTCCTTGGCCAGTCCGGCGAGGGGGATGTCGAGCCCGAGGTGTTGCAGCACCTCGTGGATCACGCCCATCTGCCCCTTGCCGCCGTCGGCGATCACCAGGTCGGGCAGCTCGGCGCCCTCGGCCTGGAGGCGGCTGTAACGGCGGTAGACCACCTCGCGCATCGAGGCGTAGTCGTCGGGCCCCTCCACGGTCTTGACGTTGAAATGGCGGTACTCTTTGCGCGAGGGGCGTCCGTCGCGGAAGACGACGCACGATGCCACGGGGTCGGCGCCCTGGAGGTTCGAGTTGTCGAAGCACTCGATATGGCGCGGCGGCCGGTCGAGCCGCAGCTCCTTCTGCAGGGCCGCCAGCAGCCGTTCGGCGTGGCGCTCGGGATTCTTGATTTCGAGGTTCTTGAGCTGCTCGGCGCGGTAGATGCGGGCGCTCTTCTGCGAAAATTCGAGCAGTTCGAGCTTCTCGCCCCGCTTCGGAACGGTGAAGGTCACCCCCTGGAACAGCAGCGTCGTCGAGGGCATGAACGGCACGATCACCTCGCGCGCCAGCTCGCCGCCGCCGGCCTGCTCGGTGAGGTGCTGGATCGCCAGCGTCAGCATGTCGGCGTCGGTCGACCCGACGCCCGCCGTGAGCCGTACGGTCACCACGCCCACGACCGAGCCGTGGCGGATCCGCACGAAGTTGCACCACGCCGCCTCGTCGTCGGCGAGCAGCGAGAAGACGTCGACGTCGACGATCCGGGCGCTGACGATCACCGAGCGGCTGGCGTAGTTGTCCAGCGCGTCGAGCCGCTGCTTGTAGCGCTGCGCCGCCTCGAACTTCAGCGCCTCGGCCGCCCGCGTCATCTCGCCTTCGAGGTAGCGGCGCACGGGCCGCAGGTCGCCCCGCAGCACCGACGCGACCAGTTCGACCTGCTGTGCGTACTCCTCCTCGCTCTGGGCTCCGATGCAGGGGCCCTTGCAGTTGCCGATGTGGTACTGGAGGCAGACGCCGTAGCGCCCGCGGGCGATCTTCTCGGGCGAGAGGTCGAGCTTGCACGTGCGCAGCGGCACCACCTCGCGCACGAACTCCAGCACGCTGCGCTGCATCATTACCGATCCGTAGGGACCGAAGTAGCGCGAGCCGTCGCGCACGAGCTGGCGCGTCGACTGCACGCGCGGGAAGCGCTCGCGCCGGATGACGATCCAGGGGTAGGTCTTGTCGTCCTTGAGCAGGATGTTGTAGCGGGGCTGGAGGGTCTTGATGAGCGAATTTTCGAGCAGCAGGGCGTCGGTCTCGCTCCCCACGACGATGTGGCGGATCTCGGCGATCTGGCGCACCAGCACCCGCACCTTGGGGCTGTGCTCCTTGCTCTCGACGAAGTAGGAGGAGACCCTTTTGCGCAGGCTCTTGGCCTTGCCCACGTAGATGATCGTCCCCGAGCGGTCCAGAAACTGGTACACGCCGGGGGAGTAGGGCAGCAATGCCACCTGCTCCTTGAGTTTTGCCTTGTCGGTCGCCATGACGGTGCAAAGGTAGCGATTATTTCGGCGATTGCCGCGGCCGGCGGGGCCCCGACCTCCCTTTTTCGGGCTGCGTGCCGCCGGCGATGCCGCATTCGGACGCGGCTGTTCCGTTCGGCCGCGCTGCGGTGTTCCGTCCGGTCGTCGATGCCGCGTTCGGACGCGCTACGGCAATGCGCAGAAGAGAGTCACCAGCCACGGTACGCTGAAGTCGAGCACGCAGCCGTGGAAGATCGACACCACGACGTAGGGGCGTCCCGCGGCGCGGGTGATGACGGGCAGCGTCGTGTCGAACGAGGTGGCGCCGCCGATTGAGATGGCCGCCAGCGGGCCGAACCGCCGGGCGACGGGCAGGGCGAAGAGCAGGGTGAAGAGCTCGCGCAGGATGTTGCAGAGCAGCGCGACGGTTCCCAGTTCGACGCTGCGCAGGTCGGCGATGAAGATACTCGACAGCGAGTAGTAGCCGAAGCCCGCGCCGACGGCCAGCGCGTCGGCCGTCGTCACGCCGTCGAGCCAGGGTGCCGCGAGCACCGCTCCGGCGAGCGTTCCTGCGGCCGTCGCCAGCGGCAGCAGCGCCAGCCGCGGGTTGAGCTGCCGGATCCGCTGCGCGAGGGTCCGGTCGTGGCCCAGCGTCACCCCTACGGCCGCCATGAGGACCAGGAGCACGTAGCCGCTCGCATGACCCTGCGCGAGTGCCGCGGGCAGGAGATCCGTCGCCCCAGCCGCGCATCCCGCCGCGAAGAAGGCGATGATCGTCGCACTGCCGCGCAGCGCCTCCCGCAACGAACTCCGGTCGGTGGCCGCGGGTGTCGCTTCCGCCTCCGGGAGGGCGGTGTCGGGTTTCGGACGCCGCAGCAGGCGCCCGAGCGCCCAGGCCGCGGCGATGCTTCCGGCGGTCGATCCGGCGAAGAGCGCGAAGGCCTTGGTCCCCAGCGTGGCGATGCCCCGGCGGACGACGGGATCGCCGCCCGCCTCGATTCCCAGCAGAAACAGCAGCGCCCAGACGATCGCCGTCACGACCGCCGGCGCAAAGCGGAGGCGTCTGCCGGCAAGCAGACGCCCCGCGATGATTCCTCCGACGAGAGCCGAAAAGATGCCCAGCATGCCTTACTCCTGCTTTTCCGCCGTCAGCTTGCCGATCTGCGTCTCGGCTTCGGCCTGAAGCTTCTCGGCCTGCTTCTGGGCCTCCTCGACCAGTTTGTCTCCCGCCTTCTGGGCGGCGATCTTGGCCAGGGCGCCCTTCTCGGCGGCGGCGTCGACGAGCTTCTGCCGCTGCTCCTCGGCCGCCTTCACCAGCTTCTCGCCTGCGGCCTTCGCCTCCTCGCGGAGCCGCGCGGCCTGCTTCTCCACCTCCTCCGAGAGCGACTTGCTGCCGGTGAGTTTCTCGATCTGCTGGTCGATGACGTTCTTCACGGCCTCCTCGGCCGCCTCCTTCACGCCCAGCGTGATCTTGGGCGAGGTGAACGTGCCGCCGATGTTGACCCCGATCTTGCTCACCACGCCGCCCGCCGTGCCTTCGGGCAGCGAGATGCGGGCCACGTAGTCGATCGTCTGGTCGAGCCCCGTCGATCCCGAGAGGTTCATCGCCAGGTTGCCCATCTTCAGGTCGAAGGGCTCGGTGGCGATGCGGCCGTCGTGGATGGCGAAGCGGATCGCTACGTCGCGGGCCTCGATCCGGCGCAGCGCGTCGTTGTTCAGCGCCTTGGCCAGCGCGTCGAAGGCTTCGATGTTCTGTACGTGGATGTTGGCCGAGCGGATCTCGCCCGTGGCCTCGACGCTCTCCATCACCGGAGCCATCGCGGCATCGAGCCGTGCCGCGAGGTCGAGCGAGAGGGCGTAGTCGCCCCCCGTCTTGGCGAAGATCGGCACGAGCCGCTGCACCATGTCGAGCTCCTCGAAGGTGCGCTCGAACGAGGCGCCCGAGAACGAGGCCGCCAGCTTCAGCGCCGGGCTGGCCGGATCGGCGGCCGTCGAGTAGCTGCCCGAAGCCGACGCCTTGCCTCCGAAAAGTCCCATGGCGAGCCGCTGCATCGCCAGCGTCCCGTCGGAAAGGCGCATCTCGCCCGTGAGGCCGGTGATCGTCATCTTCCGGAAGAGGATCTTGTGCAGGTCGGTGTTGAGCGAGAGCGAGAGGTTGCGCGGGATCGCCGGGGCGGCGGTCTGCGTCGGGGCCTCGCCGGTTTCGGGCGCCTCGTCGGCCGCGGCCTCGCCGGCGGGCAGCGCCCCCAGGATCTCGTTGAGGTCGAGCAGCTCCGACTTGACGTAGAGGCGTCCGGTCAGCGCGTCGTCGCGCAGCAGGTAACCCAGGTAGCCCGTCAGCTGGCCGTTGGCCGTCAGGTCGCTGCGGCCCACCGTGATGCCGAACTCGCCCAGCGTCATGGCCGCGGGGGTGATCGTCGCCGCGGCGCGGCGCACGTGCACCTCGGGCAGGCGGGGCACCGCGAGCGAGACCCCCTCGACGACGAAGGTGCCGGTGGCGTTGACCCGCTCGTAGCGCTTGGCGTCGATGTCCGACATGCGGCCCGAGGCCTTCAGGTCGGCGGTGATGCGTCCGGCAAGCTCCGTGCCCTTCTCCAGCGGGTATACCTCCTTCACGGCCGAGAGGTCCACCGCCCCGTCGACCGAGGCGCTGAAGGCGGGATCGCTGGCCAGCGACGTGGCGTGGAACGCGGCCGCGAGGCTGTTGCCGGCCATCTTCAGCCCGAAACGCGAGAGGTCGACGACCGTGGCGTCCATCGTGCCGCCGGGGTTGGCGATCGACGCGGCGATCTGGATGTCGGTGACGGCCTTGGGCAGCGAGGCGTAGCGGAAGCTGCCGTCCTTGACCGTCGCCTTGGCCTCGAAGGCCGGGAGCGTGGCGCCCCGCATCTCGCCCTTGGCCCACAGCGCCATCGAAAGCTCGCCCGAGGCCGAAAGGTTGCGGAACTCGCGCGTGTAGAAGGCCGGAACGAGCGAAAGAAGATCCTTGAACTGCACTTTGTCGCACCCCGCCTTGAGGTCCATCGCCACCGCTTCGTCGCGCAGCTCGACCCAGCCGTCGAGACCCATCTCGATGGCGTTGAGGCGGAACCGGTTGTCGGAGAAGGTGTAGCGGCCCTGCTCCAGGTCGGCGCCGATCGTGGCGTCGAGCGCGGCCTCGGCCCCGCTCAGCAGCGGAATGCCGCCCGACGAGAAGCGCATGTCGGCGGCCTTCGTCTCCAGCCGCAGATCGCTCCGTGCCGCCGACAGGTCGCCGCGCAGCCGCAGCGAGAGCGGCCAGGTCGAGAAGTGCACGTGGGTCGAGTCGTCGTCGTAGCGGATCGCTGCGTCGGTGATCCGGAAATCGCGCACCGAGAGACGGAATGCCCCTCCGCCCTCGCTCTCGGGTTCTTCGGCCTCGGGCGTCTCCTCCGAGGGCTGCATCACGTCCCAGCTGACCGAGCCGTCGGCGAGCTTGCGGGCGTGGACCGCGGGGGCGTTGAGGAGGATTTTCTTTACCTCCAGCCCGCCGTCGCCCAGTAGCGAGAAGGGATTCACCACCACCGAGATCCGCTTCGCGGCGACGATCGTGTCGCCGGCGAAGGCGTCGACGCCCGCGAGCGTCAGCCCCTTCAATTCGAGCGAGGCGTTGGGAAAGTGGCGCAACAGGCTGATGTCGAGCTTTTCGAAATCGAGCTCGGCGCGCAGCATGGCGTTGGCTTCGCGCCGGACGATCCCGGCGATCTTGCCGCTGAGCAGTGTCGGGGCGACCATCGCCGCGACCAGAACGACGGCGACCGCGATGGCCGCCGCTTTGACGAACTTTTTCATTTTCTATCCGTTTTGAGGGCGAAAACCTCGGTTTCCGCCGCTTCGAATCCCATTTTTCCGTACAGCGCGCGTGCCGCCCGGCGCTCCTCGCGCGAGGTGAGCAGGATCTTCGCCGCCCCGATCCGTGCGGCATGGTCCAGCGCCGCCGCGACCAGCGCACGTCCCGCACCGTGTCCGCGCGCCGCGCGATCGACCACCACGTCCTCGATCCAGGCCTTGCGGCCCGTGGGGATGTCGTACCACACCAGCGTCAGCATCCCGACGATCCGTCCGTCGCCGCGTGCGGCGAAGAGCGCCGTCGACGGAGTGTCCGCGATCGAGTGCAGCCGCGCGGCGTCGACCGCCGGGGCCGAGGCCGAGAGCTGGGGCAGCAGCCGGGCGATCGCCTCCGCGAGTTCGTCCGTCGCCGCCGTGATCCGTTCGATTTCGATCTTCATCGTGCGTGCTTTGGCGCAAAGTTAATCTTTTTTCCTCCCAACGCGCCATAATCCGCCGTAAAAGCGTACTTTTGAACTCCGGACCGGACATCGCTCCGCTCGCTGCTGCCGTGCGGTGCCCCTGCTTCGTCCGGCGAAAAAATCGGCCGCGCGGTGCGGAATCGGGAAATAAATGTTATCTTTGGGTTATGAAACACGAAACGACGGCACCGGCGCGCAAGCTGGTCATCATTCCGACCTACAACGAAAAGGAGAATATCGCGGCGATGATCGACAAGGTCTTCTCGCTTGAGGAGGCGTTCGACCTGCTGGTCATCGACGACGGCTCGCCCGACGGGACGGCCGCGATCGTCCGCGACCGCCAGACGGCCCACCCCGGACGGCTCCATCTGGTGGAGCGCAGCGGCAAGCTGGGGCTGGGCACGGCCTATCTGACGGGCTTCCGCTGGGGGCTGGATCGCGGCTACGACTACATCTGCGAGATGGACTGCGACTTCTCGCACAACCCCGACGACCTGGTGCGCCTCTGCCGCACGGCCGCCGCGGAGGGGTGCGACGTGGTGGTCGGTTCGCGCTATGTCCAGGGCGTCAACGTGGTCAACTGGCCCATGTCGCGCCTCTTGATGTCCTACTTCGCTTCGGTCTACGTGCGTCTGGTGACGCGCATGCCGCTGCGCGACGCCACGGCCGGGTTCGTCTGCTATTCGCGCCGGGCGTTGGAGACGATCGACCTCGACGCCGTGCGGATGAAGGGCTACGGCTTCCAGATCGAGATGAAATACTCGGCATGGCGGCTCGGGATGAAGCTCCGCGAGGAGTCGATCATCTTCACCGAGCGCCGCGAGGGGGCGTCGAAGATGTCGGGCGGCATCTTCAAGGAGGCTCTGTTCGGCGTCATGGGGCTGCCCTTCCGGCGGATCCGCCGGAGAGGCTGACTTCGCGGGTAGGCGAGCGCGGAGGTTGTGCCGGAAAATCGAAGCCTTTGGCTTCGGCGGCCCGCAGCCACGGCGGGCGGAGGGCCGCACCGTTCGCTGCGCTCACATGCGTCCCCCGCTGGCTGCGGACCGACGACTTGCAATGTGAAACGCATGATTTTACGACGAAAAAGGGAGAGCATAAACTCTCCCTTTTTCCGTATCGACCGGAATCGGAAGTTTCAGAAGTTGAAGAAGTAGTTCATGAAGAAATTCCAGAAGGTCACCACGCCGATGGCGAAGAGCTTCGAGAGGTAGAAGTTCCACCGCAGACGCCCGTGCAGCGCGTAGATCACCGCGTTGTTGATTGCCAGCCCCACCAGCGCGATCCCCAGGAAGCGCAGGTACTGCCCGGCGATGTCGGGGTTGTGGTCGCGGAAGGTCCACAGGCGGTTGAGCGCGTAGTTGGAGGTCGAGGCGCAGAGGAATCCCAGCGAGTTGGCCACGTACTTGTTGAGCCGCAGCCACTCCTTGGCGGCGTAGGTGACGCCGAAGTCGACGACGACGCCCGACCCGCCGACCGCGCAGAAACGGATGAACTGCCCGATCATCGCTCCCCGATTTTAATCCGTTGCGGCCGGCCGTTGAACCAGTGGCTGTAGCCCGCGCGCCGCAGCACGAACCCCGCCTCGAAATCGCCGCCCGCCAGCTCGTCGGGCACTTCGAGGAGGATGTCGGCCGTCGTCTCGCCGTGCGCCGGCAGCGTGCACCCGATGTCGAGCGGATACTCCTCCACGCGGAAACGTCCTTGCTTGAACGCCGCCGCCAGCTCCGTCCGGCCGTCGATCGCGATCGGGTAGGGGTAAGGGTTCGCGATCCGCAGCCGCAGCGCGAGCCGCTCGCCCGGCGCCGCCTCGGCGGGCAGTCCCTCGCACGCGATCTCCACGCGCCGTGTCGGCCGGAAGTCGGGGTCGGTCAGGTAGTTGAATTCCGCACCGTTGGCCAGCCGCAATGTCGCCTCGGCCGCTTCGGGCGCGCACTCCACGAGGACCTCGCGCCCGGCGAAGCGTTCGTCGTCGTCGCGGAACTGCCAGTGGTGGGTGCGGTAGAAGATATTGGGCTGGCAGTAGGCCTCGCCGCCCGTGTAGAACATGTATTTGGCCGCCTTGGCGTAGTTGCGCCCGAAGACGACGGGGCGTCCGGCGGCCGCCTCGGCGATCGCGCCGTAGCTCTCCCGGTTGTCGAAGACCTCGAAACGCAGCCCCAGCGGGTTGAATATCATCTCCAGCCGGACGACGGCCATGAGGGCCAGCGTCACCGCTCCTGCGCGCACTACGTAGCGCCGCGTGCGCGGATGGCGGCGGGCATAGGCGAAGAGCAGCCACACGAGCCCCGGCACGGCCGCGATGGTCCATTGGGGCTGGACGTAGCCGCGCAGCGACGAGAGGAGGAAGAAGCCGATGAAGGCCGCGGGCATCCACCGCAGCGCCTGCTCGACGGCCGAGGCGGGGCGCACCGCGCGGCAGGCCCTGACGTAGAGCGGCACGAAGAAGGGGTTGAACACCACGAGCATGTTCAGCACGAACTCCGTCACGTAGTTCCAGCGGAACGAGGCGTTGCGTCCCGTGAGGTGGTAGGCCAGCGAGGCCCACTGGTGGTCGGCCTGCCAGGCCAGGTGGGGCAGCAGCAGCGCGAGCGTCACCGCACCGGCGGCGTAGAGCCCCCCGCGGCGCAGCAGCCGCGGGTTGGCCGCCACGGCGAACAGGACGACCAGCGCGCCGTGGTACTTGCTGTAGGCCATCGCCGCCATCGCCAGCCCCAGCCACAACCAGCCGAGGCGTTTCCGCTCGGCGAACCGCTTGAACGCGAGCAGGAACAGCGTCGTGGTCATCAGCAGCGGCCCGTCGGGCACGGCGATGAAGCCGTAGAGTTGCAGCATGAGCGTCGCTGCGGCGATGAGGACGAAGAGCCCCGCGTCGCGCCGCGAGGCGTCGGACGGGCGGACGATCCGCCACAGGATCCACAGATAGAGCGGTTGCAGCAGCGTGAAAAGCAGTCTCACGCCCAGCTCGCCGCCGGCGAGCGCCTCGCCCGCACGGACCAGCAGCGCCACCATCGGCGGGTGGTCGAAATAGCCCCAGGCGAGCCGCTGGGCGAACAGGTGGTAGTAGGCCTCGTCGTCGGCCAGCTCCGTCAGCCCCGCCTGCGCGAGGTTGCAGACCCACCACACGCCGAGCCAGAGGAGCAGCAGCGCGTCGGGGCCGAGGTTGCGGTATGTGTCGCGTATCCGTTTCATGATAGGGTAGGGCCGGGCCGCCTCTTGCGGCGGCGTTTTTCGGCGGCTAAAGTTCGGAAAAAAAGCCGAGACCGCCAAAAGCGCGCCGCCCTTTCCGGCACGCGTCACCCGATGTAGCTCTTCAGCGCCTCGACGTAGGCGGCGAAGGCGTCGCGCCCCGCGTCGGTCATCCGGCAGAGGGTGCAGGGCATCTTGCCCCGGAAGGTCTTCTCCACGGCGATGTAGCCCGCCCGGGCCAGCTTGTCGATCTGCACCGAGAGGTTGCCCGCCGTGGCGCCGGTCTCGTGGCGCAGGTAGACGAAGTCGGCGCTCTCGACCCCCAGCAGGATCGACATCACGGCGAGCCGCAGCTCGGAGTGGAGCAGCGGATCGAGCGCCCGGAATCCCGTCCGGGCACCCGCCGCGCGTTTCGGTGTCTCGCTCATCGCTGCCGGTCTTTTTGCCGGGCGGCCCGGCGGTTGAGAAGGTGTCCCGGGAGGACCATCATCGCGGCGAAGCCGATGCCGAAGAGCGCCATGTCGGCCAGCGGGGCCAGCGGCAGGCCGCAGGCTGCCAGGAGCAGGTTCATCCGGCCCGTTACGAGCGAGAGGAACATGGCGAGGAAGCCTCCGGCCGTGAGCGCCCGGAAGCGGATCACCAGCCCCGTGAGCGCCGAGCCCATGCCCATCATGAGCAGTACGAGCGAAAGAATCGGGGTGTTGTGCGCCGGTGTGAGGATCGCGGGCAGCACGACCATCCACGCCGCGATGCCGAAGACAGTCCAGATCTGCCCGACCACGCGGTCGACGAAGGTGCGCACGTGCGGGTCGGGTCGCCTTTTTTGCGTGATGTACATGCCCGTGCATCCTGCGACGGGGATCAGGAACCAGAGCCCGTTCCACCGCGGATCGGCGGTCAGGTGGAGGGCCACGGCGACAGCCACCGTCGCTGCGAGGGTGGCGTAGCCCCAGATGAGGAAGGGTACTCCGGCGTCGTGTTCCAGCCGTTGGCGCGTGTTTTCGATCATGCGGCCGATCAGCTCGATGCTCTCGGCGGCGTTGAGGTTCTTCTCTTCCATTGCAGGAAATTTTAAAGGTTAAAGTTACGCATTTTATTCCGAATAATCTCTTTGGGGTGCCGTGGGTTTGTCGGACTGCAGCGGAGGGGTATTGGCCACTCTTCGGGAAAACCCGAAGAGTGGCGGGCAGCAGCCACGGCGGGTGGAGGGCCGCATTGCTCGCTACTGCTCGCATGCAGCCTCCGCTGGCTGCTGATAGAGAAGACATTACGGGTTACTCCGTTTTGGATGCTGCGGCGAGCGTCACTCGGCCGGCGTGAAGTCGTAGCGCAGCTCCGCCTCCGTGGCGTTTTCTTCGTTGGCGGTGGCGACGGTTGTCCGCAGACATCCCTCCGCGGGTCTGCCGTCCGCCCGTTTGTCGAGCTTCCGGTTGTCGTTTTCGTCGTGGAAGATGTTCACCGAGAGGCTGTCGGACGAGATGCCTTCGATCGTGAGCTCTGCACGTCCCTCCGCGGGTGCGACGCAGGCGAAGTGCGGTTTCGTGTCGCCCGAGGCGTACAGCAGGACGACGCCCTTGTCCGATCTGAGGTTGCGCAGGGTGATGCGGAGCGTGCGGGCCGAGGTCCCGAGTGCGATGCCGAGTGCGGCGATCGCCAGCAGAATGCGTTTTTTCATGGCGGTGTGGTTTGAATGGTGAATGGTTGTCGTCGACTTCAGCGGCAGTCGTGCGCTTCGTCGCAGTCGGTCAGGTAGCGCACGGCGTGCAGGGCGATGTCCAGCCCCCAGCCGGCCGCGACCCAGACCACCCACCAGCAGCTGGGCGAGGCGAGCAGGTTCACGAGTGCGAGAAAGGCGCAGGTGATCGCGAAGGTCGCGGTGCGGCGGATCAGGTGGCGGCGTGCGCGCAGGCGCCGCTCGTCGGCGGAAGTTCGGGTCTCCATAGAGCTGTGTTTTATTCGTTTAGGCGATTATGTGTCTTTTATCCGTTGTCGTTTTTTCGACGGGCGGTCGGGGCGTGACCGGAGGCTGTATTTATAGGCACCGACCCTCGTCGGGACCACCTCCTCCGAGCGGACTTCCGGGCGCTGCCCGAACGTCGCAGTCCCTTGGTGCGCTGCCGGGGTAGAATCGTCGGGAATCGCCTTTTGTTTCTGCAAATATAAAGTAGTTTATAATATAAACCAAATGAATCTGCGAAAAAAGCTGAAAAATTTTCGCTACGGAAAAAACGCGGGAACGATCCTCTCCGGTCGGCCCCGTTCGTCGGGAGCCTGTGCCGAACTCCGACGGCGGGCGCTCCGTAGGGCCGGTGTCCGCTTTTTATGACGGCTCTCTGCGAAGATGCCCGACCATGTCCGATACCTCGTTTTTCATCGCTGCTCTATGCTGCCGCGGCGGATGCCATTGCGTCCGCTGCGTCTGTCGCCTTTCGGGTTCGCACGGGTATCTCGCCGCGCCGCTACCGCGACCGGTTGCGCGATCACGACAGCGGTTCGCAGTAGGTCCGGTTGACGACGCGGGCGCGCAGCGCCTGCTTGTCCCTGAAGCTGCGCGAGATGTTGCGGATGATGTCGCTGTAGTTGTCCGTCCGGTCGGGCTTGAGGTGGAAGAAGGGTTTGATCGATACGCAGTTCTTGTGCTCGAAGAGCGTGTGGAGCAGCGTGCGGTCGGAGTTGCCGCACGAATGTCCCATGATGCAGATCTGAAAGTAGCCTGACCCGGCGAACTCCAGCAGCCGGCGGTAGTTGTCGGTCCGGAGGTATCCGGTCGATTTGGCGTACTCCAGGTAGCGGTTGTCGTTGCGCTCCTCCATGATTCTGTAGTTGTCGTCCAACTCGTCGCCGTAACCGAACAGGATGGGGTTCTCCGGGTCGTGGAGCGCTCCGTGGATGTGGATGTGCTGCGTTCTGGGCATGACGGCATAGGACCGGGCCGTCGCCGTGTAGTTGAAGTCGAGCAGCAGGACGTTTTCCGGCGTGCGCAGGCAGGCGGGCAGCTCCTCCAGGTGCTTTCTTATGTATTGCCGCTTGGCCGTGCGGTCTTCGAGGCGGCGGATCTCCGCGATCCGGCGGCGCACCGCCTCCGATCTCCAGACCTCCGATTCCGGCACCTGCCCGTTTCCGGTCTCCAGCCCGTGTCCGATCTGGTCGACCCTTCGCTGCACGTATCGGACCAGCGCGAGTTGCGGATCGACATGGATGTCGATCTCCCTCTGTTCGAGCGGTGCGAAGATCCGGCGACGGATCGCCTCGATGGGTTCCGGCGTGCCGATTCCCTTCAGATAGGTTTCGAGCAGGGTGCGAATCTTCCCGAATTCTTCGTTGAGCCGGGTCAGACGCTCGAACTCGTGCGACGGGTCGCGCATCCCCTGCCTGAGGACACCGATCAATGCCGCGTAATATTCGTTCTCCACGTCGACCCAGTCGGTCAGCGAGGCCTCCGACAACCGTTGCAGCAACCCGCTGCGGAAGGTGAGCTTCAGATGTCCGGCATGCCGTTTCATCAACCGCACCGCGTCGGCGTAGGAGTAGCGCTCCTGCTCGGGGAGGCGATCGTCGCAGACGACCCCGTCCTGAAGTTTCTCTACGGCGATGAAGTCGTCTTCGTAGGGGTGCAGTACCTGCGACCTCGCGATCGCCCGCACCACCTGCGTCCAGTAGGCGCCGATAAATTCCTTGTAACCGGTGGGGAGTCCGTGTGCCTTGTCGAATCCGTTGCCGATAAGTACGATGCGATTCATCTTCGTGCGTTTTTCCGCGTTCCGGCCGGCTGCGTTCTCGCGGGCCGACCGGATCGGCGTGGTTGAAAAAAGGACGGCCGATCATCGATCAGCCGTCCTTCTGCGGAGAGAAGGGGATTCGAACCCCTGATACGCTTGAGACGTATACGAGCTTTCCAGGCGCGCCTCTTCAACCACTCGAGCACCTCTCCTTGAGCGTTGCGCAAAGGTAATACAATTTTCCCATTGCCGCAAGCCGTATCCGAAAAAATCGGCGTCGCCCTGCGTCCGGGTTTCATCTCCGTCCGCCGTGTCCTGCCTGCTTCGTTTGCCGTCCGCCGCGCGTTCTGGCCGCTGCGTTTGCCGTTCGCCGCCTGTCTCTTCCTCTGAGTTCGCCGTGTCCTTCGTGTCTGTCGCGATGTATCTCCGGTTTGCTCCCGCCCGCCCCTTCGGACAAAAGAAAAAGCGGCTCTCCGATGTCGGAGAGCCGCTACGGCTATGATTTCCTCTGGGGAAATTACTCGCTCAGGGGCGTTACGCTTACATACGACTTGCCCTCGCCCTTCTTGCAGAACCCTACGGTTCCGTCGACGAGTGCGAAGAGCGTGTGGTCCTTGCCGATACCCACGTTCTCGCCGGGATTGTGCACCGTACCGCGCTGGCGAACGATGATGTTGCCCGCCTTTGCGAACTGACCGCCGAACAATTTGATGCCGAGTCGCTTGCTCTCCGACTCACGGCCGTTCTTCGAGCTACCTACACCTTTCTTGTGTGCCATGTTACTTCAGTTTTTAAAGGGTTACGCAACGATATCCTCTACCAGAATCTGCGTCAGATACTGGCGATGGCCATTGCACTTCTGATATCCCGTGCGGCGCTTCTTCTTGAAGACGAGGACCTTGTCGTCCTTCAGGTGCTTCAGGATCTTGCACTTCACTACGGCGCCTTCTACTACAGGTGCGCCGACTTTGACCTGACCGTCGTTGTCTGTGAGCAGGACCTTGTCGAAGCTTACGGACGAGTTCTCCTCGCCCTGAAGACGGTGGACATAAAGCTTCCGACCTTTTTCAGCCTTAAATTGCTGACCTGCAATCTCTACTATAACGTACATTTAAGTCGATTTATGTATTGGAACATAATTTCGGAGTGCAAATATACGCAATTTATCTTAGAAACAACACATTCGGTCGTTTTTTTTCGTCGCTCCGCATTCTGGCACGATTCTCGCCGGTGTGCGGGTGTCGGCACCACCCGACACCCGCTGTTATGGAAAGAAACCTTCTGATCGTATCCCGAGACAATTTCCTGCGCGAGATGGTCCGCCTTGCGCTCAAGGACCTTCCCGTCGCCATCCATTGTACGTCCGACGCCGCCTCGGCTGCCGCCCTCTCCGCGCGCCTGCGCCCCGACTGCATCCTGCTGCTCGGTGCCGCGCCCCTGCTGGGCGGCGGCCGCGAGGCCGAGGAGCTCCGCGCCTGCCGGAGCCGCCGCGCCAAACTCCTCGTCGTAGCCTGGCAACATGCCGAGCAGACGGTGCTGGGGCTGCTCGAAAGCGGCGTGGACCAGTATATGACCTTTCCCGTGAACCTGCGGCGTCTTCGTTCCAAGGTCGCCGCGCTGATCTGCTGACGCGCATGACCGACCTGTTCTATATCCTCTACGTGGCCGCCGTGCTTCTCGTTCTCGCGGCCCTCGCCGTTTTCCGCCTCCTGACGACGCTGCCTGCCGGCTGCGGGGCGCGCCGGTATGCGGCGCCGGGCGACGGCTACCTGCGGCTGGCGATGCTGGCGCTCGAAAGCGACGGTCCCGCGCCCCGTTTCCCGGCGCTCGACCGCCCCGGAAACCGGATGCTCCTCGCCGAGACCCTCGCTTCGCTCGTCGCCTCGACCTACGGACTCGATCCCGCGCCCCTGCGCCGCATCGTCCGCTCGACGAAGCTCGACGGCTGGCTTCTCCGCCGGGCGCGGCTCAGCCGCGGCTATCGGCGGGCGCATGCGCTCGCCCTGCTGGCGATGCTGCCCGTCGCCCCGCGTGTCGCCCGGCATACGGCGCGTTACCTCGGCAGCCGCGATCGTGCCGTCGCCTTTCAGGCCATGATGATCCGTCTCGCGGCCCGCCCCGACCGGGCGACCGAAACGATGGCCGCCTATCCCTTCCGCTTCTCGGCCGCCGAGGTGGCCCGCATCCTCGTCGAGCTTCGCCGCGGTGCGTTGCCCGTCGCCTGCGAGCCGCTGTTGCGTTCCGGGTCGTTCAACCTGCGGCGCGTGGGGCTCGCCGTCGTGCGGCAGTTCGCGCTTTCCGATGCCGAGCCGGCCCTGCGCCGCATGCTCGCCCGGGAGAGCTCCGACGAACTGGTCCGCGAGACGCTGCACACGCTCTGCAATCTGCGTTGTCCGCTCGAAAGCAGCGAGATCCATGCCCGTGTCGCCGTGCTGGAGGGGCCCGACCGCCGGTCGCTGCTCCGCCGCATGGCCCGCGAGGCCTATGCGCCGGGCGCCCTGCGTCCGCTGCTCGACGAGCGCGAGCGGCCCTACTATGAATCGCTCGTCAGATCCTATAAATGTTCCCTGGCATGAAAATCCTTCTTCTGCTCCTGCTCGCGGCCGTGTCGGCCGCAGCCCTGCGCGCGTTGCGGCTGGCCCGCCGCGGCCGTGACGCGCGTGCGCTCTTCTCGCTTCAGCGCGGCCTGCGGGGCGATGCTCCCGGCGATGTCGGCCTGTCGCTCCTCTGTTGCGGCGTCGGGTCCGCCGACGAGGTCGAGCGGCTGCTGGCCGTCGACTACCCCTGCTGCGAGGTGGTCGTCGTCGTCGATTCGGAGCGTCGTCCCGAGCTCTTCGCCGAGCTCATGACCCGCTACCGCATGTTCCGCATCGGCTACACCTGCAACGGCGACCTTCCGGCGCCCGGCGTCCGGGCCCTGGCCCGCTCGCGTCAGCGCTGTTTCAGGCGTCTGCTGCTCGTCGACCGTGCCGAGAGCCCCGCTCCGGAGGCGCTTGATGCCGCCGCCTGCGTCGCCTCCTACGACTATCTGCTGCCGCTGTATGCCGGCGAGCGCCTGCGTTGCGATGCCGTCGAGCGGCTCGCCGCCGCCGTGAGCGAACACCCCGCGGGGCGCGTCGAGGCGGTGCGCACCCGGCCCGACGGCCGCGTGGTACTGGTCACCCGCGAGATGCTGGGCGCTGCCGGAGGCTTCGCCCGTCTGGCGTGGCGCCATGCCGCCCGGGGGCGGCGACTCGTGCTCTGGGAGCCGATTTTCGAGCCGCAGGCCGGCGGCGACGGGCTCGTTCCGCTCCGCGTGCGCCGTCTTCTCGCCGCGTCGCTCCTCCTCTCCGCGGGTTTCGCCGTGGGCATGGCGTGGTGGCCCGCCGCCGCGCTGCTTCTCACCGCGCTCCTCGTCTGGTCGGTGGTTGTGACCGTGGCGCGGCTGGTCGCCGTCCCTGCCGCCGCGTCCGCCGACGGCTGCTGACGGTCGCCGTTCCGCCGCGGGCCGGTCTCTCTCCCGTCGCGGGGGCCTCGCCGCGGGGGTGTAAAATGGTTGTGAAAAATTTCACAATGTCGCGAATTTTGGCTATCTTTACGAAACCTAAAACGTCCTTGCGACTTTCAAAACGCAACCCGATGATCGAAGACAAGGCAAAAGAGTATCTGCTCGCATACATGTTCAACGCGGCGGTCCGTGCGGGGGCCGCGATCCTGAAGATCTACCGCAACAGGGAGGAGTACGCCATCAGCCTCAAGAACGACAGCAGCCCCATCACCGAGGCCGACCGACTGGCCCACAAGACCATCCGCGAATACCTCGGTCCCACGCGCATTCCGGTCCTGAGCGAGGAGGGGCGCGAGATGCTCTACGACGAGCGCCGCAACTGGGAGCTCTACTGGCTGGTCGACCCGTTGGACGGTACGGTCGAGTTCATCAAGGGCAACAACGAGTTCACGGTCAATATCGCCCTGATGGAGAACAACGAGTGCCTGGGTGCCGCCATCTACGTCCCCTGCTACGGCCGCATGTACCTCGCCGGACGCGGCACGGGGGCCTACCTCAAGGAGGATGTCGAGGCCGACGCCTCGGCCGACTACGGAACGGAGGCGATCATGGAGGGGCTCCGCCGCCTGCCGTTCGAGGCCGAGGCGCACCACCCGCACCCCTGCGTGGCGCTCTCGCGTTCGCACCAGACCCCCGAGACGGCCGAGCATGTCGCGGCGTTGCGGGCCCGCTGTCCCGGGATCGAGATCCTCGAACAGGGCAGCTCCTACAAATTCTGCCTGCTGGCCGAGGGGCGCGTCGACTACTACGTCCGCACGACCCGCACCTACGAATGGGACACCGCCGCGGGCGAGCTGATCCTCGCCGAGGCGGGGGGCTCCACGCGCTCGCTGCCCGACGGCGCTCCGCTGCGCTACAACGAGCCCGACCTGCACAACCCCTGGTTCGTCTGCCGCTCGCGCTTCTGCAAGCTCTGACCCGGAGGCGGAGGGCTGAAGATTGAAAGAGAGGGGGCTATCCCGAAAATCGAAGCTTCTGTTTCAGCGGGCCGCGGCCTCCGCCGGCTGCGGAGTGCAAACCCGCACGCCTCCGTGTGAAGGCAAAATCCCCGCTTCGCAACTCCTGCGAAGCGGGGATTTTCATCTCGACACGGCTTTGCCGAGGGGCCGGGCGCCCGCCCGGGGCTACCGGGCGTCGAATTCGGCCATGACGGCCTCCATCTTGCCGCGGATCTGCTGCGTGCAGAGGTTGCCGATACTCCCCTCGTGGGTGTGGTGCACCTCGCGCGTGGGGGCGTACTCGCCCCGTTGCACGGCCATGCCCACCTGCCGGTAGGCCTCGCGGAAGGGCACGCCCGCGAGCGTCAGGCGGTTGACATCCTCCACGGTGAACAGGTAGTCGTACTTGCGGTCCTCGATGATCCGCTCGTTGACCCGCAGGTGGGCGAGCATGAAGTCGCACATACGCAGCGTGCGACGGATCTCGGTCGTCGCCGGGAAGAGGATGTCCTTCAGCAGCTGCATGTCGCGGTGGTAGCCTACGGGCAGGTTGGTCGTCAGCAGCGCGATCTCGTTGGGCACCGACTGGAGGCGGTTGCAGCGGCCGCGGATCATCTCGAAGACGTCGGGGTTCTTCTTGTGGGGCATGATGCTCGATCCGGTGGTCAGCTCGTCGGGCAGCGAGACGAAGCCGAAGTTCTGGCTCATGTAGAGGCAGAGGTCCATCGCCATGCGCCCCACCGTCGCGGCTACGGCGGCGATGGCCGCCGCTGCGGCGCGCTCGCTCTTGCCGCGGCTCATCTGCGCCGCCACGACGTTGTAGTGGAGCGTCTCGAAGCCCAGAAGGCGCGTGGTCATCGTGCGGTCGAGCGGGAACGACGACCCGTAGCCGGCGGCCGATCCCAGCGGGTTCTGGTTGGCGATATGCCAGGCGGCGGCCAGCAGGCGCATGTCGTCGACGAGCGTCTCGGCGTAGGCGCCGAACCACAGTCCGAACGACGAGGGCATGGCCACCTGCAGGTGGGTGTAGCCCGGCATCAGGATGTCGCGGTAGCGCTCGCTGAGCTCCTGGAGCCGGTCGAAGAGCGCGCGCACGTCGCCTGCGATCTGCCGCAGCTCGTCGCGCAGGAAGAGCTTGAGGTCCACGAGCACCTGGTCGTTGCGCGAGCGGCCCGAATGGATCTTCTTGCCCGCGTCGCCCAGCCGCCGCGTGAGCAGCAGTTCGACCTGCGAGTGGACGTCCTCGGTGCCGGGCTCGATCTCGAAGCGTCCGGCCTCGATCTCGGCGGCGATCTCGCGCAGCCCGGCCGTGAGCCGCTCCAGCTCGTCGCGGGTCAGCAGCCCGATCTTCTCGAGCATGGCGATGTGCGCCAGCGACCCCTCGACGTCGTAGCGCGCCAGCCGCATGTCCAGCTCGCGGTCGTCGCCCACGGTGTACTCTTCGATCATCCGGTCGGGTTCGTAGCCCTTATCCCAAAGTTTTGCCATATTCCAAAGCGAGTTTTTCGATGAATGTTCGGTAGATGTCGATGCCCTCCCCGATCTGGGCGAGGAGGACGTATTCGTCGGCCGTGTGCGAGCGCGCCGAGTCGCCCGGGCCCATCTTGAGCGCCGGGAAGGGCATCGACGCGCGGTCGGAGAGCGTCGGCGAGACGAAGGTCGTGCGGCCCGCGGCCCGTGCGGCGCGGACGAGCGGGTGGTCGTCGGCGACGGCCGAGGCGGCGAGATGCGTCGAGCGCGGTACGGCCTCCGAGCGCATCGCCGCGCGCAGCAGGGCGACGGTCTCCTCGTTGGTGTAGGCGTCGGTCGTGCGCACGTCGACGGTGAAGCGGCAGGTGTCGGGGACGACGTTGTGCTGCGTGCCCGCGGCGATCTGCGTTACGGCGATCCCCACGGGGCCCAGCACCGCCGATTCGCGCTCGAAGTGCAGCGTGCGCAGGCGCGCGATGTCGTCGAGTGCGATGTAGAGGGCGTTGACCCCCTCGCCGCGGGCGGCGTGGCCGCTGCGTCCGCGGGCCGTGCAGTCGAGCACGACGAGCCCCCGCTCGGCGATGGCGGCCTGCATCGAGGTGGGTTCGCCCACCAGCGCCATGTCGATCTTTCCCAAGTGGGGCAGCAGCGCCCGCAACCCCTGCGCGCCCGTCACCTCCTCCTCGGCCGAGAGGGCCAGCAGCAGGTTGAACGGCAGTCGCCGGGTACGCATTTCGAGAAACACGGCCGCGAGCGCGACCAGCGACGCGCCGGCGTCGTTGCTGCCCAGGCCGTAGAGGCGGCCGTCTTCGATCGTCGGCGCGAAGGGATCGCGCGTGTAGCCCGCCGCCGGGCGCACCGTGTCGTGGTGCGAGTTCATGAGCAGCGTGGGCCGCGCGGGGTCGAATCGCTCCGAGCGGGCCCACACGTTGTTGTGGAGCCGCTGCGCCGCCGCGCCGCGTGCGGCGAGCCACTCCGCGAGCAGCGTGGCCGTCGCCTCCTCCTCGCGCGAGAACGAGGGCCGGGCGATGAGCTGTCGCAGCAGGTCGATGGCGGAGGAAACCATATTGAAAATTAAAAATTGAAAATTGAAAATGGGGCGGCGGTTCGCAATGCGGCCGGCAGTCCGTAGCCGGCAGAGGCGCGAGCCGAAGCGGGCGGCCCTCCGCCTGGGGAGACTACGGGCTATGCGGCTCCGTGAGCTGCCATTTTTCCGCAGGCAGCCGGATTTCGCCTTCCGCGTCCGACGCTTTCGGCTCGTAAGAGCCGGCGGGCCGCAGTCGCCGGCGGCTTTCGGTCCGCGACGTCGCCGCGCCGGGTCTGTCGCTATCCGCGCTGCCGCGCAACGTCCGGTAGCACTTCCCGTTTCCGGCCGGTGTGTCCGTCGCTGGAAGCCGAAAGGCGTGCGCGGCCTATTCCGCAGCAGCGGCCCGCAGCGTCGTACCCTTCGTGCCGCAGAGGTCGGTCGCGTGGGTGATCTTCACGCTCCGCACCCCTTCGGCTATGGCCTTCAGTGCGTTCTCGATCTTGGGCAGCATGCCGCCCGAGACCACCCCTTCGGTCCGCAGCGCGGCGAACGACGCGGGCGTGATCTCGCCGATGACGCTCCCCTCGTCGGCCGGGTCGCGCAGCACGCCCGCCTTCTCGAAGCAGAAGACCAGGTCGGTCGGCGCGATGCGTGCGGCACCGAGCGCCAGGGCCGAGGCCACGCTGTCGGCGTTGCAGTTGAGCAGCTCGCCCGCGCCGTCGTGCATGATCGCCGGCAGCACGGGCGTCAGGCCCGCGTCGAGCAGCCGCGCGAGCAGCCGATCGTCGACCCGCTCGATGTCGCCCACGAAGCCGTAGTCGACGGGCGCGGCCGGACGACGGCGCGCCCTGACGATGTCGCCGTCGGCGCCCGATAGCCCGATCGCGTTGCACCCCGCGGCCTGCAACCCCGCGACGATCCGCTTGTTGACCAGTCCGGCGTAGACCATCGTCACCACGTCGAGCGTCGCGCGGTCGGTCACGCGCCGTCCGTCGATCATCTCCACCTTCAGCTCCAGCCGCTGGGCCATGCGCGTGGCGAGCTTGCCGCCGCCGTGGACGAGGATCTTCGCCCCGTCGAGCGCCGCGAAATCCTTCAGGAAGCGGCGCAGCGCGGTCTGGTCGTCGATGACGTTGCCGCCGATCTTCACCACCGTGATCCGTTCCGTCATCGCAGTCCCTCCAGCAGTCGTTTCAGTACCACCTGGGCCGAGATCTCGCGGTTGGCCGCCTCGGGGATCACCAGCGAACGGGGCGACTCGATCACCTCGTCGGTGACGATCATGTTGCGCCGGACGGGCAGGCAGTGCATGAAGAACGCATTGTCGGTGAGGGCCATCTTCTCGCTGTCGACGGTCCACGCGCGGTCGCGCGAGAGGACCTGGCCGTAGTGGGGATCGGCCCACGCCGACCAGTTCTTGGCATAGACGAAGTCGGCCCCCTCGAGCGCCTTGCGCTGGTCGTACTCCACGCGGGCGCCGCCCACGAAGCGCTGGTCGAGCTCGTAGCCCTCGGGGTGGGTGATGACGAAGTCGTAGCCGGCGGCGTTCATCCACTCGGCGAACGAGTTGGGCACGGCCTGCGGCAGCGCGTTGGGGTGGGGGGCCCACGTCATGACCACCTTGGGACGCTCCTTGGTCTTGTGCTCCTCGATGGTGATCAGGTCGGCGAAGCTCTGCAGCGGGTGGCGCGTGGCGGCCTCCATCGAGAAGACGGGGCGGCCCGAGTAGCGGATGAACTGCTCGATGACGCGCTCCTCGTAGTCCTCGGCCTTGTCGCGCAGGCCGGCGAACGAGCGCACGCCTATGATGTCGCAGTACGACCCCATCACCGGGATCGCTTCGAGCAGGTGCTCGGCCTTGTCGCCGTCCATCACCACGCCGCGCTCGGTCTCGAGCTTCCAGGCACCCTGGTTGACGTCGAGCACCATGACGTTCATCCCCAGGTTCATCGCCGCCTTCTGCGTCGACAGACGCGTGCGCAGGCTCGAATTGAAGAAGAGCATCAGCAGCGTGCGGTTGCGGCCCAGCTCCGCATGGCGGAAGCGGTCGCACTTGATCTCAAGCGCCTCGGCGACGGCCGCTTTCAGGTCGCCGATATCTTCTACGCAGGTGAACTTTTTCATCGCAGGGTCTTTTTGAATGCGTCGAGGAAACGGTCGGCCAGCTCGCGCGTGAGCGTGAGCGCCGGCAGCAGCCGGACGGTCGAGGCGCCCGCGCCGCCCGTGAATACGTGCTGCTCGAAGAGCAGGCGGCGGCGCAGTTCGGGGCCCGATCCCTCGATCTCGATGCCGATCATCAGGCCGCGGCCGCGGACCTCCTTCACGCCGTCGATGCGGGCGAGCTCGGCGAGCAGGTAGGCGCCCACCTCGGCGGCGTTCTCCACCAAATGGTCGCGCCCGATGACGTCGAGCACGGCGATCGCCGCGGCGCACGCCAGGTGGTTGCCCCCGAAGGTCGTGCCCAGCATCCCCGCCCGTGCCTCGAAGAGGGGCGAGATGAGCACGCCGCCTATGGGGAAGCCGTTGCCCATGCCCTTGGCCGTGGTGACCAGATCGGGCCGGATGCCGGCCTCGTGGTGGGCGAAGAAGCGCCCCGTGCGGCCGTAGCCCGACTGGATCTCGTCCAGTATGAGCACCGTGCCCGTGGCCGAGGCCGCCTCGCGCACGCCGCGCAGGAAGTCGTCGGTGGGGCAGTGGATGCCCGCCACGCCCTGGATGCCCTCGACGATGACGGCGGCGAACGCGCGCGTCGCGAGCTTCGCACGGACGGCCTCCAGGTTGTTCAGCGGCACGAACTCCACGTTGTCGGTGCGGTTGAACGGCGCCGAAATCGCCGGGTTGTCGGTCGCCGCCACGGCGCCCGACGTGCGGCCGTGGAAGGCCTTGCCCATTGCCAGCACCTTGGCGCGCCCCGTGTGGAACGAGGCGAGCTTCAGGGCGTTCTCGTTGGCCTCGGCCCCCGAGTTGCAGAGGAAGAGGGCGTAGTCGTCGTAGCCCGAGAGGCGCCCGAGCCGCTCGGCGAGCTTCGTCTGGAGCGAGTTCTCGACCGAGTTGGAGTAGAATCCCAGCCGGGAGACCTGCTCCTGAACGGCCCGCACGTAGTCCTCCTGCGCGTGGCCGATCGAGATCACGGCGTGGCCGCCGTAGAGGTCGAGGTACTCCGTTCCCGCCGCGTCGTAGACGAAGTTGCCGCATCCGCGGACGGGCTCGACGGGGTAGAGCGAATATACGTTGAAAAGATTCATTGTTCCGTTTTTTCGTTTTGGCAAAACACTAAAAAGCACTGGCCTTGAGCCGCAGGCCCTCCTTCTCGTCGAGGCCGAACAGAAGGTTCATGTTCTGCACGGCCTGTCCCGAGGCCCCCTTGAGCAGGTTGTCGATCGCCGCCACGATGTGGGCCTTGCCGTCGTAGGAGGCCACTTCGAGCAGCGCCTTGTTGGTGTTGACCACCTGCTTGAGGTCCACGCCGCGCGGCGCCAGCGCCGTGAAGGCCGCCGAGGCGTAGTAGTCGGCGTAGAGCCTGCGCAGCGCCTCCGTCTCCAGCTCGCAGCGCGTGTAGACGCTCGCCAGGATGCCGCGCGTGAAGTCGCCGCGCATCGGCACGAAGTTGACCGCGCGGTCGAACGCCGGATCGAGGTGCCGCAGCGTGCGGCCGATCTCCAGCAGATGCTGGTGCGTGAAGGCCTTGTAGACCGAGAGGTTCGACGCCCGCCAGCTGAAGTGGGTCGTGGCCGAGGGTTTCACCCCCGCGCCTGTCGAGCCCGTCACGGCCGTCACGTGCACCTCGTCGCGGAGCAGCCCCGCGGCGGCCAGCGGCAGCAGCGCCAGCTGGATCGCCGTGGCGAAGCAGCCGGGGTTGGCCACGCGCCGCGCCGTGCGGATGCGCTCGCGCTGCCACTCGGGCAGCCCGTAGACGAATCCTTCGCTCTGGTCGCGGAAGTCCTGCGCCAGGTCGATGATCCGCAGGTCGGCCGGTATGTCGGTCGTCTGGAGCCACGTGCGGCTCTGCCCGTGGGCCGAGCAGAGAAACAGCACGTCGATCGCCCCGAGGTCGTATTCCGCGCAGAAGCGCAGGTCGGTGTCGCCCTCCAGTCCGCCGTGGATGTCGGCGAGGCGGTTGCCCGCGTTCGAGGTCGAGTGGACGAACCCGATCTCGACGGAGGGGTGGTTCACCAGAAGCCGCAGGAGCTCGCCGGCCGTGTAGCCGGCGCCTCCGATGATGCCTGCGCGGATCATTTCTTGTTGCGTTTCTGAACGTTGTGGTAGATCTTGATCTGGTTGCCGAGGATCTTGGTGAAGCCCTTCACGTCGTCGGCCGTCCACGCCTTGTTCACCTCGCCGTACTCGCCGAAGTCGGTCTTCATCAGGTCGAAGGTCGAGTCGACGCCCACCAGCGTGTAGCCGTAGGGACGGAGGATCAGCTCGACCGTACCCGTCACGTTGCGCTGCGACGAGAGGAGCATCGCCTCGATGTCGCGCATCACGGGCTCGAGATACTGCGCCTCGTGGAGGAACATGCCGTACCAGGTGGCCACCTGCTCCTTCCAGTAGAGCTGCCACTTGGTCAGCGTGTGCTTCTCGAGCATCTTGTGCGCCGCGATGATGAGCATCGGCGCGGCGGCCTCGAAGCCCACGCGGCCCTTGATGCCGATGATCGTGTCGCCGATGTGCATGTCGCGGCCGATGCCGAACTTCGAGCCGATGGCCTCCACGGCGCGGATCGCCTCCACCTTGTCGGCGTAGGCCACCCCGTTGACCGAGGCGATCTCGCCCTGGTCGAAGCCGATCTTCAGCCGCTCCTCGTCGTGGGCGGTCACCTGGCTGGGGTAGGCGCTCTCGGGCAGCGTCTGCTCCGAGTGGAGCGTCTCCTTGCCGCCGATCGAGGTGCCCCACAGCCCCTTGTTGATCGAGTACTCCAGCTTCTTGTAGTCGGCCGTGATACCGTGCTTGCGCAGGTAGTCGATCTCGTATTCGCGCGTGAGGGTCATGTCGCGCGTCGGGGTGATGATCTCGATCTCGGGGGCGAGGATCTGGAATGTCAGGTCGAAACGCACCTGGTCGTTGCCGGCGCCCGTCGAGCCGTGGGCCACGGCGTCGGCGCCGATGCGCTTGGCGTACTCGATGATGGCGATGGCCTGGAAGATGCGCTCGGAGCTCACCGAGATGGGGTAGGTGCCGTTGCGCAGGACGTTGCCGTAGACCATGTAGCGGATGCTCTTCTCGTAGTACTCCTGCTCGATGTCGAGCGTGGCGTGCTCGACGGCGCCCAGCTCGACGGCGCGGCGCTCGATGCGCTCCAGCTCCTCCTTCGAGAAGCCGCCCGTGTTGGCGATGGCCGTATAGACGTCGTAACCCTGCTCTTCGGCGAGGTACTTCACACAGAACGAGGTGTCCAGACCGCCGCTGAACGCCAGCACTACTTTCTTCTTGTTATTCATGGTAGGATTCTTTTTTTCGTTTTTACTTGAGGTGGAAAATCTTGCGGAACTTGTTCTTCCAGTACATGACGTAGGGAGTCATGCGCGACTGCTGCGGCCGTTCCTTGGCCGGGTCGTACAACATGCCTGTGCAGAGGCACATGCGGCGCTTGTTGCGCTGGAGGATGTCGTAGTTGCAACATCCCTGGCAACCCCGCCAGAACTCCTCGTCCTCGGTGAGTTCCGAGAACGTGACGGGCACGTACCCCATGCGCGAGTTGAGCTTCATGACCGGCAGCGACGTGGTGATACTGAATAACTTGGCATAGGGGAATCGTCGTCGGGCCAGCTCGAACGTTCGTCGCTTGATCTGCTCCGCGAGTCCCATGTGACGGTACTCGGGATCGACGATCAGTCCGGAGGTCGCGACGAAGTCGCCGTGCCCCCAACACTCGATGTAGCTGAACCCGATCAGCTTTTCTCCGTCCAGCGCCACGACGGCCTTGCCGCCCGTGATCTTTGCGGCGATGTACTCGGGCGAACGCTTGGCGATGCCCGTGCCCCGCTGCAATGCCGATTCGTAAATCAGGTCGCAGATGCGCTGCGCGTGGCAGGCGTGCGACTCCTCGGCGAATACGACGCTGATAGCTTTGTTATTCATTGAATGTTTTAATATGGTATAAAAGTCGTTTTTTGTTGTTTCCCGTCTCGCTTTCCGTCGGCGTTTTCTCCGGTCGGGGACCGTAAAAACGTCCCTTGCAGGTACATACGAACCGGACGAAGACATGCGACTCCGTCCGATGATGTAACTTGCGGAGACAAAGGTAAGTAAAAATTTTCAGAAATAAGCATCCTCCCCGCCGCTTCGGTGTTTTTCGTGCGATGGCCCGCATGGGGAGAGCGGGCTCGCTTCGGGCGGGCTCGAAGCGTGGCGGCCCGCAGCCGCCCGGCGCGGAGGGCCACGCTTCTCGTGGTTGCTCGAAAAGCCCCCTCCGCCGGCTGCGGGCCGAGAAAAGATTATGATACCGCCCGCGGGATAATTCCGAGATAAATTTGGGTTTGCGGCGCCTTCGCCCTATCTTTGCCCGTTGTCCGGCACATGCCGCCTCGCCTATGCACCGTTCGATCCGTCTGCTTCTCTGTCTGCTGCCGCTCGCCGCGTCCCTCCGGGCGCAGGAGCCGCTGCGCCTGCCCGCCGTCCCGCCGACGCTCACCGCGCCCGCCGAGCGGGCCGATTACCTCGTGGCCCACTACTGGGACCATGCCGGTCTGGACGATCCGGCGCTGGCCGACGACCCCGCTTTCGAACAGTTCTTTGTCGACTATCTCTCGGTGCTGCCCCTCGCCCCGCAGGCGGGGCCGGCCGTCGCGGCGCTCTTCGCCCGCGCCGATGCCCATCCCGACTTTCTGACGCGCCTGTCGGAGCTCGCCGACCTCTACCTCGACGAGGCCGCCTCGCCCCTTCGCGACGAGGCGCTGCATATCCTCTTCCTCGGCGCCGAGGCCGCGAGCCCGCGCCTTACGCCCGACGAGCGCGAGCGGGCCCGCATTCTGCTTCGCCTCGCGCAGCTCAACCGCCCGGGCGACGAGGCCTCCGACTTCGCCTTCGCCGACCGCGAAGGCCGCACGCGCCGCCTCGCGGAGTTCTCCGCCGAGCGGATCCTCCTCTTTTTCAACGATCCCGAGTGCGTCGACTGCCGTCGAGCCAAGGCGCTGCTCGCCGCGTCGCCCGTCGTGCGGCGGTGGCTCGCCACGGGGCGCCTCGCGCTGCTCTCGGTCTGCGTCGAAGGCCCTACGCCGGCCTGGCGTGCGGCGGCGGTGCCCGAGGGGTGGACCGACGGCTGCGATGCCGACGGCGCACTCTCCGAGGGAACCCTCTATTACCTGAAAACCATGCCGACGCTGTTGCTGCTCGACGCGGAGCGACGTGTCGTGCTCAAGGATGCCGCGGTCGATGCCGTCGAGCGGGCGCTCGGCGAGGCGGAATGAACGATGTGAACATGGACGATCGCCGCATAGCCCCCGTTCTGCTCGACTGGTACGCCCGCTGCGGGCGCGACCTGCCCTGGCGCCGCACGCGCGACCCCTACCGCATCTGGCTCTCGGAGGTGATCCTCCAGCAGACGCGCGTGGCCCAGGGGACGGACTACTACCTGCGCTTTGTCGGGCGGTGGCCCGATGTGGCGTCGCTGGCCGCCGCCTCCGAGGACGAGGTGCTGAAGCTCTGGCAGGGGCTGGGCTATTACAGCCGCGCGCGCAACCTCCACGCTGCGGCGCGGCAGGTCGTCGACGTGTTCGGCGGCGCGTTTCCCGCGACGATGGAGGGCGTGCGCTCGCTGCGCGGGGTGGGGGAGTACACCGCCGCGGCGATCTGCTCGGCGGCCTACGACGAGCCCGTCGCCGTGGTCGACGGCAATGTCTACCGCGTGCTGGCGCGTCTGTTCGATATCGATCTTCCGATCGATTCGGCCGCCGGCCGCCGTGCTTTCGCCGCACTGGCCCGCGAGCAGCTCGACCCGGCGCGTCCGGGGCTCTACAACCAGGCGATCATGGATTTCGGCGCCCTGCAATGCACGCCCGCGGCGCCGCAATGCCTCTCCTGCCCGCTCGCCGACCGCTGCCTGGCTCTGGGGACCGGCACCGTCGCCCGGCGTCCCGTCAAACGGGCGAAGGCCGCCGTGCGCGACCGTTGGTTCAACTACCTGCACCTCACCTGCGGCGACGAGGTGCTGCTGCGCCGCCGCGGTGCGGGCGACATCTGGCAGGGGTTGTGGGAGTTTCCGATGATCGAGACCGACGGCCCCGTCGACTTCGCCGACCTGTGCCGCCGCGAGGCGTTCGCCGAACTCGTCGGCACGGCCTCCTGGCATTTGGTGCGCAGCGTCGTCGTGCCGCGCCACCAGCTCTCGCACCAGACCCTCCACGCCGTTTTCCACCGCATCGACGTCTCGGCTTGGAGCCCTGCGGCGGCGCAGTTCGCGATCCCCGCCGCGGAGGCAGGCGATCGGGCTCTCCCGCGTCTTGTGGAGCGCTACCTCGATACTTTATAGTAAATAATGCGATGCGCTTCGGACTTGCCCGAAGCGTTGCGGAGAGCGGCCGTCCCCGGCGGAGGGCCACTCGTTCGCATGCGTCCTCCGCTGGCTGCGGCCGAAGCTGGGCTAACCGATCAGCCACCAGAGATAGCCGCCGTAGAGAGCCAGAAAGAGCGCCCCTTCCCGGCGGTCGACCACCCCGCGGCGGAACGTGCGGGCCGTCAGGAGCAGCAGCACGGCGCTCACGGCCACCATCGCCGTGTCGACGGGCGTGATGCCTCCTGCAGTCAGCGGTCGCAGCGAGGCCGAAGCTCCCAGGATGAGCAGGATGTTGGCGATGTTCGACCCCACGACGTTGCCCAGCGCCATCTCGCTCTTGCCCTTGGCCACGGAGACCAGAGCCGAGGCCAGCTCGGGCAGCGACGTGCCGCCCGCCACGAGCGTGATGGCGATCGTCGCCTCGCCGACCCCGAGGCTGCGGGCGATCGCCGTGGCGCTGCGCAGGAAGAGCTCCCCGCCGAAGACGAGCCCTGCGAGCCCGCCTGCGACCGCCGTCGCGGCGAGCCATCCCGCCATCGGCCGTGTCGGGGCGGCGCCGGCCTCCCCGCTCTTTCCTTCGGTCGTGCGGCCCTCGCGGCGGACCGTATAATAAAGGAGTGCGACGTAGAGCCCCAGCATGACGATCCCCTCCGCCCGCGTGATGCGGCCCGTGTCGCCGGTTCCGAGCCAGCGGTCCGAGACGGCGAGCAGCAGGAGCAGCGCGGCCGCGACGCCGAAGGGGATGTCGCGCCGGATGTTTGACGGCGTGAGCGGCAGCGGCCGCACGAGGGCGCAGAGGCCCACGATCACCAGCGTGTTGAAGAGATTCGAGCCGACGACGTTGCCGAGTGCCACGTCGCTCTGGCCTCCGGCGGCCGACAGCAGCGAGACCACCAGCTCGGGGGTCGAGGTGCCGATGGCCACCACCGTCAGCCCGACGACGAACTCGGGGATGCGCAGCCGCTGGGCGATGGCCGCGGCGCCGTCGGTCAGGAAGTTGGCTCCGCCGAGTATCAGCGCGAGGCCTGCGAGCAGCAGTAGGATATCCATTGCGATGCGGTTTTTTCAGGGTTCGGGTGCGGGACGGTTTCCGTGTCGGGAGGGGCGAGGAGTGTCAGTCGAGCAGCAGCAGGCTCGCGGCCATGACGGCCATGCCGCCGACGATGCCGTAGAGCGCCGTGTGGGCCTGGCCGTATTCGCGGGCCGCGGGCAGCAGCTCGTCGATCGAGATGAAGACCATGATTCCCGCCACGCCCGCCAGAATGCACCCCATCAGCGTCGGGGTCATCAGCGGCATGAGCACCAGCCACGCCAGCACGGCCCCCACCGGCTCGGCCAGTCCCGAGAGCAGCGAGAGCGTGAAGGCCTGCCGGCGGTTGCCCGTGGCATAGTAGATCGGTATCGACACGGCGATCCCTTCGGGGATGTTGTGGATGGCGATCGCCGCGGCGATCGCGACGCCCAGCGCGGGGTCGTCGACGGCCGTGGCGAAGGTGGCGATCCCCTCGGGAAAGTTGTGGATGGCGATGGCCAGCGCCGTCATGAGCCCCATGCGCATGAGCCGCTTGTCGGCGGGCCGGTGCTCCATCTCCTCGACGCGGCGCGCCTCGTGGGGGTTCTCCACCGAGGGCACCAGACGGTCGATGATGCCTATGAGGAGAATCCCGCCGAAGAAGCTCGCCGTGGCGATCGCCGCCCCTGCGCGCGGGCCCCACTCGGCCGCGAGCGTCGCGTCGGCCTGGCGCAGCAGCTCGACGAACGAGACGTAGATCATCACCCCGCCCGACAGGCCGAGCGAGAACGACAGCAGCCGCTTGTTGGTGTGGCGGGCGAAGAAGGCGATGGCGCTGCCGATGCCGGTCGCCAGACCCGCGCCCAGCGTGAGCAGCAGCGGCAGGAGAAATTCGTGTGTCATGTGCCGGGTTTTTACCGTTCCATGCGGCAAATATAGTGCAATTCCGTCGGATGACGCTCCCCGTTTTCAGGTATTCGCATCTCCCGGCCGCTTCGCCCGCGTTGCGTCGCGGTCGATTGTCGATCGGGTGTTGATAATTTTTCGCCGAAAGTTTTGCACGGACCGCCGAAAAGCCCTACCTTTGCAGAAATAAATGGAGATTCCGCAGACTCATGTCCAACCGTCCTTACATAACGCTCGCGCAGGTTTTCCGGCAAAAGGACCGTTATCGGGGGTATCCGTCGGCAACGGGTTTCGGGATTGTTGTTTTATTAGGGTAGCTGTTTCGGTTGCCCTATTTTTTTGCGCCGAACCGTCATGAAAACCTACTACATCAATGCCGAGGTCTGCCGCGGGGGGAGCTTCCGCCGCGAGACGGTCGCCGTCGAGGCCGGCCGTATCGTCGAGGCGGCGGAGCCCGGGGCGGGCGACCGGGTGGTCGACTGCCGGGGGCTGCATCTCGTGCCCGGGCTGGTCGACGTCCACGTCCACCTGCGCGAACCGGGCTTCGAATACAAGGAGACGATCGCCACGGGTACCGCGGCGGCGGCGCGCGGCGGCTATACGGCCGTGTGCGCCATGCCCAACCTCAATCCGGCGCCCGACAGTCCCGAGACGCTGCGCGTCGAACTCGACGCGATCCGCCGCGACGCCCGCGTGCGGGTCTATCCCTACGGCTGTATCACCGTGGGACAGCGCGGCTGCGGCCGTCTGGTCGACTTCGCGGCGCTGGCCGCCGACGTGGTCGGCTTCTCCGACGACGGCCGCGGCGTGCAGGAGGAGGAGCTCATGCGCGAGGCGATGCGCCGCGCCGCGGCCGTGGGAAAACCCATCGTCGCCCACTGCGAGGTCGACGAGCTGCTTCGCGGCGGCTACATCCACGACGGCGACTACTGCCGCGCCCACGGCCACCGAGGCATCTCCTCGGAGAGCGAGTGGCGGCAGGTCGAGCGCGACATCCGCCTGGCGGAAGAGACCGGCTGCCAGTACCATGTCTGCCACGTCTCGACGAAGGAGAGCGTCGAACTGGTGCGCCGCGCCAAGGCCCGCGGCCTGAGGGTGAGCTGCGAGACGGCGCCCCACTACCTGCTGCTCACCGACGGGGATCTGCAGGAGGAGGGCCGCTTCAAGATGAACCCGCCCCTGCGCGGCCGCGCCGACCGCGAGGCGCTTCTGGAGGGCATCCAGGACGGTACGATCGAGGTCGTGGCCACCGACCACGCCCCCCATTCGGCGGAGGAGAAGGCGCGCGGTCTGGCGGGCAGCGCCATGGGAATCGTGGGGCTGGAGTGCGCCTTCCCGCTGCTCTATACATACCTGGTGAAGACCGGAAAGATCTCGTTCGGAAAGCTCGTTGAGCTCATGGCGCTCAACCCCCGCCGGATCTTCGGCCTGGAGGGCGGTCTGGAGGCGGGCGATGCGGCCGATTTCACGGTCTTCGACCTCGGGGCCGAGTATGAGATCGATCCCGCGGAGTTCCTCTCGAAGGGACGCGCCACCCCCTTCGCCGGGTGGCAGGCGGCGGGTCGCACGCGGCTCACGGTGGTGGGCGGCGCGGAGGTCTATCGCGATGAAACGATGAAAAACCAATAGACAAGCATGAAAGCATTTACCAAGAAAATCGTCCTGGAGAACGGCCGCGAGTTCTACGGCTACGGCTTCGGCGCCGACCGCGAAGCGATCAACGAGATCGTCTTCAACACCTCGATGGTGGGGTATCAGGAGATCATGTCCGATCCGTCGTACACGGACCAGATGGTGGTGATGACCTACCCGCTGATCGGCAACTACGGCATGGCCGACGAGGACTACGAGACCCGCACGCCGACCATCGGCGGCATGATCGTGCGCGAGTACAACGACCTGCCCTCGAACTTCCGCTATACCAAGACGCTGGGCGAGGTCTTCGAGGAGTACGACATTCCGGCCATCTGGGGCGTCGACACCCGCACCCTCACGCGCATCATCCGCGACGAGGGTTCGCAGAAGGTGATCATTACCGACGCCGCGACACCCGCGGAGGAGGCCCTCGCACGGCTGCGCGCCTACGAGATGCCCCGTGACATGGTGGCGCGCGTGAGCTGCAAGAAGCGCTGGATGTCGCGCGTGCCGAACCACGCCTACGACGTGGTGGCCATCGACTGCGGTATCAAGAACAACATCATCCGCCAGCTCAACCGCGTGGGGTGCAACGTGACGGTGGTGCCCTTCGACTCGACGCTCGAGGAGATCATGGCCTTCCACCCCGACGGCATCGTGCTGTCGAACGGCCCGGGCAACCCCGAGGACGTGCAGCCGGTGATCGAGCTGGTGCGTCAGCTGCGGGGCAAGCTGCCGATCTTCGGCATCTGCATGGGCCACCAGCTCATCTCGCTGGCCTACGGCGCCCGGACCTTCAAGATGAAGTTCGGCCACCGCGGCGGCAACCACCCCGTCAAGTGCCTCTCGACGGGACTCATCGAGATCACCAGCCAGAACCACAGCTATGCCGTCGACATCGACTCGCTCGCCGGCACGGGGCTGGAGCTCACGCACGTCAACCTGCTCGACGGCACGGCCGAGGGGGTGGAGTGCAAGGCCGACGGGGTCTTCTCGATGCAGTATCACCCCGAGAGCGCGTCGGGTCCGCAGGACAGCCGCTATCTGTTCAAGAAGTTCACTAAAATCATGGAGGAGCGTAAACATGCCTAAGAGAAAAGATATCAAGAAGGTTCTGGTCATCGGTTCGGGTCCGATCGTCATCGGACAGGCCGCCGAGTTCGACTATGCGGGTACGCAGGCCTGCCTGGCCCTGCGCGAGGAGGGTTACGAGGTGATCCTCGCCAACTCCAACCCCGCCACCATCATGACCGACACCCACATCGCCGACAAGGTCTACATGGAGCCGCTGACGCTGGAGTACGTCGCCAAGATCATCCGCTACGAGCGTCCCGACGCCATCGTTCCGGGTCTGGGCGGCCAGACGGGTCTGAACCTCGCGGTGCAGCTGGCCAAGAAGGGTATCCTGGAGGAGTGCCAGGTCGAGATCCTGGGCACGTCGTTCGAGTCGATCGAGCGCGCCGAGGACCGCGAGCTCTTCAAGGAGCTGTGCGAGGGGCTGGGCGAGCCGGTGCTGCCTTCGGAGATCGCCACCTCGATCGAGGAGGGCGTCGAGGTGGCCGAGCGCATCGGCTACCCCGTGGTGCTGCGTCCGGCCTTCACGCTGGGCGGCACGGGCGGCGGCTTCGCCGACGACGAGCAGGAGCTGCGCGAGATCATGCGCAACGCCCTGGCCCTCTCGCCCGTGCACCAGGTGCTCGTCGAGAAGAGCATCAAGGGCTACAAGGAGATCGAGTACGAGGTGATGCGCGACGCCAACGACACGGCCATCTGCATCTGCTGCATGGAGAACATCGACCCGGTGGGCGTCCACACGGGCGACTCGATCGTCGTGGCCCCGAGCCAGACGCTCACCAACAAGGAGTTCCAGATGTTGCGCGACTCGGCGCTGAAGATCATCCGCGAGCTGAAGATCGAGGGCGGCTGCAACGTGCAGTTCGCGCTGGATCCCCTCTCGTTCAAATACTACCTGATCGAGGTCAACCCCCGCGTGTCGCGCTCGTCGGCCCTGGCGTCGAAGGCCTCGGGCTATCCGATCGCCCGCGTGACGGCCAAGGTCGCCGTGGGTCTGACGCTCGACGAGATCCGTCTGGCCAACACCCCCGCCTCGTTCGAGCCGACACTCGACTACATCGTCACCAAGGTGGCGCGCTTCCCCTTCGACAAGTTCTCCGACGCGTCGAACAAGCTCGGCACCCAGATGAAGGCCACGGGCGAGGTGATGTCGATCGGCCGCACGATGGAGGAGTCGCTGCTCAAGGCCGTGCGCTCGCTCGAGACGGGCGTGTGCCACATCTACCACAAGAAGTTCGACGACTGGTCCAACGACGCGCTGCTGGCCTACATCAAGGAGCCGACCGACGACCGCCTCTACGCCATCGCCCAGTTGATCCGCGGCGGCGTGGACCTGATGCTCATCTACAACAACACCAAGATCGACATGTTCTTTTTGGAGAAGTTCAAGAACATCGTCGAGTTCGAGCGCGTCGTCGCTGCCCATAAGGGCGACATCGAGACGCTGCGCGAGGCCAAGCGCATGGGCTTCAGCGACAAGTACATCGGTCAGCTGTGGGGCATGACCGAGCACGACATGTACCGCCTGCGCGCCGCCAACGGTATCTTCCCCGTCTACAAGATGATCGACACCTGCGCCAGCGAGTTCGCCTCCTACGTGCCCTACTTCTACTCGACCTACGAGGACGAGAACGAGTCGGTGGTGAGCGAGAAGGAGAAGATCGTCGTGCTGGGTTCGGGCCCGATCCGCATCGGCCAGGGCGTCGAGTTCGACTACTCGACCGTCCACGCCATCTGGTCGATCCGCGAGGCGGGCTACGAGGCGATCATCATCAACAACAACCCCGAGACCGTCTCGACCGACTATACCACCAGCGACAAGCTCTACTTCGAACCGCTTACGGTCGAGGATGTGATGAACGTCATCCACCTCGAACAACCCAAGGCGATCGTCGTCTCGCTCGGCGGCCAGACGGCCATCAACCTCGCCGAGCCCCTCTCGGAGCTGGGCGTGCCCATCATCGGCACCGACTGCGAGGCGATCCGCAACGCCGAGGACCGCGGCTGCTTCGAGCGGATCATGGAGGAGCTGGGCATCCCCCAGCCCGAGGCCGAGGCGGTGACCGACATCGAGGCGGGCGTCCGCGCCGCCGCGCGCATCGGCTACCCGGTGCTGGTGCGCCCGAGCTACGTGCTCGGAGGCCGCGCCATGCAGATCGTATCGAACGAGGAGCGCCTGCGCCACTACCTCCAGACGGCCGTCGAGGTCAACGTCGACCAGCCGGTTCTGGTCGACCGCTACATCATGGGCAAGGAGCTGGAGGTCGACGCCATCTGCGACGGCAAGGAGGTCTTCATCCCCGGCATCATGGAGCATGTCGAGCGCACGGGCATCCACTCGGGCGACTCGATCAGCGTCTACCCGACCTTCAGCGTCTCGCAGCGCGCCAAGGAGAAGATCATCGACTACACGGTGCGGCTGGGTCTGCGGATCGGCATCGTGGGCCTCTACAACATCCAGTTCATCCTCGACGCCGACGACGAGGTCTACGTCATCGAGGTCAACCCCCGTTCGTCGCGTACGGTGCCCTTCCTCTCGAAGTCGACGGGCGTGCAGATGGCCCACATCGCCACGCAGGTGATCCTCGGCCGCAGCCTGCGCGAGCAGGGCATCACCGAGGTCTACGGCCGTGAGAAGGAGCGCTGGTACGTCAAGGCCCCGGCCTTCTCGTTCGCCAAGATCCGCGGCATGGACTCCTACCTCTCGCCCGAGATGAAGTCGACGGGCGAGGCCATCGGCTACGACGACAAGCTCACGCGGGCGCTCTACAAGGCCTTGCAGGCCACGGGCATGAATGTCTCGAACTACGGCACGCTCTTCGTGACGATCGCCGATAGCGACAAGCAGACGGCCCTGCCGCTCGTGCGCCGCTTCTACGACCTGGGCTTCAACATCGAGGCGACGACCGGCACGGCCGAGTTCCTGCGCGGCCACGGCATCCGTACCCGCACGCGCCGCAAGTTGAGCGAGGGGAGCACGGAGATCATCGACGCGCTGCGCCAGGGACACGTCAGCTACGTGATGAACACCATCGACATCAACCAGCACAACACCCGTCTGGACGGCTACGAGATCCGCCGCACGGCCGTGGAGAACAACGTGACGGTCTTCACGGCGCTCGAAACGGTCAAGGTGCTGCTCGACGTGCTGGAGGAGATCACGCTGAGAGTTTCCACCATCGACGCCTGATTCCCGGTCTCCCGGGCGCCTTTCGTCCTTCCTCGGTCGGTCCGGATGGGAAATACGCCGAGTATTCCCCATCCGGCCGACCGTCGGTCAGGCCGAAATCCGCGGCGGGAGCGCCGAAAACGAATGAAACTATGTACAAGAAAGGCATCTATACGATCCTGAGCAACGAGCCGCTGACCGCCGCCGTGTGGCGCATGACGCTCGCAGGCGACACGCAGTGGATCACCGCGCCGGGGCAGTTCGTCAACATCGCGCTCGCGGGCCGCTACCTGCGCCGTCCGATCTCGGTGTGCGATTACGACGAGCGGACGATCACGTTGATATACAAGGCCGTGGGCGAGGGCACCGCGCAGATGAGCCGCATGACGGCGGGCGCGGAGCTGGACCTGCTCACCGGGCTCGGCAACGGCTTTTCGACCGACGTGTCGGCCGCACGGCCGCTGCTCGTCGGCGGAGGCGTGGGCGTGCCGCCGCTCTACAACCTGGCGAAAAAGCTGCTCGCCGCGGGACGGCACGTGAGCGTGGTGCTGGGCTTCAACACCGCCTCGGAGGTCTTCTACGCCGACGAGTTCCGCGCGCTGGGGTGCGACGTCGTCGTCGCCACGGCCGACGGCTCGCAGGGCGTGCGGGGTTTCGTGACGACGGCCATCGCCGAGCGCGCGCTCGACTTCGACTACTTCTACGCCTGCGGGCCGCTGCCGATGTTGCGCGCCTTGAGCCAGGCCGTGGAGCAGCCGGGCGAGCTCTCGTTCGAGGAGCGCATGGGGTGCGGATTCGGCGCCTGCATGGGCTGCTCGTGCAAGACCCTCACGGGCAACAAGCGCATCTGCAAGGAGGGGCCCGTAATGAAAAAGGAGGAGATCATATGGTAGACACATCGGTTACGCTGAGCGGGCTGCGGCTCGATAATCCGGTCATCCCGGCCAGCGGGACGTTCGGCTACGGCGCGGAGTTCAAGGAGTTCTACGACATCGACATCCTCGGGTCGTTCTCGTTCAAGGGAACCACGCGCGAGGCGCGCTTCGGCAACCCCACGCCCCGTATCGCCGAGTGCGAGGCGGGGATGATCAACGCCGTGGGGTTGCAGAATCCCGGCATCGACCACGTCATCGCCGAGGAGCTGCCGCGGCTGCGCGAGTTTTTCCACAAGCCCGTCATCGCCAATATCTCGGGTTTCTCCGTGGAGGAGTACGCCTATTGCTGCGAGCGGATCGACCGCGAGGAGCAGGTGGGTCTCATCGAGGTCAACGTCTCGTGCCCCAACGTGCGCCACGGCGGCATGTCGTTCGGCACGTCGCCCGAGGCGGCCGCCGAGGTGACGCGCGCGGTGAAGGCCGTGACGACCAAACCCGTCTACATCAAGCTCTCGCCCAACGTCACGGACATCGTCGCGATCGCCCGTGCGTGCGAGGAGGCGGGGGCCGACGGCCTGTGCCTGATCAACACGATGCTCGGCATGCGCATCGACACGGCGCGCCGCCGGGCCGTCATCGCCAATACGATGGGCGGTTTCTCGGGGCCGGCGATCTTCCCCGTCGCCGTGAGGATGGTCTACCAGGTCGCCCGGGCCTGCTCGGTGCCGGTGATCGGTTGCGGAGGGGTCACGACGGCGCGCGACGTCATCGAGATGATGATGGCCGGCGCCACGGCCGTCGAGGTCGGCGCCGCCAACCTGGTCGATCCCTACGCCTCGAAGAAGATCGTCGAGGCGCTGCCCGCCGAGATGGAGCGGCTGGGCATCGAGCGCCTCGCCGACATCATCGGCTGCGTGGAGTAAAATTTGAAGAATAACGATAAATGCGCCGAAGGCGCGACACGAACCATGAAACACGACGTAATCATCGCCTGCGACTTCAAGTCGGCAGAGGACACCTTCCGCTTCCTCGATCTGTTCAACAACGAGGCGCGCAAACCCTTTCTGAAGATCGGCATGGAGCTCTTCTATGCCGAGGGACCCGCCATCGTGCGCGAGATCAAGCGCCGCGGCCACCGGATCTTCCTCGATCTGAAGCTGCACGACATCCCCAACACCGTGAAGAAGGCGATGGCCGTGCTGTCGCGTCTCGACGTCGACATGTGCAACGTTCACGCCGCCGGGACGATCGAGATGATGAAATACGCCCTCGAAGGGCTCACGCGCGCCGACGGCACCCGCCCGCTGCTGATCGCCGTGACGCAGCTTACCTCCACGAGCGAGGAGCGCATGCAGCGCGAGCTGCTCATCGGCGCGTCGATCGACGAGACGATCGTCAAGTATGCGCAGAACACCCGCGAGGCCGGTCTCGACGGCGTGGTCTGCTCGCCGCTTGAGGCCGGCATGGTCCACGAGGCGTGCGGCCGCGATTTTCTGACCATCACCCCCGGCGTGCGCTTCGCCGACGGCGACGTGGCCGACCAGGTGCGCGTGACGACGCCGGCCCGCGCCCGCGAGATCGGGTCGGACTTCATCGTCGTGGGGCGCCCCATCACGGCGGCCGCCGACCCCGTGGCGGCCTACCGCCGCTGCGTCGAGGAGTTCCTGGGCGAAACCTGCTGATCGGATGAAACCCGTCGTGCTCTTTTACCTGCGCAACTGCCCCTACTGCAAGAAGGCGTTGCGCTACATCGACGAGGCGAAGGCGGCCCACCCCGAACTCGCGGCCGTCGCGATCGAGATGATCGAGGAGTCGGAGCGGCCCGAGGTGGCCGACCGGTTCGACTACTACTACGTGCCGACCTTCTACGTCGGCGGCGAGAAGGTGCACGAGGGCGGCATCTGGCCCGACGAGGTCGAGGCCCTGCTGCGCCGGGCGCTGGAATAGACGAAACGAAACAAACACGATACGACAGAGATGGAAAAGAAGATTGCTAAAGACCTGCTCTCGATCGGCGCGGTGTTCCTGCGTCCCGAGCAGCCGTTTACCTGGGCCAGCGGCATAAAGAGCCCGATCTATTGCGACAACCGCCTGACGCTGACGGCTGTCGAGGTGCGCGGGCACGTCGAGGAGGGGCTGGCCGCGATCGTGCGCACGCACTATCCCGAGGCCGAGGTGCTGATGGGTACCTCGACGGCCGGCATCGCCCATGCGGCCATCACGGCGACGCTGCTCGACCTGCCGATGGGCTACGTGCGCTCGGGTTCGAAGGACCACGGCCGCGGCAACCGCATCGAGGGCAAGCTGGAGAAGGGCCAGAAGGTGGTCGTGATCGAGGATCTGATCTCCACGGGTGGCTCGTGCATCGAGGTGGTCGAGGCGCTGCGCGAGGCGGGCGCCGAGGTGCTGGGCGTGGCGTCGATCTTCACCTACGGGATGAAGAAGGGGCTGGAGCGCCTGGCGGCGGCCGAGGTGGAGAACCACAGCCTTTCGAACCTCGACGCGCTGGTCGAGGTGGCGGCCGACGAGGGATATATCAAGCCCGAGGACAAGGCGCGGCTGCTGCAGTTCCGCGACAACCCGTCGGACGAGAGCTGGATGAACCGATAGCGCCATGCGACACCTGATAGACCCCATGGATCTGACGGTCGAGGAGACCGAGCGGATCGTCGCGCTGGCCGAGGAGATCATCGCCGACCGGGCGCGTTTCAGCCAGGCGTGCCGCGGCAAGAAGCTCGCCACGCTCTTCTACGAACCCTCCACCCGCACGCGCCTGAGCTTCACGGCCGCGATGCTGGAGCTGGGCGGCGAGGTGATCGGCTTCTCCGATGCCAATTCGTCGTCCGTATCGAAGGGCGAGACGGTGGCCGACACGGTGCGCGTGGTGCGTTGCTTCGCCGACATCATCGCTATGCGCCACTTCAAGGAGGGGGCGCCGCTCGTGGCGTCGCAGTATGCCGGCATCCCGATCATCAACGCCGGCGACGGCAGCCACGCCCATCCCACGCAGACGCTCACCGACCTGTTGACGATCAAGCGCGAGAAGGGGCGTTTCGACCACCTGAAGATCGGCTTCTGCGGCGATCTGAAGTTCGGCCGCACGGTCCACTCGCTCATCAAGGCGCTGTCGCGCTACGAGGGGGTGGAGGTGATCCTGATCTCGCCCGAGGAGCTGCGCCTGCCCGACTACATGCTGCAGGAGATGAGCGCCCGTTCGAAGCTGCGCTTCCGCGAGGTGCGCACGATGGAGGAGGTGATGCCCGAGCTCGACGTGCTCTACATGACGCGCGTGCAGAAGGAGCGTTTCCTCGACGAGGAGGAGTTCGACCGCGTGAAGGACAGCTTCGTGCTCGATCCCTCGAAGCTGACCACGGCCAAGTCCGACATGATCGTCCTCCACCCGCTGCCGCGCGTCAACGAGATCACGCGGGCGGTGGACAACGACCCCCGCGCGGCCTATTTCCGCCAGGTCGAGAACGGCAAGTTCGTGCGCATGGCCCTGATCTACACGCTGCTCCGGTGGGCCGACGAGAACCGGCCCTACGACCGCACCCCCGTCTTCTCGGAGGAGTATCTCACGGGCATAACCTGCCCGAACAAGCGCTGCATCTCGGCCACGGAGGATGTCGACCCGATCTTCCGCCGCGGTGCCGACGGCGTGTGCCGCTGCGCCTACTGCGAGGCCAAGGCCCGGTAGCGCGGCGCACGGTGCGACGGCACGAGGGACTGCCCGGCGAGGGCGGTCCCCCGTTTGTTTTCGGGACGGGGCCGCCAAACGCTTTTCGGGCTGCAAATCTTTGGTTTTCGCCCCCGAAACCGCTATCTTTGCCGAACTAACCGCAACCTGAAACGATGAACCCGAAAAATGCCAACCCCCTCAAGTGGGTGCCGTCGCTCTATTTCGCGATGGGCCTGCCTTTCGTCGTGCTCAACGCCGTGATGCCCGTCCTGTACAAGGATCTGGGAATCAGCGATGCGCAGATCGCCTTCTGGACCTCGCTCATCATGTGGCCCTGGACCATCAAGTTCCTCTGGAGCCCCTTCCTCGAAATCTACCGCTCGAAGAAGTTCTTCGTCGTGGCGACGCAGGTGCTCAGCGGCGCGCTGTTCGGCGTCGCGGCGCTGGCGCTCCACCTGCCTGCGTTCTTCGCCGTGACGATCGGCCTTCTGGCCGTGGTGGCCTTCAGCGGCGCCACGCACGACATCGCCGCCGACGGCGTCTACATGCAGGAGCTCTCGTCGGCCGACCAGGCGAAATACATCGGCTGGCAGGGTGCCTTCTACAACCTCGCCAAGCTCTTCGCCACGGGCGTGCTGATCTGGATGGCGGGATGGCTCTTCGACCGCTTCCGTCCCGCGGCCGCGTCGGATGTCGCCGCCTACGGCGCGGCATGGCCCTACGTGCTCTACGTCGTGGGGGCGCTGCTGCTGGCGGCCGGACTGTGGCACGTGCGCGTGCTGCCCGCGGGGGTCAACGCCGCCGCCGGCTCGGCCTCGCTCGCCGACGGCCTGCGGGGATTGAAGGAGGTGATCGCCTCGTTCTTCACCAAGAAGCATATCTGGTACTACATCGCCTTCATCATCCTCTATCGCCTGGGCGAGGGCTTCGTGATGAAGATCGTGCCGCTGTTCCTCAAGACGCCGCTCGCCGAGGGGGGCCTGGGGCTTACCAACCAGCAGTTCGGCCTCTTCTACGGCACGTTCGGCTCGGCGGCCTTCCTCGTGGGGTCGCTTCTGGCGGGCTACTACATCTCCTCGCGGGGCCTCCGGCGCACGCTCTTCTCGCTGGTGTGCGTCTTCAACCTGCCCTTCGCGGTCTACGCCCTCCTGGCATGGTTCCAGCCCCAGTCGATGTGGCTTATCGGCAGCGGCATCCTGGTCGAGTACTTCGGCTACGGGTTCGGCTTCGTGGGCCTCACGCTCTTCATGATGCAGCAGGTCGCCCCCGGCAAGTTCCGCATGGCCCACTACGCCTTCGCCTCGGGCATCATGAACTTCTCGGTGATGGTGACCGGCATGGCCTCGGGTTTCCTGAGCGACCAGCTGGGCTACCGGATCTTCTTCATCGCCGTGCTCTTCACGACGATTCCCGTCTTCGTGATGAGCCGCCTCGTGCCCTTCACGCACAACGACGAACCGAAAGACAACAAATAAGGACAAATAAGGACAAATCATGGAAAATCTGAAAATTGCGGGTCCGGCGCTGCCGGACATGCCGTGGGAGGAGCGTCCCGCGGGCTCGAAAGAGGTGGTGTGGCGCTATTCGGCCAATCCGATCATCCCGCGCGATCTGCTTGCCACGTCGAACTCGATCTTCAACTCGGCGGTGGTGCCTTTCAAGCAGGGCGAGTACAACTACGCCGGCGTCTTCCGCTGCGACGATACCAACCGCCGCATGCGGCTCCACGCGGGCTTCTCGGTCGACGGCAAGAAGTGGGACATCGACGAGGAGGACGTGCGCTTCGAGGGGGCCGACGCGGAAGTGGGGGAGTGGGTCTACGGCTACGACCCGCGCGTGACGCTCATCGACGGCAAATACTACGTGACGTGGTGCAACGGCTACCACGGCCCGACGATCGGCGTGGCGTGGACGACCGACTTTCGGACCTTCCACCAGCTGGAGAACGCCTTCCTGCCCTACAACCGCAACGGCGTGCTGTTCCCGCGCAAGATCGGCGGCAAGTTCGCCATGCTCTCGCGCCCGAGCGACACGGGCCACACCCCCTTCGGCGACATCTTCTACTCCGAGTCGCCCGACCTGTGCTACTGGGGCCGCCACCGCCACGTGATGGCGCCCGCGGCCTTCGAGCAGAGCGCCTGGCAGTGCATGAAGATCGGTGCCGGTCCGGTGCCCATCGAGACGAGCGAGGGGTGGCTGCTCTTCTACCACGGCGTGCTGCGCTCGTGCAACGGCTACGTCTACGCCTTCGGCTCGGCGCTGCTCGACCTCGACGAGCCGTGGAAGGTGCTGGCCCGCAGCGGCCCCTACCTGATCTCGCCGCGCGAAAGCTACGAGTGTATGGGCGACGTGCCCAACGTGACGTTCCCCTGCGCGACGCTCCACGACCCCGAGACGGGCCGCGTGGCGATCTACTACGGCTGCGCCGACACCGTCACGGGACTGGCCTTCGGCTACATCCCCGAGATCGTCGAGTTCACCAAGAAAAACAGCATCCTATGAGACGCCTCGCGCTGATGGCCCTCCTGCTGGCCGCTTCGCTGACCGCCGGGGCGCACGAGCCCGCCGAGTGGGTGTGCCCCTTCGTGGGGTCGACCAACTTCGGCGTGACCAACCCCGGTGCGGTATGCCCCAACGGCATGATGTCGGTGGTGCCGTTCAACGTCATGGGGTCGGAGACGAACGTCTATGACAAGGACGCCCGCTGGTGGTCGGCGCCTTACGAGTACCACAACAAGTTCTTCACTGGCTATGCCCACGTGGCGCTGAGCGGCGTGGGGTGCCCCGATCTGGGGTCGCTGCTGACGATGCCCACGACGGGCGAGCTGGAGGTGGACTACGTGAAATACGGCTCGGCCTACGACGACGAGCATGCCGCCCCGGGCTACTACGCCAACCGCCTGACGAAGTACGGCATCCGCACCGAGGCGACGGCGACGCTGCGTTCGTCGGCCGAGCGCTACACCTTCCCCGCAGGCCGTGGCCATATCCTGCTCAATCTGGGCGAGGGGCTGACCAACGAGTCGGGCGCCACGGTGCGCCGCGTGAGCGCCACTGAGATCGAGGGGTCGAAGCTCCTGGGCACCTTCTGCTACAATCCGCAGAAGGTCTTCCCGATCTACTTCGTCATGCGTGTCACGAAGGTTCCTTCGGCCTCGGGCTACTGGAAGAAGCAGCGCCTGATGACGGGTGCCGAGGCGGCGTGGACCCCCGACCACGGGCAGTACAAGCTCTACACGCAGTACGGCCGCGAGCTCTCGGGCGACGACGTGGGCTACTGGTTCACGTTCGACGACCTTCGGGAGGGCGAGACGGTGGAGGTGCGCATGGGCGTGTCGTTCGTCTCGACGGAGAACGCACGCGAGAACCTCGATGCCGAGCAGCGCGGCCGTTCGTTCGACGCGCTGCGCGCCGAGGCGCTGGCGACGTGGAACGCCGACCTGGGCCGTATCCGCGTCGAGGGCGGTACCGACGAGCAGAAGCGCGTGTTCTATACGGCGCTCTACCACGCGCTGATCCACCCCAACGTGCTCAACGACGTCAACGGCGAGTATCCGCTCATGGAGCGCTCGGGCGAAGTGGGCGTGACCGAGGGGACGCGTTATACGGTCTTCTCGCTGTGGGACACCTACCGCAACTTCCACCAGCTCATGACGCTGGTCTATCCCGAGCGGCAGACGGAGATGCTCCGCTCGATGGTCGGCATGGCGAAGGAGTGGGGCTGGCTGCCCAAGTGGGAGCTCTATGGCCGCGAGACCTTCACGATGGAGGGCGACCCGGCCCTGCCGGTGATCGTCGACAGCTGGAAGAAGGGGCTGCGCGACTTCGACATCGACGCGGCCTACGAGGCGATGAAGCGCTCGGCGACGACGCCCGGCGCCGACAACCCGATGCGTCCCGACATCGACCCCTACGTCGAGCGGGGCTACATTCCGCTCGCGTGGTTCGCGGCCGACGGCTCGGGCGACAATTCGGTGTCGCACGCGCTGGAGTACTACGTGGCCGACAACGCGCTGGCTTCGCTGGCCGAGGAGCGCGGCGACAAGGCTTTCGCCGAGGAGCTGCGACGCCGGGCCGCGGGTTACAAGCACTACTACTCGACCGAGAGCGGAACCCTGCGTCCGATCAAGGACGACGGGGAGTTCCTCGCGCCGTTCGATCCGCGCCAGGGCGAGAACTTCGAGCCCGTGGCGGGATTCCACGAAGGTTCGGCCTGGAACTACACCTTCTACGTGCCCCACGACGTCGAGGGGCTGGCCCGTCTGATGGGCGGCAAGCGCTCGTTCGTGGAGAAGCTCCAGCGGGTCTTCGACGAGGGGCTCTACGACCCGGCCAACGAGCCCGATATCGCCTATCCCTACCTCTTCAGCCGCTTCCGCGGCGAGGAGTGGCGCACGCAGCGGGAGGTGGCGCGTCTGCTCGACAAGTACTTCACCACGCAGGCGGACGGCATCCCCGGCAACGATGACACGGGCACCATGTCGGCCTGGGCCGTCTTCTCGATGATGGGCTTCTATCCCGACTGCCCGGGCGAGCCTTATTATACGCTCACGGCGCCCGTGTTCGACCGTGTGGAGATCGCAACGGCCGCGGGACCGCTGGTCATCGAGGCCCGGCGCCCGTCCGGGGACGGCGCCTACATCCGCCGCATGACGCTCGGCGGCAAGCCGCTCGACCGCTACCGCATCTCGCACGACGAGCTCGTGGGGGGCAAGCACTTGACTTTCGAACTTCATAACCGTAAATAAAACAGATGAAAGCAAACAGATTACTGACCGCCGCCGCGCTGCTTCTGGCCGCATGCGCACAGCCGCAGGCAGGCGACGAGTTCACCCGCTGGGTCGATCCCAAGATCGGCACGGGCGGCCACGGCCATGTATTCGTAGGGGCCAACGTCCCCTTCGGTATGGTGCAGGTGGGGCCGACGAGCATTCCCATGGGCTGGGACTGGTGCTCGGGCTACCACGAGAGCGACTCGACCGTCATCGGATTTTCGCATACCCACCTGAGCGGTACGGGTATCGGCGATTTGTTCGACATCACGCTCATGCCCGTCGTGGGCGAGGTGACCTATGCCCGCGGCCGCGAGGAGGATCCCGCGTCGGGCATGTGGTCGTATGCCGACCGCACGCGTGAGGTGGCCCGCCCGGGCTACTATTCGGTGCCGTTGGAGCGCTACGGCGTGGTGGCCGAGATGACCGCCACCGCGCGCGTGGGTCTGCACCGCTATACTTTCCCCGCGGCCGACGATGCCGCGGTGGTCTTCGACCTGGAGAACGGCGGCTGCTGGGATGCGGCCACCGAGACCCATCTGGAGGCCGAGGGCGACCGCACGGTGACGGGCTGGCGCTACTCGCGCGGTTGGGCCGCCGACCAGAAGGTCTTCTTCGTGGCCGAGTTCTCCGAGCCCTTCGCGTCGTTCGAGGTGTGCGGCGACAACGGCCGCTACGGCCGTGCCGCCTTCGCTACGGCCGCGGGCGACGAGGTGCTGGTGAAGGTGGCTCTCTCGCCCGTGTCGGTCGAGGGCGCCCGGGCCAACCTCGCCGCCGAGCTGCCGGGCTGGGATTTTGAGGCGACGCGCGCCGCGGCCGCAGCGGCGTGGAACGACGAGCTCGCGCGCGTGAAGATCCAGACCGCCGACGAGGCTACGCGCCGGATCTTCTACACGGCGCTCTACCATGCGATGATCGCGCCGGTGACCTTCTGCGACGTCGACGGCGCCTACCGCGGGGCCGACGGCCAGGTGCATGCCGATCCGGGCTACACGACCTATTCGGTCTTCTCGCTGTGGGATACCTACCGTGCCAAGATGCCGCTGCTGACGGTCATCGAGTCCGAACGGATGGCCGACATCGTCAACACGATGCTGGCGATCGCCGACGAGCAGGGCCGCCTGCCGGTATGGCACCTGTGGGGCAACGAGACCGACTGCATGGTCGGCAACCCCGGCATTCCGGTGGTGGCCGACGCCATCGTCAAGAACATCCCCGGCATCGACCGCGAGCGGGCCTTCGAGGCGATCCGCCGCACGGCGATGAACGAGGGGCGCGGCAACGGGCTGCGCATGAAATACGGCTACATCCCCTGCGATCTGTTCAACGAGGCGGTGGCCTACGATCTGGAGTACGCGCTGGCCGACGGCGCCGCTGCCGAGGCCGCCCGCGCGCTGGGCAAGAAGACCGAGGAGGAGTATTTCACCCAGCGCAGCCGCTCCTACCGCCACCTGTTCGACGCCTCGACGGGCTTCATGCGCGGGCGCGACTCGAAGGGCGGCTGGCGCACGCCGTTCAACCCCTTCGCCTCGACGCACCGCGCCGACGACTACTGCGAGGGCAACGCCTGGCAGTATACGTGGCTCGTGCCCCACGACGTGCGGGGACTGGTGGAGTGTTTCGGCTCGAAGCGCGCGATGATCGCCAAGCTCGACGAGCTGTTCACCGTCTCGTCGACGGTCGAGGGCGCCGAGACGTCGCCCGACATCTCGGGTATGATCGGCCAGTATGCCCATGGCAACGAGCCGTCGCACGCCACGCTCTATCTCTACTCGATCGTCGGACAGCCCTGGAAGACGGCCGACCTGGTGCGCCGCGTGCTGGGCGAGCTCTACCACGATGCCCCCGACGGTCTGTCGGGTAACGAGGACGTCGGCCAGATGTCGGCGTGGTACGTCCTGTCGTCGCTGGGCTTCTACGAGGCCGAGCCGGCTTCGGGTCGCTTCTGGTTCGGTGCGCCGCTCTTCGAGCGCGCCGAGGTGAAGGTCGCCGGCGGCGTGCTGACGGTGGAGGCCCCGGGTTGCTCGGAGGTGAACCCCTACATCCAGCGCGTGACGCTCGACGGCGCCCCCTACACCAAGGGATACATCGACTATGCCGACCTGGCTGCGGGCGGCGTGCTGCGTCTGGAGATGGGTCCCGAGCCCAAGGTGTGGTACTGCCCCGACGAGCCGGAGGAGTACCGCGACCAGCGCCCGGCCGAGGCCGAGCGGCTGTTCCGCTCGGAGGCCGTGGAGAAGGAGATCGACCGCGTGTGCGCGCTGCTGGAGAACGAGCGCCTGCGCTGGATGTTCCGCAACTGCTTCCCCAACACGCTCGACACGACGGTGCACTACCGCGAGGACGAGCAGGGTCGCCCCGATACGTATGTATATACGGGCGACATCCCGGCCATGTGGCTGCGCGACTCGGGTGCCCAGGTGTGGCCCTACGTGCAGCTCTGCACCGACGACGAGCCGCTGCGCCGCATGATCGCCGGCACGATCCGCCGCCAGCTCAAGCTCATCAACATCGACCCCTATGCCAACGCCTTCAACGACGGTCCGACCGGCGCGGGCGAGGATGCGCAGTATTACCCGCAGAACCCGTGGGTCTTCGAGCGCAAGTGGGAGATCGACTCGCACTGCTACCCGATCCGGCTGGCCCACCACTACTGGAAAACCACGGGCGACGAGTCGGTCTTCGATGCCGAGTGGGTCGAGGCGATGCGCACGATTCTGGCGACGCTGCGCAAGCAGCAGCGCCGCGACGGCGAGGGCGACTACACGTTCCTGCGCACCACCGACCGGCAGCTCGATACCAAGTGCCGCGCGGGCCACGGCAACCCGGTGAAGCCCGTGGGGCTGATCGCCTCGGCGTTCCGTCCGTCGGACGACGCCACGACCTTCGAGTTCCTCGTGCCGTCGAACTTCATGGCCGTCTCGTCGCTGCGTAAGGCCGCCGAGATCCTCACGTCGGTCAACGGCGAGGAGGCGTTGGCCGCCGAGTGCACGGCCCTGGCCGACGAGGTGGCCGACGCGTTGCAGCGCTACGCCGTGGTCGACCACCCCGAGTTCGGCAAGATCTACGCCTTCGAGGTCGACGGCTTCGGCAGTGCCCAGCTCATGGACGACGCCAACGTGCCGTCGCTGCTGGCGATGGCCTACCTGGGCGATGTCGACCGCCACGACCCGATCTACGAGAACACGCGCCGTTTCGTGTGGAGCGACGCCAACCCCTACTTCTGGCGCGGCGAGGCCGGCGAGGGCATCGGCGGTCCGCACATCGGCGTGCAGTCGTTCTGGCCCATGAGCGTGATGATGCGCGCCTTCACCTCGGTCGACGACGCCGAGATCCTGGCCTCGATCACGCAGCTGATGACCACCGACGCCGGTATGGGCTTCATGCACGAGTCGCACTCGCGTCACGACGCCGCCGACTTCACGCGCGCGTGGTTCGCATGGCAGAACACGCTCTTCGGCGAGCTGATCCTCAAGCTCGTGGCCGACGGTAAACTGGATCTGTTGAACTCGATTAAATAACGATCGGATGTTATGCGGCGCCCTGCGCGCTTCGTAAATGGAAACCCTGTTTTAAAATGAAGAAATACTTATTGATCGCTTTCGCGGCCCTGGCGGCCGCCGGCTGCTGCGACAAGCAGGCCGAAAAGATGCTCCGCCCGTCGGAGTACGTGTCGACGCTCGTCGGTTCGCAGTCCGACATCTCTTTCTCGACGGGCAACACCTATCCGGCGGTGGCGCTGCCGTGGGGCATGAACTTCTGGACGCCCCAGACCGGGCGCATGGGCGACGGATGGGCCTACACCTACGGTGCGCACACGATCTGCGGCTTCAAGCAGACGCACCAGCCCTCGCCGTGGATCAACGACTACGGCCAGTTCTCGCTCATGCCCGTGCGCGGACGCGGCAAGGTCGACGAGCGCGCGCGCCGCAGCTGGTTCTCGCACCAGTCGGAGGAGGCGCGTCCCTACTATTATAAGACCTACCTGGCCGACTGCGACGTGAAGGTGGAGATCACCCCCACGGACCGTGCGGCCGTGATGCGCTTCACCTTCCCCGAATCGGAGGAGTCGGGCGTGGTGGTCGATGCCTTCAACCGCGGCTCGCACGTGGAGATCGTCGACCGGCAGACGATCGCCGGCTATACGACGCGCAACAGCGGCGGCGTGCCCGAGAACTTCCGCAACTACTTCGTCATCCGCTTCGACAAGCCCTTCGGCGGCGTGCTGCTGACCGACCTGGGCGCCGAGCAGAGCAAGGGCGAGCAGGTGCAGTATCCCGAGGCCGGCAAGCAGGTCACGGGCGACCATGCCGTGGCGGCCGTCTACTTCCCCACGCACCGCGGCGAGCAGGTCACCGCCCGCGTGGCTTCGTCGTTCATCTCGCCCGAGCAGGCGCTGCGCAACCTCGCGACCGAGGTCGGCGAGGCCGACTTCGAGACGGTGAAGAACCGCGCGCAGGAGCGCTGGGACGAGGTGCTGGGCCGCATCGAGGTCAAGGGCGGCACCGAGGGGCAGTACCGCACCTTCTACTCGTGCCTCTACCGCTCGACGCTCTTCCCCCGCAAGTTCTGGGAGGTCGACGCCGAGGGCAACCCCGTGCACTATAGCCCCTACAACGGCGAGGTGCTGCCCGGATACATGTACACCGACACGGGCTTCTGGGATACGTTCCGCTGCCTGTTCCCGCTGCTGAACCTGGTCTATCCCTCGGAGAACGCCAAGATGCAGGCCGGTCTTGCCAACACCTACCGCGAGAGCGGCTTCCTGCCCGAGTGGGCCTCGCCGGGCCACCGCGGCTGCATGGTGGGCAACAACTCGGCTTCGGTCGTTTCGGACGCCATCATGAAGGGCGTAACGCCCGAGGAGGATATCGCCACGCTCTACGAGGCGATGCTCTCGGGCCGTCTTCAGGTCCACCCGCGCGTGGGCTCGACGGGCCGTATGGGTCACCAGTACTACAACACGCTGGGTTACGTGCCCTATAACGTGGGCATCAACGAGAACGTGGCCCGCACGCTGGAGTACGCCTACGACGACTGGTGCATCGCCCAGGTGGCCGCCAAGCTCGGCAAGAGCGACGACGCGGCGATGCTCGAGAAGGCCTCGGAGAACTGGCGCAACGTCTTCGATGCGGAGACCTGCCTCATGCGCGGCCGCAACGACGACGGCAGCTTCCAGGAGCCCTTCAGCCCCTACAAGTGGGGCGACGCCTTCACCGAGGGCAACGCATGGCACTACACCTGGTCGGTGTTCCACAACGTGGAGGGGCTGGCCGATGCGATGGGCGGCCGCGAGGGTATGGCTCGGATGCTCGACTCGGTCTTCGTCGTGCCGCCGATCTACGACGATAGCTACTACGGCGGCCGCATCCACGAGATCACCGAGATGCAGGTGGCCGAGATGGGCAACTACGCCCACGGCAACCAGCCCGCGCAGCACATGATCTACCTCTACGACTACGTGGGACAGCCCTGGAAGGCGCAGCACTGGGTGCGCGAGACGATGGACCGTCTCTACACGGCCAAGCCCGACGGCTACTGCGGCGACGAGGACAACGGCCAGACCTCGGCCTGGTATGTCTTCTCGGCCATGGGATTCTATCCCGTATGCCCGGCGTCGGACTGCTATGCGATCGGTACGCCGCTCTTCCGCCATGCGACGGTGCATCTGGAGAACGGCCGCACGATCGAGATCGACGCGCCGAAGAACGGTCCCGACCGGCGCTACATCGGCTCGATGAAGATCGACGGCAAGTCGAGCGACGCGAACTACCTGCGCTATTCGGAGCTGCGCGACGGTGCGAAGATCCGCTTCGACATGCAGGCCGAACCCGACCTGCGCCGCGGTACCGGCGCGGAGGCCTCGCCCGAAGCGTGCGGTGAATGTCGATAATTTGTCGATAGAATCCGCAACGCGATTTTGAAAATTGCCCGGAAAGGCCTACCTTTGTATCGTTGCTTCGGCGGCGGTTCAGGTTAATCAGGGCAAGAGAATGACACTTATCGGCGACATCCGGCAACGCGGACGAAAAAAGCGGCAGAAACAGGCCGCAGCCTTCGATTCGTCGGTGCGGCAGCAGGTGCAGCCTATGCAGGCTGGCGCGTGCGGAGCGGTGGCCCGTAAAGTATCCGTATAGTCCTCACCCGCCATGACGGAAACGTCGTGGCGGGTCTTTTTTGCCGGGATCGCGGCGGGATGGATGAAAACAAATTTATAAAAGACAATAAGTTATGAAAGTCGGAGTGATTATGGGCTCGACGAGCGACTACGAGGTGATGGCCGAGGCCGTGGCGATGCTGGAGCAGTTCGGCGTGGACCACGAGAAGCGGGTGGTCAGCGCCCACCGTACCCCCGATCTGTTGTGCGAATACGCCAAGACGGCCCGCGAACGCGGCCTGGGCGTCATCATCGCCGGCGCGGGCGGCGCGGCCCATCTGCCCGGCATGGTGGCTTCGATGACGACGCTGCCCGTGGTGGGCGTGCCCGTCAAGTCGCGGGCCCTGAATGGCCTCGACTCGCTGCTCTCGATCGTGCAGATGCCCGCGGGGGTTCCCGTGGCGACGACCGCGATCAACGGCGCGAAGAACGCCGCGCTGATCGCCGTGTCGATCCTCGCCCTGCATGACGAGGCGCTGGCAGCCAAGCTCGACGCCTTCCGCGCCCGACAGACGGCCGACGTGCTGCGGGCCGAGCTGTAGGAACGCGTATCGCGCCTCTGCCGGCGCAACACCCGGCAGGGGCCCAACCCTAAATCGAAACTGCTTGTGAAAACGATCGGAATCATCGGAGCGGGCCAGCTGGGCCTGATGCTCACGGAGGAGGCCCACAAACTGGGCCTTAGGACCGTGTGCCTCGACCCGTCGGCCGAGGCGCCGGCGATGGCCGTGGCCGACGAAGGCATCGTCGCGGCCTACGACGATGCCGCGGCGCTCGAAGAGCTGTGCCGCCGCAGCGACGCGGTGACCTACGAGTTCGAGAACGTACCGGGCGAGGTGCTGATCCCGCTCGAAAAGCGCTATAACATCCCGCAGGGTTTCCGTCCGCTCTACGACTCGCAGGACCGCCTGCGCGAGAAGACCAACGCCCGCGACCACGGGCTGACGACCCCCGGCTTCGCGGCGGTCGACGACGAGCCGTCGTTGCGCTCGGCCGTGGCGCAGCTTGGGCTGCCCGCCGTGCTCAAGACCCGCACGCTGGGCTACGACGGCCACGGGCAGATGGTACTGCGCCGCGAGGAGGATATCGAGCGGGCGCTGCCGCTGTTGACGGTGCCCTGCATCCTGGAGGAGTTCGTCCCCTTCGACTTCGAGGCGAGCATCGTCATGGTGTCGGACGGCGAGCGGGTGGTGAGCTTCCCCGTGGGCCGCAACATCCACCGCGACGGGATTCTGGACCTCTGCGTCGTGCCGGCCGAGGTCGACGCCGCGATCCTCGACCGGATGAAGCGCGAGAGCGAGCGTTTCATGCGTGCGTGCGACTACCGGGGCATTCTGGCCATCGAATACTTCGTGCGCGACGGTGCGATCTACTTCAACGAGATGGCGCCGCGCCCCCACAACTCGGGCCACTACACCATCGAGGGTTCGACGACCAACCAGTTCCGCGAGCTGGCCCGCTACCTGGCCGGCATGCCCCTCGAGGAGCCGCGCCTGGTGGCCCCCACGGTGATGAAGAACATCCTGGGGCAGGACCTCGAGGCCGCCGAGCGGGTGGCCGCCGAGGGGCGCGAAGGGGTCTATGTCCACCTCTACGGCAAGAAGGAGAGCCGTCCCAAGCGCAAGATGGGCCATATCACCTTCGTGGGGATGACCGCCGAGGAGTACGAGGCCCGATGGGCCGGGCGGTTCGTCTGAAAAGCTGAAAGTGAAAAGTTGAAAATTGAAAGTGAAAAATTAAAATAGGTTCCAGGATAACATGAACTACCGTATTTTCGTCGAGAAATTGCCTCGTTTCCAGGTGGAGGCCGAGAGCCTGCGCCGCGAACTGAACGCCAATCTCAACCTCTCGATCGCGCGCCTGCGCCTGCTGTGCGTCTACGATCTGTTCGGCTTCGACGCCGAGCTGCTCGAAAAGAGCCGCTACGCCGTCTTCGGCGAGGTGGTGACCGACTCGGTCACCGACAGCTGCGACCTCGAAGGGCGCAAGTACCTGGCCGTGGAGTTCCTTCCGGGTCAGTTCGACCAGCGTGCCGCGTCGGCCGTCGACTGCGTGCGGCTGATCGACCCGTCGGCCGACGTCAGGATCCGCTCGTCGCGGCTGCTCGTCTTCGACGACGGGGTCACCGACGAGGAGCTCGCGAAGATCCGCCGCTACTACATCAACGCCGTGGAGTCGCGTGAGAAGGATCTCTCGCGGCTGGACGACATGGAGCAGGCCGAGGTCCGGCCCGTGCCGGTGCTCGAAGGGTTCACGGCGATGCAGGAGGCCGAGCTGGAGCCCTACTGCAAGCGCATGGGGCTGGCGATGAACGCCGACGACCTGCGCGAGGTGGTGACCTACTTCCGCGCCGAGGGCCGCGATCCCTACGAGACCGAGCTGCGGATTCTGGATACCTACTGGAGCGACCACTGCCGCCACACGACCTTCACCACCGAGCTCGACGGGATCACCGTCGAGGAGTCGTTCGCCAAGGGCGAGATCGAGGAGTCGCTGGCGCTCTACCTCAAGATCCGCCGCGAGCTGGGCCGCGAGCACAAGAGCCTCTGCCTGATGGATATCGCGACGATCGGCGCCCGCTACCTGCGTGCGAAGGGGCTGCTCGACGATCTGGAGGTGTCGGACGAGAACAACGCCTGCTCGGTGTTCGTCGACGTCGACGTCGACGGGACCACGGAGAAGTGGCTCCTCCAGTTCAAGAACGAGACCCACAACCACCCGACCGAGATCGAGCCCTTCGGCGGCGCCTCGACCTGCCTGGGCGGCGCCATCCGCGACCCGCTGTCGGGCCGCAGCTACGTCTATCAGGCGATGCGCGTGACGGGTGCCGGCGACATCTACCAGAAGGTCGCCGACACGCTGCCGGGCAAGCTCCCGCAGAGCGTCATCTCGAAGAAGGCCGCCGCGGGCTATTCGAGCTACGGCAACCAGATCGGTCTGGCGACGACCCATGTCCGCGAGATCTATCACGACGACTACGTGGCCAAGCGTCTGGAGGTGGGCGCCGTGGTGGGTGCCGTGAAGGCCGAGAACGTGCGCCGCGAGCGTCCCGAGGCGGGCGACAAGATCCTGCTGCTGGGCGGCCGCACGGGCCGCGACGGCATCGGCGGCGCCACGGGCTCGTCGAAGGAGCACGACGCCAAGTCGCTGGAGACCTGCGGCAGCGAGGTGCAGAAGGGCAATGCCCCCGAGGAGCGCAAGCTCGAACGGCTGTTCCGCCGTCCCGAGGTGACGCGCCTGGTCAAGAAATCGAACGACTTCGGCGCCGGCGGCGTGAGCGTGGCGATCGGCGAGCTGGCCGACGGTCTGGACATCTACCTCGACCGCGTGCCGACCAAATACAGCGGTCTGAACTCCACGGAGTTGGCCATCAGCGAGTCGCAGGAGCGCATGGCCGTGGTCGTGGAGGTCCGGGATGTCGAGGCGTTCATGGCCTGCTGCCGCGAGGAGAACATCGAGGTGACGCACGTGGCCGACGTGACCGCTACGGCGCGCATGCGCATGTTCAACGGCGAAAGGAAGGTCGTCGACCTCTCGCGCGAATTCATCGACAGCGCCGGCGCCAAGCACTATGCCGAGGCGACGATCGGCGCCGTGGAGGACCGCGATCCCTTCGCCCGCATGCCCGAGGGCGAGACCCTCGCCGAGCGGTTCGCCGCCAATCTGAAAGACAACAACGTGCTTTCGCAGCGCGGTCTGGTGGAGATGTTCGACTCGACGATCGGCCGCTCGACGGTGCTCATGCCCTTCGGCGGGCGGACGCAGCGCAGCGAGACGCAGGTCTCGGTGCAGAAGCTCCCTGTCGACGGCTATACGACGACGGCCAGCATCATGGCCTTCGGCTACAACCCCTACGTGGCGTCGTGGAGCCCCTACCACGGGGCGGCCTACGCTGTGGTGGAGGCCGCGGCGAAGGTGGTGGCCGCGGGTGCGCGCTACGACCGCATGCGCTACTCCTATCAGGAATATTTCGAGCGCATGACGCGCGAGGCGACCTCGTGGGGCAAGCCGCTGGGGGCGCTGCTCGGTGCGCTGAAGATGCAGGTCGAGCTGGGGCTGCCCTCGATCGGCGGCAAGGACTCCATGTCGGGAACGTTCCAGGACATCGACGTCCCGCCCATGCTCATGGCCTTCGGCATCACGACCGTCGACGCGCGCACGGTCATCTCGCCCGACTTCAAGCAGGCCGGACACCGCATCTACCTGGTGCGCCACACGCCGCTGGAGAACCGCATGCCCGACACCGCGCAGCTCAAGCGCAACTTCTCGCTGGTGAGCGACGCGATCGAGCGGGGCACGGTCGTGGCGGCCTGGTCGGTGGGTTTCGGAGGCGTCGGCGAGGCGCTGGCCAAGATGGCCTTCGGCAACGAGGTGGGCGCCACGGTCACAATGGACGAGAAGAAACTCTATGAATACGCCTACGGCTCGATCGTGGTCGAGACCACCGAGCCGCTCGATTTCCCCGCGGCGGAGCTGCTGGGCGAAACGGTGGCCGAGGCCGCGCTGACGGTCAACGGCGTGCGCATGCCGCTCGACGGGCTCTACCGCGCCAATACCGAGAAGTTCGCCGCGGTCTACCCCGACAAGGGCGACAACCGCGCCGAGACGATGACGGCGACCGCCGAGCGGCGCGCGTTCGTCTACCCGGGCGAGGCGGTCGAGCACCCGCGGGTCTTCATTCCCGTCTTCCCCGGTACCAACTGCGACTACGACACCGCCAAGGCCTTCCGTCGTGCGGGTGCCGAGGTCGAGATGGGCGTGCTGTGCAACCTTGGGGGCGACGACATCCTGCGCTCGATCGCGCGGATGAAGGAGCAGATAAGCCGGGCCCACATCTTCGTGCTGGCGGGCGGCTTCTCGGCGGGCGACGAGCCCGACGGCAGCGCCAAGTTCATCGTGAACGTGTTGAACAACAAGGATATCAAGGAGGAGATCCACGCGCTGCTCGACCGCGGCGGCCTGATCCTGGGCATCTGCAACGGTTTCCAGGCGCTGGTCAAGTCGGGCCTGCTGCCCTACGGCCGTCTGGGCATGGTCACGGCGGCGTCGCCCACGCTCTTCCGCAACGACATCAACCGCCATATCTCGCAGATCGTCACGACGCGCGTGGCGTCGGTCAACTCGCCCTGGCTGGCCGGGTTCGAGGTCGGCGACGAGCATGCGATCGCCGTGAGCCACGGCGAGGGCAAGTTCGTGGTGAGCGAGGAGCTGGCGCGCGAACTCTTCGCCGCGGGGCAGGTCGCCTTCCAGTATGTCGACCCCTCGGGTCGTCCGACGGCCGAGGCGCCGTTCAACCCCAACGGTTCGTCGTACGCCATCGAGGGCATCGTCTCCCGCGACGGGCAGATCCTCGGCAAGATGGGCCACACCGAGCGCTGGGAGGAGCAGCTCTTCAAGAACATCGCCGGCAACAAGGAGCAGTCGCTGTTCCGCAATGCCGTGAACTATTTCCGTAAAAAATAACCCAAAATATCGATTAAGACCATGAAACAGCTCGAAATGCTCTACGAGGGCAAGGCAAAACAGGTATTCCTCACCGACGATCCCGACAAGATCATCATCCACTACAAGGATGCCGCCACGGCGTTCAACAACGTCAAGAAGGCGACGATCGAGAACAAGGGCGTGCTGAACAACGCCATTTCGACCCTGATCTTCAAGGAGCTGCACAAGGCGGGCGTGAAGACCCACTACATCGAGACGATCAACGAGCGCGACCAGGTGTGCCGCAAGGTCGAGATCATTCCGCTGGAGGTGATCGTGCGCAACATCGTGGCCGGCTCGATGGCCCAGCGTCTGGGCATCGAGGAGGGCACGAAGCCCTCGAACGTGATCTTCGACATCTGCTACAAGAAGGACGAGCTGGGCGATCCGCTCATCAACGACCACCACGCCGTGGCGCTGGGCGCCGCGACCTACGAGGAGCTCGCCGAGATCTACGCCATGACGGCCAAGATCAACGAGGTGTTGAAGGGCCTCTTCGCCAAGATGAACATCAACTTGGTCGACTTCAAGATCGAGTTCGGCAAGACCCGCGACGGCGAGATCGTGCTGGCCGACGAGGTGTCGCCCGACACGTGCCGCCTGTGGGACGCCACGACCAACGAGAAGCTCGACAAGGACCGTTTCCGCCGCGACCTGGGCAAGGTCCGCGAGGCCTACGAGGAGATTCTGGCCCGTCTTCAGCAAATCGCCGAGTAAGATGACCGAAAGAATGAGCGACCGCGAACTGCACGAGGAGTGTGGCGTTTTCGGCATCTTCGGTGTGAAGAACGCCGCGTCGCTGACCTACTACGGCCTGCATGCGTTGCAGCATCGCGGACAGGAGGGGTGCGGCATCGTCTGCGCCGACGAGCGGGGCGCGCTGCGCCGCGTGAAGGGCAACGGCCTGGTCACCGAGGTATTCAACGAGGAGAAGCTGGCGCAGCTGCCGGGCGACATGGCCATCGGCCACGTGCGCTACACGACGGCCGGAGGCGGCGGGATCGAGAACATCCAGCCCTTCCTGTTCCGCCACAATTCGGGCGATTTCGCGCTGGCGCACAACGGCAACATCGTCAACTCGGTGCCGCTGCGCGAGTACCTCGAGAACCGGGGCAGCCTCTTCCAGTCGACCTCCGACAGCGAGATCCTGGCCCACCTGATCAAGAAGGAGACCAAGTTCCGCGACCGTCCGCGCATCTATGCCATCATCGACGCGCTGAACATGTTGGAAGGCGCCTTCGCCTTCGTCATCATGACGGCCAACCGCATCTACGCCTGCCGCGACAAGTACGGCCTGCGTCCGCTGGCCATCGGCCGGCTGGGCGACGGCTGGGTCGTGTCGAGCGAAACGTGCGCGTTCGACGTCATCGGCGCCGAGTACGTGCGCGACGTCGAGCCGGGCGAGATCGTCACGATCGACGGCAAGGGGCTGCGCAGCAGCGACTATTCGAAGTACAAGCGTCACGAGATGTGCTCGATGGAGTATATCTACTTCGCGCGTCCCGACAGCGACATCGAGGGGTGCAACGTCCACGCCTACCGCAAGGAGTCGGGCCGTCTGCTGTGGCAGGAGGCGCCGGCCGAGGCCGACATCGTGGTCGGCGTGCCCGATTCGAGCCTCAGCGCCGCGATGGGCTACGCCGAGGCGAGCGGGCTGCCCTACGAGATGGGCCTGATCAAGAACAAGTACATCGGCCGCACCTTCATCCAGCCCACGCAGGAGCTGCGCGAGAAGGGCGTGCGGATGAAGCTCTCGGCCGTGCATACGATCGTCAAGGGCAAGCGCGTGGCGCTCATCGACGACTCGATCGTGCGCGGCACGACCTCGCGCCGCATCGTCACGATGCTCAAGGAGGCCGGCGCCTCGGAGGTGCACGTGCGCATCGCCTCGCCGGCGATGATCAGCCCCTGCTTCTACGGCGTCGACACCTCGACCTACGACGAGCTGATCTCGGCGCGGATGGGCGTCGAAGGCGTCCGCGAGGCGATCGGGGCCGACTCGCTGGCCTTCCTCTCGCCCGAAGCGCTCTACAAGGCGGGCGACCGCAAGGAGCTCTGCACGGCCTGCTTCACGGCCCGTTACCCGACGGCGCTCTACACCTCGGTGCAGAATGCCAACAAGGACGGGAAGTAGCCGCGCGGCAAGTTGAAAATCGAAAAGTTGAAAATTGAAAACCGATAATTCATGGCACAATCCTATGAAAAGGCCGGCGTGAACCTCGAAGCCGGATACGAAGTGGTGCGACGCATCAAAAAACACGTGGCATCGACCGCGCGGCCGGGCGTGATGGGCAACATCGGCGCCTTCGGCGGCATGTTCGACCTTTCGGCGCTCGGCGTCAGGGAGCCGGTGCTCGTGAGCGGCACCGACGGCGTGGGCACGAAGCTCAAGCTGGCGTTCGAGATGGACAAGCACGACACGATCGGTATCGACGCCGTGGCGATGTGCGTCAACGACGTGCTGGCGCAGGGGGCCGAGCCGCTGGAGTTCCTCGACTACGTAGCCGTGGGCCGCAACGAACCCCAGAAGATCGAGGCGATCGTCGCCGGCGTGGCCGAAGGCTGCCGCCAGGCGGGTTGCGCCCTGGTGGGCGGCGAGACGGCCGAGATGCCCGGCATGTACACCGAGGGCGAGTACGACATCGCCGGCTTCACGGTGGGCGTGGTCGAGAAGTCGAAGCTCATCGACGGCTCCAAGGTCAAGGCGGGCGACGTGCTGGTGGGCATCGCCTCGAGCGGCGTGCACTCCAACGGCTTCAGCCTCGTGCGCAAGATCGTGGCCGACAACTGCCTCGACCTGCACCTTTCGTATCCCGAGCTGTCGCACAAGCAGCTGGGCGAGGTGCTGCTCACGCCCACGAAGATCTACGTGAAGCAGGTGCTGGAGGTGATCCGTCGCTGCGACGTCCACGGCATCAGCCACATCACCGGCGGCGGATTCGACGAGAACATCCCCCGCATCCTGCGCGACGGCCAGGGTATCGAGATCGAGGAGGGGTCGTGGGAGATCCTGCCCGTCTTCCGCTTCCTGGAGCAGTACGGCAAGGTGCCCCACCGCGAGATGTTCAACATCTTCAACATGGGCATCGGCATGGTCATCGCGCTCGACGCCGCGGAGGCCGACGAGGCGATCCGCATCCTCGCCGAGCAGGGCGAACGCGCTTCGGTCATCGGCCGCGTAACCGACACCGAGGGTGTCGTGATCCGTTAGCACGGTGCATCGGATCGCGGTCTTCGCCAGCGGCGAGGGGACCAATTTCGAGGCGATCGTCGCGGCCACGGAGCGGGGCGAGCTGGATGCCCGCGTGGCACTCGTGGTCTGCGACCGGCCCGGAGCCCGGGTCGTGGAGCGGGCTGCGGCCCATGGCGTGGAGACGTGGGTCTTCGCGCCGAAGGAGTGGGGCTCGAAGGAGGCCTACGAGCGCGAGATCGTCCGGCGGCTCGATGCCGCGGGGGTCGAGTTGGTCTGTCTGGCCGGCTACATGCGTATCGTGGGCGACACGCTGCTGGAGGCCTACGGCGGGCGGATCGTCAACGTCCACCCGTCGCTGCTCCCGGCTTTCCGTGGGGCGCACGCCATCGAGCAGGCGCTCGCCTGCGGCGTGAAGGTCTTCGGCGTGACGATCCACTGGGTCGACGCCACGCTCGACGGCGGGCGGATCATCGCCCAGCGCGCCTTCGCCTACGAGGGCGGCGATGCGGCCGAGTTGGAGGCGCTGGTGCACGCCACGGAGCATCCGCTCTACGTGGAGACGATCCGCCGCCTGCTGGAGGAGCGCGGATAGCGGTCCGGCCTTCGAGAGAGCCGGTCGGCGTAATATAAATTAGACAGCTAAAATAAACGATAAAGATATATGCGAGCATTGATAAGCGTCAGCGACAAAACGGGCGTCGTTGACTTTGCGAAGGGCCTGCGCGAGCTGGGCTGGGAGGTGATCGCCACGGGCGGCACGATGAAACTGCTGCTCGACAGCGGGGTCGAGGTAATCAACATCAGCGACGTGACGGGATTTCCCGAGATCTGCGACGGCCGCGTGAAGACACTGCACCCCAACGTCCACGGCGGCCTGCTGGCCCGCCGCGACGATCCCGAGCACCTGAAGGCGCTTCGGGACAACCACATCGAGTTCATCGACATGGTGTGCGTCAACCTCTACCCGTTCCGCCAGACGATCGCCCGTCCCGACGTGAAGATGGAGGACGCGATCGAGAATATCGACATCGGCGGTCCGTCGATGCTGCGCTCGGCGGCCAAGAACTGGGCCGACGTCACCGTCGTGTGCGATCCGGCCGACTACGGGCAGGTGCTCGACGAGCTCCGCGCGGAGGGCAACACGGCGAAGGCGACGCGGCTGAAACTCTCGGCCAAGGCCTATACCCATACGGCCGAGTACGACGCCATGATCGCCACCTACATGCGCGCCCAGGCGGGGCTCGACGAGAAGCTCTTCCTCGAATTCGACCTGGTGCAGCCGCTGCGCTACGGCGAGAACCCTCACCAGAGCGCCAAGTTCTACCGCGAGGCGACGGCCGTGCCCTATTCGCTGGCCTTCGCCCGCCAGCTCCACGGCAAGGAGCTCTCCTATAACAACATCCAGGACGCCAACGCCGCCCTTTCGATCGTGCGCGAGTTCGACGAGCCGTTCTGCGTGGGGTTGAAGCACATGAACCCCTGCGGCGCCGCGGTGGGCAAGGATGTCGTCGACGCCTGGACGAAGGCCTACGAGGCCGACAAGGTCTCGATCTTCGGCGGCATCGTCGCCACGAACCGTCCCCTGACGCGCGAGGCTGCCGAGCTGATGAAGCCCGTCTTCCTGGAGATCATCATGGCGCCGAAGTTCGAGGAGGGTGCGCTCGAAGTGCTCTGCACGAAGAAGAACCTGCGTCTGGTGGAGGTCGACATGACGCGCACGGAGGCTGCCCCCAAGCAGTACGTGAGCGTCAACGGCGGCCTGCTGGTGCAGGAGCTCGACGTCGCGACCCGGGAGGTCGAGGCCGCCATGTGCGTCACGGCTGCGAAGCCCACCGAGGAGCAGCTCTCCGATCTCAACTTCGCCTGGCGCATCGTCAAGCACGTGAAATCCAACGCCATCGTGGTGGTGAAGGAGGGCCGCACGCTGGGCGTGGGCGCCGGTCAGATGAACCGCATCGGCTCGGCCGAGATCGCGCTCAAGCAGGCGCGTGCCGCGGGCGAGACCGAGGGGCTCGTGCTGGCGTCGGACGGCTTCTTCCCCTTCGACGACTGCGTGACGCTGGCCGCGGAGTACGGCGTCGGGGCGATCGCCCAGCCGGGCGGTTCGGTACGCGACGAGGATTCGGTGAAGAAGGCCGACGCGTGCGGCATCGCGATGTGTTTCGTGGGCGAACGTCACTTCAAGCACTGACGGCCATGAAAGTACTCGTTATCGGTTCGGGCGGCCGCGAGCACGCCATCGTCGATGCGCTGTCGCGCTCGCCGCAGGTGGAGAAGATCTATTGCGCACCGGGCAATGCGGGCATCGCCCGCCAGGCCGAGTGCGTGGCGATAAAGGATACGGAGGTCGGGCAGCTGCGCGACTTCGCCGCCCGGGAGGGCATCGGCCTCACGGTCGTGGGGCCCGAGGTGGCGTTGGCGGCGGGTGTCGCCGACGCCTTCAAGGCTGCCGGATTGCGTATCTTCGGCCCGACGAAGGCCGCGGCGCGCATCGAGGCGTCGAAGGAGTTCGCCAAGGAGCTCATGGCCAAATACGACATTCCCACGGCGGGCTTCCGCGCCTTCACCGACTACGACGAGGCGCGTGCCTACGTCGCCGCGCGTCCGCTGCCCGCAGTGCTCAAGTACGACGGCCTGGCCGCCGGTAAGGGGGTGGTGATCGCCCGGACGATGGAGGAGGCCGACGCGGCGCTGCGCGACATGCTCTGCGACGACAAGTTCGGCGAGGGCAAGGTCGTGGTGGAGGATTACCTCGAAGGGCCCGAGTTCTCGCTGCTCTGCTTCGTCTCGGGCGAGCGGGTGTGGCCGATGGTCCTCTCGCAGGACCACAAGCGCGCTTACGACGGCGACGAGGGTCCCAACACGGGCGGCATGGGCGCCTATTCGCCCCTGCCCTTCATCACCGCCGAGGACGAGCGCTATGCCGTCGAGCGGATCATGCGCCCCGTAGCGGCGGCGATGGTCGCCGAGGGGTGTCCGTTCGAGGGCGTGCTTTACGGCGGTCTGATGAAGACGCGCGACGGGATCAAGGTCATCGAGTTCAACGCCCGCTTCGGCGATCCCGAGACCGAGGTGGTGCTGCCGCGGCTGAAGAGCGACATCGTCGACATCTTCTGCGCCGTGGCCGACGGCGGCGAGACCGAGCTCGAGTGGCACGACTTCGCCACGCTGGGCATCGTGCTCGCGTCGAAGGGCTATCCCGGCGATTACGAGAAGGGCCACGAGATCAAGGGGCTCGACCGTGTGGAGGGTACCGTCTACCACATGGGTACGAAGACCGACGGCGATCGGTTGCTGACCAACGGCGGCCGCGTGTTGTTCGTCGTGGGGCAGGGTGCGACCCTCGCCGAGGCGCGCGCGAAGGCGCTCGCCGACGTGGAGCGGATCGAATGCGACAACCTCTTCCACCGCACCGATATCGGACATTGGGCCCTCGACGATTGATGCGTCTTCCGAGCCTTGTTCGTCGCGAGTGGCACATCGTGTATCAGTTCCCGCTGGCTGTGGGGTTGATTACCGTGTTGAATCTCGTGGTGACGGTCTGGTGGGACTGGAGCGGTGTGGAAGGGACGATCGCTTTCGCTCTCAATACGGCCTGGATGCTGTTGCTGACCGTCGTGATGGTCGTCGTACTGGGAATCGCGGGGCTGCCGTTGCGGTTCGTCTACCGGCTGAATGACGGGTGGCGCCGGCGGTGGTGGTTGGCTCCCTGTGGAATGCTGGCCGGGTTGGCGATGTGCGCTGCGTCGTTCCATATCGGTGCGGGGGAACTTTGCGTCGAGGAGGGGCCGGCGCTCGCCGTCCCCAATCCGGCGTTGAGTATGGGCGGATTGTGGCTCGTCGGATTCTGTGCCCTGCATTTTTATATACCTTTCGAAATGATAATACGAGCGATATATGGCAAAAATAATTAGCGGAAAAGAACTTTCGGCCCGATTGAAGGCCGAGATGGCGGCCGAGGTGGCGACCTTCCCCGGGAAATACGGCCGCGTGCCCCATCTGGCGGTGATCCTCGTGGGCGAGGACCCCGGGAGCGTGAGCTACGTGACGGGCAAGGCGAAGGCTTCGGCCGAGGTGGGCATCCGCAACACCACGATCCGCAAGCCCGCGACGATCACGGAGGAGGAGCTGTTGGAGATCATCGCCGGCCTGAACGCCGACGACGGCGTCGACGGCATCCTCGTGCAGCTGCCGCTGCCGAAGCACATCGACGAGGAGCGGGTGATCGCGGCGATCGACAAGAGCAAGGATGTCGACGGCTTCCATCCGCTCAACGTGGCGGCGCTGTGGCAGAAGCAGCCCTGCACGCTGCCTTGCACCCCCAAGGGTATCATCAAGATGCTGAAAACGGCCGGCGTGGAGATCGCCGGCAAGCGCGCCGTGGTGATCGGCCGCAGCAACATCGTGGGACTTCCCGTCTCGAAACTGCTGCTCGACGAGAACGCCACGGTGACGATGACCCACAGCCGCACGCGCGACTTGGCCGAGGAGACGCGCCGCGCCGAGATCCTCGTCGTGGCGATCGGCCGTCCGCGCTTCGTCACGGCCGACATGGTCGCCGAGGGCGCCGTGGTGATCGACGTGGGTGTCAACCGCGACCCCGAGACTGGCAAGCTGTGCGGCGACGTCGACTACGCCGCCGTGGCCGAGAAGGCCTCGGTCATCACCCCCGTGCCGGGCGGTGTGGGGCCCATGACCATCTGTTGTTTGATGGAGAATACGATCGAGTGCTTCCTCCGCCGTTTTTGATTCTCACGGGCGCCTTTCGTGCCTCCTTGCCGTCCGAGACAGTCGCATACGCCGGTATGCTCCCGCCTCGCCCGACTGCGGTCGGCGCAAAATCCGCTCCGCGATAATCGAAAAACGGGAGGTCGGCTTTCGACCGCGCCATACTGCAATCCCCGAACGGGACGTCCGCCGAGGACTACCCGTCCGGGGATTTTTCGTTTTGTGGGGGAGTCGTATCGTGCGGGTCGCGATTTCCCGCAGGGCAGTCCGTAGCCGGCGAAGCGGCGCGAGGGAAACGAGCAGTCCGTCGCCGGGGGTGGCGGCTCTTTGAGCCGCAATTCGCTTGGCCCCGGGTCGCAATTCCGTGCCGGGTGGCGGCTCTCTGCGCGGCCCGGAGAGCCGCAATTTACAAGAAAAGATATCCGATGACTTTGCGTGGTGCGCGCTCCCTTTGCCGGCTGAGGCGGTCGCGCCGAAGGCGCGAGCCGGCAAAGGGACGAAGCCGGAGGCTTCGATTTTTTTGCCATATAAACCTCGTTTGCCGTCTGGAGCGGCTGCTCTCTGCACGGCCCAATTCGACGTCGGCTTCTCCTATGTCGTCCGGTATCGGCAGGTGAGCGCCTCGGGCAGCGGCGCGGCGTCGCGCCGCCGGATCATCGCCCGGTCGGTCGTGGGGTCGCCCGTGCCGAAGTCGAAATCGTCGGGCGAGCGGAACGCGACGGGGACCGCCCCCGCGAAGCCGAAGCGGCCGTAGAAGGCGCGCAGACGCTCGTCGCCCGGCGAGGGGATCAGCAGCGCCGTGCTGCCCCGGGCGTCGATCTCGCGCAGCGCTTGGTCGAGCAGCTGCGAGGCGTAGCCGCGGCCGCGCAGCGCGGGGTCGGTGGCCACGCCGTAGACGTAGGTCACGGGTCCCAGCTCGCTCTCGAACTCCAGCAGGTGGAGCATCGCCGCGAGGCGCCCGTCGCTCCGCACGGAGAGCATGCGCCCGGGGTCGTAGTAGCGCAGCAGGAAGGCGTCGACGAACCGGTCGTCGTCGCCGAACGCAGTCTGCCAGAGCGCCTTTACCTCCCGCTCGTCGGTGTGGAGCCGGATGGCCGTGAACTTGCGCTGGAGGAAGGCCGGGTGGTAGGAGAGCTTGGCCTGCCGCAGCCCCTCGATCCCGAGGTCCTCCTCGCGGTTGATGTGGGTGAAGCGTGCGGGGAGGTGCTCGGCGAAGAGCTTGTTGATCGTCGTGAAGGCCCCGTCGCGGACGAAGGCCGGGTCGGCCTTCTCGACATGGGTGTCGAACGTGCGGTCGTTGACCGCCGAACCGTAGGTGAAGGCCACCATCCGGTCGCCGACGTAGATGCAGCCGCCGATCATTCCCAGTGCGTCGAAATGGGCGAAGGCGCGCTGCATGGCCCGCTGCTCGGCGCAGAGCTCGGCCGTGTGTCCCTCGTGGGTGCGGCGCCACTCCCGTTCGAGCGCCATGCACGCGTCGAAACGGTCGGGAGTCAGCGGTTCGTAGCGGTAGTCGGGGTGGGCGGCCGCGAAGCGGTTGATGTGGTTGCGCTTGGGCTGGTAGCGGCGCCCCGGGAGCTGCCGCAGGTCGTCGGCGAGGTAGACGTAATCCTCGGTGGCCCGGTCCGAATCGAAGGCGAACAGACCGAGGTGCATGCGGCGGATGCGTTCGCACCCCTCCTCCGTCAGGCCGATCAGCCGCAGCCGCTGGCCGTGGGCATGGGCGTCGTCGCGCAGCGCCGGGACGATCGATGCGAAATCGCCCTCGCCCACGGGCTGCATGTAGCCGATCTGCGTGCCGCCGTCGATGTGGAAGCGGATCACCAGAAAGCCGTCGACCTCGGCCCAGGCGCTGTGGTAGACGCCCTGCCAGCAGAACATGTTGGCGAACGAGAGGTCGCAGTTGACGATCGCCGACGGCATCGTGTAGCGCTCGATGCGTGCGCGATCCTCGATGCGTATGGGGTGGAAACGGATCATCGGGCCGTATAGTTTTTCTCTTCGATGCGGGTGTAATATTGCTGCACGAGTGCCTGGAACCGGCCCCGCGGCGAGCAGGCCGTCGTGTCGGCGGGTGTCGCATCGTCGAAGGCCACCTCGCCCGCGTCGGTCAGGGCGCGGTAGCGTCCGGCGTCGTAGCTCACCGACCAGCGGGGCCGGTCGGGCTCGTTCATGACGTCGCGGCCGAAGGCGAAGTAGCGCTCGCGGTTGCCCAGCAGCCCGAGCAGCGTGGGCATGATGTCGAGCTGCTGCGTCGGGCTGTCGATGCGGCCCTCGATCGCCCCGTCGGGCGTGTGGATGAACCCCACGATGTGCATGTTGCCGGGCCACTCCCGTGTTTCGGGGGCGAACTTCTCCGACGATACGTGATCGGCAACGAACACAAAGATCGTGCGACGGAACCACTCCTCGTCGGAAAAACGCTCGAAAAAGCGCCGCAGGGCGCGGTCGTCGTAGGCCGCGCCGCGGTGGACTCGGGTGTAGCCCGCGGGCAGCGAGGCCTCCTCGCCCTCGGGGACGACGAACGGGTGGTGGGCGGTGAGGGTGAAGAGCGTGGCGAAGAAGGGCTCGGGCGTCGCGGCGAGCTCCTCGCCCGCGAAGCGGAGGAAGGGCTCGTCCCAGATGCCCCAGTAGCCGTCGAAGTCGTCGCGGCCGTGGCGTTCCTCGTACTCCTCGCGGCTGACGAGCCGCCGGATGCCCGCCGAGCGGGCGTAGGCGCCGAAGCCCATCGAGCCGCGCTCCGAGCCGCAGAAGAAGAGCGTGGCGTAGCCCCTGTCGGCCAGCATCGCGGGCAGCTGGCGGCTCTCGCCCAGCGACTGGGGCATCAGCACGAAGGGGGTGCGGAAGGAGGGGATGCTGCCCAGCAGGGAGGGCATGGCCTGGATCGAGCGGGTGCCGTTGGCGTACATGCGTTCGAACGTGAGGCTGCGGTCCATCAGCGAATCGAGGAAGGGGGTCATGCCCCGCTCGGGGCGTCCCTCCCAGATGGCGGGACAGAGGCGTGCCGAGTGCTCGGCCGACATACTTTCGAGGATGAAGAGCACGACGTTGCGGCCCGAGAGGTCGACGGCCGCGGAGTCGGGCGGCACGTGCACGGGCGAGAAGCGGCGGTCGAGCTGCTCGGGGGCGAAATAGCGCGTGTAACGGAGCGAGCCCGCGCTGCCGACGGTGCGCAGGATGCAGAAGGGGTTGCTCAGGACGAGGTTGGCCCGGGCGTTGTCGGGGGCGTAGAGCGCGGCGTTGGAGAGGGTGATCGGGCGTGTCGCGCGGGTGAAGCCGCCGCGCATGCCCGCGACGCACAGGCCCCCTCCCAGCACCAGCAGCAGCGTGCCCGCGAGGTAGTAGGCGGGCCCTTCGCGCAGCAGGCTCTCCTCGCGCACCCGCCGGCCGTAGCCGCGGGCGAGCAGCGCGATCAGTGCGGCGGCTGCGAGCACCAGGTACCAGTTCTCGGCGGCGAACCGGAAGACGAGCGAGAGCGAGTTGTCGTTGTCGGCGAAGAAGATCTCGTCGGCGGTGAAGCGCTTCTGCGTGTAGCGGAAATAGACCGCGTCGGCGAGGTTCGTCGCGACGACGAGCAGGGTATTGACGGCGACGTAATAGCCGTAGAGCAGCCCCTGCCACAGCCGGGTCGAGCGGATGCGCGGAGGCAGAGGCAGCAGCGACAGCAGGACGAACAGCCCGTCGGCATAGACGACCGAGGCGGTGTCGAAGAGCAGGGCGCCGCGCAGCAGCGACCCCGCGCCGGACCACGTGAGCGGGCCGAGCAGCGGGGCGTTGTAGAGCAGGAAGACCAGGCGGCAGAGCATCAGCACGGCGTAGAGCAGCACGATGCGCCGCAGGAGCAGCCCCAGAGGGCTTTGTTGCAGGCGTGTCATGGAATGACGGTTTCGGATCGGAGGCGCGGGCCGCCCGAGGCGAGCGACGCTTTCGTGCCGCAGACCGGCGATCGCGTGGGATTCTCCGGGACTATTCGCAGGCCTTTAACGACATGTCGAGCGAACGGATCTGGTGGGTCAGGGCCCCCACCGAGATGAAGTCGACGCCGCACTCGGCATAGGCGCGCATCGTTTCGAGCGTGATGCCGCCGCTCGACTCCGTCTCGCAGCGTCCGGCGACCTTCTCGACGGCCTGGCGGGTCATCTCGGGCGAGAAGTTGTCGAACATGATGCGGTCGACGCCTCCGGCGGCGAAGACCTCGTCGATGTCCTCCAGCGTGCGCACCTCGCACTCGATGGGGATCTGCTTGCCGCGGGCACGGAGGTACTCCTTGGCGCCCAGGACCGCCTGACGGACACCGCCGGCGAAGTCGATGTGGTTGTCCTTCAGGAGGATCATGTCGAAAAGCCCCATGCGGTGGTTGTCGCCGCCGCCCAGCTTGACGGCCATCTTGTCCAGTACGCGCATGCCGGGCGTGGTCTTGCGCGTGTCGAGCACCTTCGTGTGCAGCCCCTCGAGGTGCTTGACGTAGAAGGCGGTCTGGGTCGCCACGCCGCTCATGCGCTGCATGATGTTGAGCAGGATGCGCTCGGCCTGCAGCAGCGAGCGCAGACGCCCCGAGACGTAGAAGGCCACGTCGCCCGGGCGGACGCGGGCGCCGTCGTCGAGCAGCTGCTCGAAACGCATGTCGGGGTCGAGGCGGTGGAGCACGAGTTGTGCGATCTCGATGCCGGCGATGATGCCCTCCTGCTTGCACAGCAGGCGCATGCGGCCGTGTTCGTCGGCCGGGATGCAGCACAGCGACGTGTGGTCGCCGTCGCCGATGTCTTCTTTGATGCAGAGCTCGATGAGCTCGTCTACGAAAGGACGGTATTCGGGTTTCATGTGTGTATGGTTTTTAATTGTTTTCTACGAAAAGGCGGCCTTCGTACTCGACCGTATAGAGGCCCACGCGCGGCACGTCGCACGTGAAGCGCACCGAGCAGCGGACGCCCTCGATGCGGATGTCGACGTCGGTGAGGGCGTAGGCCTCCATCGGCTGCCAGCCGAGGTTCTTGACCGAGAGTTCGGGGACGACGCGTCCGGCCGAGAAGGCGACGGTCTTGCCGGATCCGGTGTAGGCCAGGTGGGGCATGCGCATCTCCATAGCGGGCATGGCGGCCGAGAAACGGGTCTGGTGCATGTAGAGCATCATGGTCGCGAGGCCGGCTGTCTCGAAGCGGGCTTCGGTGTCGGTGAAGACGTTGCCGCGGCTGTCGGTGCTCGTCGCCGTGCCCAGGAAGTGCATGTTCGTTCCGGTGAGCTGGCCGTTTTCGATGCACTCGTTGGTCTCGGGGTAACGGATCGGATCCTCCTTGTCGTCGTTGCAGGCGGCAAGGGCACAGAGCGCCGCGAGGCAGAAGCAGAGTTTTTTCAGCATGGTCAATCTATTTTCAATGTTAGGGTGATTCCGAAGGTGCGCGGGCGGCCCCGCTGTACGAACTCGTTGCCGATCGACTTGAAGTAGAAGACATCGTAGGCGGCGCTCGCGAGGTTGCGGCTCCACAGGGCGATGCCGTAGCGCGGGTGCTCGACGGCCAGCGAGGCGTCGACGAGGGCGTAGAAGGGTTGCGAGCGGTCGTTGCGTTCGTTCCACCAGATGCGTCCCGCACCCCGCATGCCGGCGCGCAACACCACGTCGCCCAGCCAGGCGACGCCCGTGGGGAGGGTCCAGGCGGCTCCGGCCGAGAGGGTGTGTTGCGGCGCATAGGGGATCCGCTTGCCGCGGTAGCTCACGGCCACCGCCTCTCCTGCGGCATTCTCCTCGGTCGAGTCGTAGCGGCGGAAACGGGCGTCGGTGAAGCCGTAGGCGACGCTGAACTCCAGATGGCGGCGGGGCATGACGACGAGCGAGAGTTCGGCACCGCGCGAGCGCGTGCGGCCGGCGTTGGTCATCATGCGCCCGGTGGTCGCGCCGGGCGGGAAGACGGTGAGCTGCTGGTCGCGGCAGTCGATCCAGAAGAGGGCGAAGTCGCCCCGGACGATGCCGTCGGCGCAGGTGAAGTGGCCGCCCAGCTCGTAGTTCCAGCTGTACTCGGGGCGGTAGGACATCCGCTCGGGGGCGTCGTATTCGAGCCCCGAGAGCATCTGCCACTTGATCTTCTCCTGGAGAATGTCGGAGAACATCTGGGTGTTGAATCCGCCCGCCTTGTAGCCCTTCGAGACCGAAAGGTAGAGGTCGCGCGAGGCGTCGAAGCGGTAGGTGACGGCCGCCTTGGGCAGCAGCTCGGTGTAGGAGCGCTCGATCGAGCGCCGCTCGTCGATACGCACCCGTCCGTCGGCGGGCGCGCCGCCGTCGATGCTCACCGTGTAGTCGAGGTCGGCCCGGCTGCGGTAGCGCAGGCGCGTGTGTTCGTAGTCGACGCGCAGGGCGGCGGTGAACTCCCAGCGCCCCAGCGTGTAGTGCGACTCGTGGTAGAGCGCGGCGCCGGCCGAGGGGAGGCGGAAGTCGGAGTGGAGGGGCAGCTCGTCCGAAACCTTCCCGTAGCGGATGCCGGTCTCGGCCGACGAGGCGTTGGCGTTGTCGAAGATCAGGCGGTCGATGCCCGTGCGCTTGAAGTGGACCGGCGCCTCCATCGAGCCGTGGCGGTAGAAGCCGAAGGCGCCGACGAGCCAGCGGTAGGCCCCCTCGTCGCGCGAGCGAAAGACCACGTCCTGCGTCACGGCGTGGTCGCGCCGCGCCTGCCGCAGGGTGAAGTAGGAGAGGGGAGTGAAGTCCTGGTCGAGCGTCATCGCGTCGTCGGAGTACTGGTAGCTGGTGATCGACGCCACGGAGTAGCCTGCGGCGTCGTAGCGCACGGTCAGTCCGTCGCTCAACGTCGTGCGGCGGTAGCCCGAGGGATCGTTGTAGCGGATCTCGCCCGGGCGGAGAATCGTCTCGCCCTCCTCGGCGAGCGGTTCGCCGATGTAGGCATAGGGGTAGCCCCCCTGGTCGAGGGCCGAGAAGGCGAGGGTGTTGTCGAGGCGCAGGCCGCGGCCGTTGCGCCACTGCGTGCGCCAGCGGCCGCCGCCCAGCCGCTCGGCGTCGCACGTGCGGCCGGTGTGGAGGTTGCGGAAGAAGCCGTCCGAGCGGGTGTAGAACGCCGAGAAGGCCATGCCGAGCGCATCGGAGAGCGCCAGGGCGGTGGAGGCGCCGAAACGCCAGCTCCGGCCGCTGCCGTATTCGGCCCGGAACCGGGTGCCCGGGTCGGTGAGCGGCGAGCGGGTGTAGACGTTGATCTGACCGCCCATCGTGTTGCGGCCGTAGAGCGTCGACTGGGGGCCGCGCAGCACCTCGATGCGTTCGATATCGACGAGCTCCATGTCGTAGCAATCCTTGTTGAGCACCGGGACGTTGTCGACGTTGAGCCCCACGACCGGCTGGTCGATGCGGGCGCCCATGCCGCGGACGTAGATCGACGAGGTCATGCGCGAACCGTAGTCGGGGGCGTGGAAGTTGGGGATGCGCTGCGAGAGCTCCTTCACGGCGTCGATGCGGTCGCGTGCGAGGGTCAGCCCGCCTACGATCGTCGCCGCCACGGGCTGCGCGCGCAGGTCCATGCCCTGCTTGATGGCTGTCACCTGCACCCTGTCGACGCGGATCGCCGTGTCGGCGGGCTCGACGGTTCCGCGTGCGGCCTTTCCTTCTGCGGACCGTTCCGCCGGCGTCGCATGGAGTGCGGTCGCGGGGTGTCGTTCCCCGTTCGCGGCCGGGTGGGCGGCGAGGGGAAGCAGCAGGAGCGGGATGAGCAGACGACGGATCACGCGGTGGGTTTTATTCGACTGCAAAGTAACGGATTTATTTCCGATCGTGCAATCCTTATTTATGAGGAGGGCCCTGCCTGTCGTGCGGCGCCGTCAGAGCAGCTCGTCGTCGAGGCAGCCCGCACGCAGGGCGTGGAGCACCAGCTCGGCCGTGGAGCCGGCGCGGGTCTTTTCCATGATGTTGCGGCGGTGGGTGATGACCGTCGTCAGTCCGATGCCGAGCCGCTCGGCGATCTGCTTGTTGGTGCATCCGCGGGCGATCCAGGTGAGCACCTCCGTCTCGCGGTCGGTGAGCGCCTCGCGGCCGGCGGCGAGCGGTGCGGTGTGGTCGTGGTGCCCGCCGCGGTGCATGCGCAGGATGTCGTGGACGAGCCGCTCCTCGCCGGTGCGGATGTCGAGCGTGTGGAAGCCTGCGGCGGCGGGAGGGGGCGCGGAGCCGATCAGCAGGATGGTCCGCTGGCGGTGCGCACGGAAGAAATCGGCGTGGGCGCCGAAGAGCGTGCCCGAGACGAAGAAGTGGAAGAAGCGCCCGGGATCGGCCCCCGCGAAGGCGTCGAAGTCGGCGAAGAGCTCGACCTCGGCCGCGGGGATGATCTTTTCGAGAACGGCGCGCAGCCCCAGGCCCGTGAGGACGTTGGACGAGAGTACGGCGATGGCGGGGCGGGGCTGCATCCTATTCGTGGTGGTAGGGTTCGTTGCGGAGGATGGTGAAGGCGCGGTAGATCTGCTCGGCGAAGATCGCCCGGACGATCTGGTGCGAGAAGGTCATGCGCGAGAGCGAGAGGCGGCCGTCGGCACGGGCGTAGACCGCTTCGGAGAAGCCGTAGGGACCGCCGATGACCAGCACGAGGCGGCGGATGCCGCTGTTCATCCGTTTCTGGAGCCAGAGGGCGAACTCCACCGAGCGCAACTCCTCGCCCCGCTCGTCGAGCAGGACGACGTGGTCGCCGTCGGTGAGCTGCCGCAGGATCGCTTCGCCTTCGAGCGTGCTCTGCTGGCGGGCCGAGAGGTTGCGCGTGTTGCGCACGTCGGGCAGCGTCGTGACAACGAAGCGGCAGTAGCGGTTGACCCGCCTGCCGTACATTTCGACCAGCGCGGCGACCTCCTTCGAGTCGGTCTTTCCGATGACGATGAGTTCGATGACCATGCGGCGCCGTTTAGAGGTCGCTGTTCCACTCGCCGTCGGCGTCGACGTAGATCACCGGGCGGTGACGCTCGACCGACTTGAGCCATTCGTAGGCCTTGTACATGCAGTAGCCGTTGCCCGAGGGGGCGCCCAGCGCGTAGGCCGCCACGCACGTGAAGTTGCGCGAGCGGTAGTACATCGCCTTCACCCGTTCGAGGTATTCGTCGGCCAGCGCGGGGTCGTTGGAGGGGGTGCCGCCCACGCGGCGGTCGTCGCGGCGGTCGGGGGCCGCGATGGCGGCGCAGTCGACCACGTAGAGCCCCGTCTGGTCGCACAGCTCGTAGAACCACGCCGGCTGCGGGTAGTCGGGGCAGAGCGTGTTCTTACCCTGGGCCTTGAGCGCGCGGATCTCCGCGAGGGTCGTCTTGGGGTCGGCCGCGGCGTTGTAGCGCGCTTTGTTCAAGACGATCTCCTTGCCCAGGCGCATGAGGCGGCCGTCGGTCCACTCGGTGCGGCCGAAGCCGATGCGCAGCGGCATATACTCCTTGTAGGTGCCCTGGCGGCGCGTGAAGAGCATCACGCGGTAGAGCGGCGGGTTCTTCGCCCCGCCGGCCTCCCATTTGTTGTCGAAGGTGTGGTAGATATAGGGCGAGAAGCGCACCGTGTCGGTCGAGCGGCCGGGGATCGTCACCTCCTTGATGTTGAACTCCAGCAGCTTGCCCTGGGGCGAGTAGATGTCGTAGCCCACCTCGATAGGCTCGTCGTAGTTGAATCCGTTCTGCGCGACGACGGCCAGCTTCAGCACGCCGAAATCGCGGCCCGCGGAGTCGGGAACCAGGGCGATCTCGAAGTCGCGGATCGAGCGCTTGTTCTGGTTGTAGAGGTAGCTGTTCTCGAATGCGGGGCGCCGGGCGATCTTCGGGTCGACGGCGGCCGTCGGCGAGGGGTGCAGGAGCAGCCGGAAGGTGTTGGTCCCCTGGCCGATGAAGTCCGAGAGGTCGAAGTCGGCGGGCGTGGCCGCGTCGGCCACCTCGGCCACCTCGCGGTCGTTGACCCAGAGCGAGTAGGCTGAGCCGACATTTTCCAGATGGAGGTAGGTCAGCCCGTCGGTCCAGGCGTAGGGGATCTCGATCTGCTGCCCGACGACGGTGGCCGCCTCGGTGGCGACGAGCGTCTCGGGCGAGAAGGCGATATGGGCGTCGACGCCCTCGCGCGTGCGGGCATCGGCCCGCTGGCGCGTATCGTAGGGGACGATTTCGGTGCGGTGGATGCGGTGATTCCGCTGGGCTGCGGCCGGGAGCGCCACGACGGCGGCAAGGGCTGCGGCCAGGAGTATGCGTGTGATCATGACGGTCTGATTGTGTGACGGACAAAGGTACTTTTTATTTTGACAAATCGCAAATATGTCCTACCTTTGTAAATTCGAAAAAACAGCTTAAACATATCATATGAAAACGCAGCGAATCGTAGAAATTCTCAAGTCGGGAGCCGTCGACTCCGACATCGTCGTCAAAGGTTGGGTGCGCACCAAGCGCGGCAACAAGAACGTGGCTTTCATCGCCCTCAATGACGGATCGTGCGTAGCTAACATACAGGTCGTCGTCGACCTTAAGAAGATTGCCGAGGAGCAGCTCAAGCCCATCACCACGGGTGCCTGCATCCGCGTCGATGGCCGCCTGGTCGCCTCGCCCGGCTCGGGCCAGGGCGTCGAGGTGCAGGCCGAGCGGATCGAGGTCTACGGTACGGCCGATCCCGAGACCTACCCCCTGCAGAAGAAGGGCCACTCGCTGGAGTTCCTGCGCGAGATCGCCTACCTGCGTCCGCGAACCAATACGTTCGGTGCGGTCTACCGCATCCGCCATGCCATGGCCTATGCCATCCACGAGTTCTTCCACAAGAACGGCTTCTACTATTTCCACACGCCGATCATCACCGCTTCGGACTGCGAGGGCGCCGGCGCGATGTTCCAGGTGACGACGCTCGACGTGGCCAATCCGCCCCGCACCGAGGAGGGCGCGGTCGACTACGCGCAGGATTTCTTCGGCAAGCAGTGCAGCCTCACGGTCTCGGGCCAGCTCGAAGGCGAGCTGGGCGCGTTGTCGCTGGGCCGCATCTATACCTTCGGCCCCACGTTCCGCGCCGAGAACTCGAACACGGTGCGCCATGCGTCGGAGTTCTGGATGATCGAGCCCGAGGCCGCCTTCTACGAGCTGGAGGACAACATGGAGCTGGCCGAGGCGTTCCTCAAGTACCTGATCCAGTATGCGCTGGACAACTGCATGGAGGATCTCCAGTTCATGAACAAGATGTGGGATCCCGAGCTGCTGGACCGTCTGCGCTTCGTGGTGGCCAACGACTTCAAGCGGCTCGACTACACCGAGGGCATCGAGATTCTCCAGGCTTCGGGCCGCAAGTTCGAGTTCCCCTGCAACTGGGGCGACGACCTGCAGTCGGAGCACGAGCGCTACCTCGTGGAGGAGCACTTCAAGCGTCCGGTGATCCTGATCAACTATCCGAAGGCGATCAAGGCCTTCTACATGAAGCAGAACGACGACGGCAAGACCGTGCGCGCCATGGACGTGCTCTTCCCCAAGATCGGCGAGATCATCGGCGGATCGGAGCGCGAGGCCGACTACGACAAGTTGTCCGCGCGCGTGAAGGAGCTGGGGATGAACGAGCGCGAGCTGTGGTGGTACCTCGACACGCGGCGCTGGGGTTCGGCGCCCCACTCGGGCTTCGGTCTGGGCTTCGACCGCCTGCTGATGTTCGTCACCGGTCTGGGCAACATCCGCGACGTGCAGCCCTTCCCGCGCACGCCGCAGCATGCCGATTTCTGATCGACGATCCTGCATCCGGGCGCGACGGACGATGCGGGAGAGCGTAAATATAGTCGATTCGGCCGCGGGCGAAAATGTATATTGCTTAGGCCGATAGTGTGTCGTATGTTTGTGGCGACTTAAACACGATCGACCTATGGCAATCAATCAGAGACAGGTACTTTCCCTGCAACAGAAACTCTCTCCGCAGCAGATCCAGATGATCAAGTTGCTGGAGCTTCCGACCGTGCAGCTCGAACAGCGGATCAAGCAGGAGATCGAAGAGAACATCGTGCTCGAAGAGGAGGAGCGCGATACCGACTCCGAGACCGAAGAGGCACCCCGTCAGATCTCGATCGACGAATACCTGCGCGAGGACGACACCCCTTCGTACAAGAGCCGGATCAACAACTTCTCGAAGGACGACAAGCCGCGGCAGGCGGTGCTGGTGGGCGGACGCTCGTTGCAGGAGTACCTCGTGGAACAACTCGGATACCGTCACCTGACGGATCGAGAGATGCGGCTGGCGGTATACCTGGTGGGCAGCATCGATTCCGACGGCTATCTGCGCCGCGACCTGGAGTCGGTGGCCGACGACATCGCCTTCACCGTGGGCCTGGAGACCACGCCCGAGGAGCTGGAAGGGCTGCTGGGGGTGATCCACCAGCTGGAACCCGTGGGCGTGGGTGCCCGCGACCTGCGCGAATGCCTGCTCCTGCAGCTGGGCGAGTGGAGCGCGTCGAGCCGTCCGCGGCGACTGGCCCGCAGGATCCTCACCGACTACTTCGACGAGTTCGCCAAGAAACATTTCGAGAAGCTGCTCGTGCGTCTGCAGATCACCGAGGAGGAGTTCCGCGAGGCGATGGCCGAGATCCGCAAGCTCTCGCCCAAACCGGGCAACCTCTATACCGAGGGGGGATCGGAGGCGACGCCCTACATCATCCCCGACTTCATCCTCGACTGCGAGGACGGCGTGTTCCGCCTCACGCTCAACGGCGGCAACGTCCCCGAGGTGAAGATCAGCCGCCGCTACCAGGAGATGCTGCGGGCGATGGTGACTCCCGACGGGCGGGTGCGCGAGAGCGACCGCGAGGCGGTGCAGTTCGTCAAGAGCAAGATCGACTCGGCCAAGTGGTTCATTTCGGCGATCCAGCAGCGGCACGACACGCTCATGCGGACGATGCAGACGATCCTGGACTACCAGCACGACTACTTCCTCGACGGCGACCGCTCGAAACTGCGGCCGATGATCCTCAAGGATATCGCCGAGCGCACGGGGCTGGATGTGTCGACCATCTCGCGCGTGGTCAACAGCAAGTACGTGCAGACGCAGTTCGGCATCGTCTTTCTCAAGTCGCTCTTCTCGGAGGCGATGCAGACCGAGAGCGGCGAGGAGGTGTCGAGCTACGAGATCAAGAACATCCTCCGCGAGTGCATCGACGAGGAGGACAAGCGCCGGCCGCTGACCGACGAGACGCTCATGGACATACTCAACGCCAAGGGCTACCGCATCGCCCGGCGCACGGTGGCCAAATACCGCGAGATGCTGGGAATCCCCGTGGCGCGGCTCCGCAAGCAGATCTGATGCGTCCGCCCGGCGGCGGGAGTGCGTTTGCCGGGTGCGTTTGCCGGGTGCGTTTGCAGGTTTGCGCGGCGCGGCGGGGTGCGGCCGGATCGCCGGCCGAGAGGCTGCGAAGAGCCGACGTTGCCGGGCACGCACGGATGCCGGCACCCGGCCGGAAAACAGATGAAACGAAGGACCGAGGTCGGGGCGGATGCGCTCCGACCCGCTCCGTTGAAAGGCGGAGCCGGTCCGAAACCGAAAAAAGATGAAATACGCCAAATTAGCCAACGGAATTTCGTGGGCGCTGCACCCCTTCGTGCTGCCGCTCTACCTGCTCTGCGTGCTGCTCTTTTTCACGCCGTTCGCCTACTATCCGACCGACGTGAAGTGCTACGTCGCGTGGGTGGTGATTCTCTATGCGATGATCATCCCCGTGCTGGCGCTGGGCGTGCTGCGGTCGCTGGGGCGGATCTCCTCCTATCGGATCGACGACCGACGCGAGCGGCTGTTGCCGCTGGCGATCGGCACGGTGTGCTTCCTGCTCTGCGCCGTGACGCTGGCCAAGCTCCCCTCGGCGGTCTTCCTGCGCAAGTTCATGGTGGCTGCGGGGTGCTGCGAGGCGATGTGTCTCGCCGTGTCGTACTACTGGAAGATCAGCCTGCATCTGACGGCGATGGGGGCGGCCGTGGCGCTGCTCACGGTGATGAACTTCATCGGCGTGGGGCATATGATCGTGCCGCTGGCCGTGGCGGTGCTCTGCACGGGGGCGTTGGCTTCGGCGCGGCTCTACCTGGGATGCCACGACGGCGTGCAGATCCTCGCGGGCTTCGCCGGCGGGTTCGTCGTGGCGACGCTCGCCGTGCTGTTTCTCTGAAACGAACCAACCGTTTTTTTATGAATATAGGACTCTACACCCTGACTTCGTCGCTGCACGATGCCGCTGCGCTGGATGCCGCATCGTCGCAGTTCATCGCCCGGATCGAAGGGCGTCTTACCGAACTTTCGTCGGCTGCCGCCCGACCCTGCGGCTTCGTCTATCGCGGCCCCGATTTCGCCGACTACGGCACGCACGACCTCGACGTGATCTACGTCCGCACGGGCGGTACCGAGGGGCTTTTCAAGGAGCTTTTCGACCGGGTGAGCCGGACGCCCGAGGGGCGCTTGCGCCCCGTGCGGCTGCTGACCTCGGGCCGGAGCAACTCGCTGGCCGCTTCGATGGAGATCCTCTCCTACCTGCGGCGGCAGGGCTGCCCGGGCGAGATCATCCACGGCAGCGACCGTTACATCGCCGGGCGGCTGGCGCTGCTCGCCCATGTCGAGACCGCGCGCCGGCGGCTCGACGGCATGCGGCTGGGTGTCGTCGGACAGCCGTCGGACTGGCTGATCGCCAGCGGAGCCGACGCCGCGAAGGTGCGCGAAAAGCTGGGTGTCGAACTGGTGGAGGTGCCTATGGAGGAGCTCGTCGGGGAGATCGCCCGCGGCGGCTATCCCCGGACCGAGGCCCTTCGGGCGGTCGAGGAGCATGCCGCCGCATTGCCCGAGCGGGTGAAGCCCTATTGGGCCGGAGCGCTGGAGATCTACGGCGGTCTGAAGCGCATCGTGGAGCGCTATCGGCTCGACGGCTTGACGATCCGCTGTTTCGACCTGCTGGAGCGGATGGGCAACACGGGGTGTCTGGCCCTCGCGCTGCTCAACGCCGAGGGCGTTCCCTCGGGGTGCGAGGGCGACGTGCCGGCGTTGCTGACGATGGCCGTGACGCATGCGCTCGCGGGTGTGAGCGGGTTCCAGGCCAATCCGTCGCGCATAGATCCCGAGACGGGCGAGATGGTGCTCGCGCACTGTACGGTGCCGCTCGACATGGTGCGGCGCTTCGTCTGCGACACCCATTTCGAGTCGGGACTGGGCGTGGCGATTCGCGGCGAGCTGCCCGAAGGGGCCGTGACGGTGTTCAAACTCGCGGGCGACCTCTCGCGCAGCTGCGTGTTCGAGGCCGAGCTGGCGGGGAACCTCTGCGAGGCGGACCTGTGCCGCACGCAGATCGTGCTGCGGGCAGAGGGCGTCGCCGACTACTTCCTGCGCAACCCGATCGGCAACCACCATATCGTCGTTCCGGGGCGGTGGAAGGAGCCGATCGAGGCGCTGCTGGCATCGCTCGAATAGCTCCGGGCGGGCGAAAACGAAGCGGGCGCGACCAGTCGGTCGCGCCCGCTTCGTCGTGTATAGAGGGCGGCTATTCGCGCTCGAAGGCGAAACCGAGGTAGACGTCGTCGTATTTGCGGAGCAGCGACGATACCGCGGCGAGCGACGAAACGGAGCTGCCGATCGCGGTCAGCGCGTCGATCAGTTTCGTCACGGGAAAGACGAGCTGGAGTTTGTCGCCGCTGAGGTAGGCGTGGCCCGCGATCGAGCCCAGATCGTAGTTGCCCTTGGAGAAATGGAGCGTCGCGACATGGGTTGCGGCGTCGAAGTCGTAGCTTCCCGTGAGGGTGCGCGAAGCGGCGCTGGCCGAGAAGTCGCCCTCCCGTCCGAAGACGAAGGTGCAGGCTCCCGGGGCGATGCCCAGCGTGGCGTAGATCTTCGCGAGACGGGTGGAGAGGGTCGATTCGAGGGCGGCGGCACCGAGCGTACCGGCGAGGTCGTCGCTTTCGAACCGGATGCCTGGCCCGGTATAGCTCCACGAGCCCGCGAGGGCATAGCGGGTGAGCTGGCCGTCGGTGAGCTTGTCGGCGGCTTCGGTCGCGACCCGTTTGAGGGCCTCTTTCCACTCCTGCGCGCCCGCCGTCGTCGCGGTCAGCGTCAGGAGAACGAACAGCAGGATCGGTTTCATAGCGTGTCGAGTTCCCGGAGCCACATCGCCGCCGAAGCATCGGAGGGCATGCGCCAGTCGCCGCGGGGCGACAAGGCGGCCGAGCCGACCTTGGGGCCGTCGGGCATGGCCGAGCGTTTGAATTGCTGGTTGAAGAAGCGGCGGACGAACGTGCGCAGCCAATGGAGGATCGTCTTTTCGTCGTAGCTCCCCTCGAAGGCCTGCCGCGCGAGGAAGAGGATCTTCGCCGGTCCGTAGCCCGAGCGGAGGGTGTGGTAGAGGAAGAAGTCGTGGAGCTCGTAGGGGCCCACCAGATCCTCGGTCTTCTGGGCGATCTCGCCCCCGGCGTCGGCGGGGAGCAGCTCGGGGCTTACGGGCGTGGCGACGATGTCGCGCAGCGTCGTGCGGATCCCGTCGTCGGCCGCGGTGTCGGCGGCCCACTGCACCAGGTGGCGCACCAGCGTCTTGGGCACCGAGGCGTTGACGCCGTACATCGACATCTGGTCGCCGTTGTAGGTCGCCCAGCCCAGCGCCAGCTCGCTCAGGTCGCCCGTGCCGACGACCAGTCCCCCTTCCATGTTGGCCACGTCCATCAGGATCTGCGTGCGCTCGCGCGCCTGGGCGTTCTCGTAGGCGGCCGAGCGGTCGTCGGCCGGCAGACCGATATCCTTCATGTGCTGCGTGCAGGCGTCGCGGATGGGGATCTCGCGGACGGTGACGCCCAGCCCCCGCATCAGTTGCAGCGCGTTGCGGTAGGTGCGCCCCGTGGTGCCGAAGCCCGGCATGGTGATGCCGACGACGCCCCGGCGGTCGAGCCCCAGCCGGTCGAAGGCCCGCACGGTGACCAGCAGCGCGAGGGTCGAGTCGAGCCCGCCCGAGATGCCGACGACGGCCGTGCGGCACCCCGTGTGCGAGAGCCGCCGGGCCAGGCCGAGGGCCTGGATGCCGAAGATCTCCTCGCAGCGTTCGCTGCGGTGCGCGGCGTCGGCGGGAACGAAGGGGGTGGGGTCGATCGCCCGGTCGAGCGTGGCGGGGCGGAGCCCCTCGGGGAGCTCCATCTCGATGACGGTGTTCTCGGCCGCCGCCTCGCCCGTGCGGAACGAGGTGTTGCGGCGCCGCTCGAAGCCGAGGCGCTCGACGTCGACGTCGGCGACGAGCAGCTGTTCGTCGAGCGAGAAGCGCTCGGCCTCGGCGAGGATGCGTCCGTTCTCGGCGATGAGGCCGTTGCCGGCGAAGACCAGGTCGGTCGACGACTCGCCGAAGCCGGCCGAGCAGTAGACATAGGCCGAGAGGGTACGGGCCGACTGCTGGGCCACGAGCTGGCGCAGGTAGTCGTGCTTGCCCACCCCTTCGGGCGAGGCCGAGAGGTTGAAGATGACGCGGGCGCCCGCCGTCGCCAGGTGCGACGAGGGGGGCACGGCGACCCACAGATCCTCGCAGATCTCCACGCCAAACTCGGCCCCGCCGACGGCGAAGGTGAGGTCGGCGCCGAAGTCGGCTTCGAGACCTCCTATGCGGATCGTCTCGCCCGAGATGCCGGCGCCCGAGGCGAACCAGCGGTTCTCGTAGAACTCCGAGTAGTCGGGGATATACGTCTTGGGCACCACGCCCAGGATGCGGCCCTGCGCGAAGACCACGGCGCAGTTGTAGAGCGTCTCGCCGTGGCGCAGCGGGGCGCCGACGATCGCCGCGAGGGGCAGCTTGCGCGTCGCGCGCACGAGCCCTTCGAGGGCGGCGTCGGAGGCGTCGAGCAGCGTGGGGTGGAGCAGCAGGTCGCCGCACGTGTAGCCCGTGAGGGACAGCTCGGGGAAGACGACGACCTCGACGCCATGCCGGGCGGCCCGCTCGGCCAGCGCGGCGATATGTGCGGCGTTGGCGTCGCAGTCGGCGACCGCGACGCGGGGAATGGCCGCCGCGACCTTGAGAAAACCGAATCGATCCACTTTCAGAAAGACGAAAGGTTAGACGTTGCGTATTGCGGCTACTCGGCCCAGAGCTGCGCGAGGTTGAGGATCACCTGCTGGGCGCGGCGCATGGTCGTGAGCGAGCAGTACTCGAACTTGCCGTGGAAATTCATGCCGCCGGTGAAGAGGTTGGGGCACGGAAGTCCCATGAACGAGAGGCGCGCGCCGTCCGTCCCGCCGCGGATGGGCCTTACGAGCGGCTTCACGCCGGCCTTCTCCATCGCCTCGATCGCTTTGTCGATCACCTGCGGATGGGGCTCGACCTGCTTCAGCATGTTGAAGTACTGGTCCTTGACGGTGAGCGTCAGCACGTCGGCGCCGTATTTCTTCTTCAGCAGGTCGACGCAGGCCCACATCAGCACCTTCTTCTCCTCGAACTTCTCGGCGTCGTGGTCGCGGATGATGTAGCTCACCGTGGCCTTCTCGACCGTGCCGTTGAAGCCCACGCAGTGGAAGAACCCTTCGTATCCCTCGGTGTACTGGGGTTTCTGCGCCGCGGGCAGCATCGCCTGCAACTCGCACGCCACCTCGATGGCGTTGATCATCTTGTTCTTGGCGTAGCCCGGGTGGACGTTGCGCCCCTGGATGTCGATGCGGGCGCTGGCGGCGTTGAAGTTCTCGTATTCGAGCTCGCCCTCCATGCCGCCGTCGACCGTGTAGGCGAAGTCGGCGCCGAAGGCCTCGACGTCGAAGAAGTCGACGCCGCGGCCCACCTCCTCGTCGGGGGTGAAGCCGATGCGGATCTTGCCGTGCTTCACCTCGGGGTGGGCCATCAGGTACTCGGCCGCGGTCATGATCTCGGCCACGCCGGCCTTGTCGTCGGCGCCCAGCAGCGTCGTGCCGTCGGTGTGGATGAGCGTGTGGCCCTTGAAGAAGGCCAACTCGGGGAACTCCGAGACCTTCATCGTCAGCTGGCCGTTGAGGAAGATGTCGCCGCCGTCGTACTCGTCGATGATGCGCGGGCGGACGTCCTTGCCGCTCATGTCGGGCGAGGTGTCGACGTGGGCGATGAAGCCCACGACGGGGGCGTTCTCGCAACCCGGCGTGGCGGGGATCGTCCCCATGACGTAGCCGTAGCGGTCCATCGCGACGTCGGTCATGCCCAGCGCGCGCATCTCTTCGGCCAGATCCGCGAGCAGTATCTTCTGCTTGTCGGTCGAGGGGAATGTGGTGCTCTCCTCCGACGACTGCGTGTCGTAGGAGACGTATTTCAGAAATCTCTCTTTCAGATCCATGGTATGGTAAGGTTAAGGTTTGTCAAGTTGAAAGTTGAAAATGGAAAATGGAAAGTTCATTTCCGTTATCGGACCGCAGCCAGCGGAGGGGCCCGTCGAGCGGATGCGAGAAGAGCGGCCCTCCGCCCGGGGTGGCTGCGGGCCGCTACGCTTCGGATAAGCCCGAAGCGTGCCGGCCGGCAATATGCAAAGGTTTGATTCCGTTATTATTTCCCCTTTTTCAACTTTCCATTTTCCATTTTTAATTTTTAATTTTTAATTCTCTTTCTTCGCCTGCATCGTGTGCCATGCGAAATAGCCGATAAGGGCGAGGTAGGCCGCCAGACCTGTCCATTCGGCGGCGTTGGACGACGCCCAGTCGGCGAGCATCCAGTCGACTTCGAGGAATTTGAGCAGGGCCGTGAGGACACCCATCAGCGCGCCGCCGGCGATGAATCCCGAGGCGATGAGCGTGCCGCGGTCGAAGCGCGCCTTGTTGAGCACCGCGTCGGTCGAGCGGCCCGAGACGAACCAGGCGACCAGACCGCCCACGACGAGCGGCGCGTTGAGCTCCATGGGGATGAACATGCCCAGTGCGAAGGCGAGGGCCGGTACGCCGATCGAGGTGAGCACCAGCGCCAGCATCGCACCGCAGAAGTAGAGCACCCACGGCGTCTGCCCGCCGGTCATCAGCGGCTGGATCACGGCGGCCATGGCGTTGGCCTGCGGGGCCACCAGCGCCCCTTCGCCCACGAAGCCGAATGCCCGGTTGAGGACGATCATCACGCCGGCCACCGTGGCGGCCGAGACGAGCGTGCCGAGGAACTTCCACGTCTCCTGCTTGCGGGGCGTCGTGCCGAGCCAGTAGCCGATCTTCAGGTCGGTGATGAAGCCGCCGGCCATCGAGAGGGCCGTGCAGACCACGCCGCCGATAATCAGGGCGGCGGTCATGCCCGTCGTGCCGCTCAGCCCGACGCTCACCAGGATGAGCGACGAGAGGATCAGCGTCATGAGCGTCATGCCCGAGACGGGGTTGGTGCCCACGATGGCGATGGCGTTGGCCGCGACGGTGGTGAAGAGGAACGAGATGAAGAAGACGATGAGGATGGCCGTCACGGACTGGACCCAGCCGTCGAGCAGGCCGAAGTGGAAGAAGACGAAGATGGAGAGGAGCGTGGCGACCAGAATCGTCAGGATGCGCTTCATCGGCAGGTCGCGCTGCGTGCGCTCGGCGGTCGCCGAGGCTGCTCCGGCCTTGCCGCCGCCGAACTCCGAGACGGCGAGGCCCACGGCCTGACGGATGATCTTCGACTGGCGGAAGATGCCCACGAGACCCGCCATGGCGATGCCGCCGATGCCGAGCGGCTTGCCGATGTAGGCGAAGAGGTTCTCGGGGGTGAAGAGCGTCGAGGGGTCGGCGAGCACCGACGCGTTGGTCACGCCCAGCGAGGCGGCCATCGCGGCGGCGTCGATCGAGCCGGCGAGCGACCCCACGACGGGGACGATGACGAACCACACCAGACACGAGCCGGCGGTGATGATCATCGCGTATTTCAGCCCGATGATGTAGCCCAGACCCAGCACGGCGGCCGAGGTGTTGAGCGAGAAGACCACCTTGAACTTGTCGGCGGCCGCGGCGCCCCACGTGCAGATGCGCGTCGAGACCGACTCGGTCCAGAGCCCGAAGGTGCCGACGACGAAGTCGTAGAGTCCGCCCACCAGACCCGCCACGGCCAGCAGCTTGGCCTGGTTGCCGCCCTTCTCGCCCGAGACGAGCACCTCGGTGGTGGCCGTAGCCTCGGGGAAGGGGTATTTGCCGTGCATCTCCTTGACGAAGTATTTGCGGAAGGGGATCATCAGCACGATGCCCAGCAGTCCGCCGAACAGCGACGAGAGGAAGACCTGCCAGAAGGCGGCGTCGAGCCCCAGGATGTAGAGCGCCGGGAGGGTGAAGATGGCGCCGGCGACGATGACGCCCGACGAGGCGCCGATCGACTGGATGATGACGTTCTGGCCGAGCATGTTGCGCTTGCCCAGCACGTTGCCCATGCCCACGGCGATGATGGCGATGGGGATGGCCGCTTCGAAGACCTGGCCCACCTTGAGACCGAGGAAGGCCGCGGCGGCCGAGAAGATGACGGCCATGGCGATGCCCATCGCGACCGAGTAGGGCGTCACCTCGGCGGGCGACGACGAGGCGGGCATCAGCGGCCGGTACTCCTCGCCCGGCCCGAGCTCCCGGTAGGCGTTCTCGGGGAGCGAAGTGCGTGTCTGTTCCTGTTGCATGATTCTATGGATTGAGGTATTGTTCGAGTTTTTGCAGGAGGAGGTAGCGGCCGAACGAGGCGGGGGCGCCGCAGGCGTCGAGGTGGCGGCAGAGGGCGTCGGCCGTGCGGGCCAGACGGCGCTGTTCGGCCCGGTCGGGTGCGGCGGCCGCCAGATCGAAGAGCAGCTCGGCGAGCAGTTCGAGGTGCTCCTCGGCAAGGCCGTGCCGGTCGGTGAGGTGTCGCACGGGATCGGGTGACGCGGCGAGGGCGTCGATGTCGATACCCGCCTCCGTGCGCAGCCCGTTCCGTATTGTGTCGCGCAGCCCGGCCTCGGCGTCGCGGATGCGTCCGGCCGCCGTGTCGGGCAGGCTGTCGGGCGTCGTCTCGCGGAGTTGCAGGCCGGATCCGGCATGACGGAGCGCCCCCGCCCGGTCGAGCAGGGCGCGGAGCAGCTCGCCGATGCGGTCGATCTCGCGCAGGATGTAGTCGCCCATCGCGCGTCAGCGGTTGTCGCCGCTGCCGTGGAGCAGGTTGCGCTCCATGCGCGAGCGGAGTTTGTCGACGTTCATCCGGGCGACCTCGTCGAGCTCGTAGCCCAGGTCGCGCGAGAGGGTGGCGCAGTACCACAGCACGTCGCCGATCTCCTTGACGATCTCTAACCGCTTCTCGGGGGTGAACGCTCCGTCGGCGTCGCGGATCACCTTCTTGACCTTGTCGGCCACCTCGCCCGCCTCGCCCGTCAGGCCGAGCGTGGGGTAGATGATGCGGCTATTGTCGGGGTAGATCGCCGTTTCGAGGGCGTGCTGCTGGTATTCGTTGAGAGTCATCGTATCTGTTTTTGCTGATTCAGATACAAAAGTAGGAAAAAATAACGGAATAATTCCCTGTCGGGCCGGAATGTCGTAGGTCGGGGCGCAGCCTGCGATGCTGTGTTTTTATCTGCGTTCGGGTTGTCGCATGTTCGGCTCCCCGGAGCCGTGCGGGCCGCAGCCTCCGGCGCGGAGGGTTGCTCCGATCTACGGCAATGCCGCGATGAAGCCGACGACCGCGGCGACGAGTTCCTCGGCGAGCGGCAGCGCGGGATCGGCATAGACGGTGCGCATCTGCCCTTGGAGCGTGCGGTCGTCGGAGCGTTTGAGCGTATGGGTCATGCCCTCTATGACGGCTTTCCGGGCCCGGGGTTGCGCGGCGGCCAGCGCCTCGGCGTTGTCGGCGGGGACCTGGAGGTCGTTGCCGCCGCCTGCGACGAGCACGGGGCAGGCGAGTGCCCGGATCTCGCGGCGGGGGTCGTAGCGCAGCTGCGAGATCAGAAAGGGCTGCACCGCGTCGTTGAACAGCGGCCGGAGCTCGCGCGGGCGGTGGAGCATGTCGACCCGCTCGCCCCGCCGGAGCGCCGCGAGGATCGCCTCGGCCTCGACCATGAGATCCATGCGTGCCGGGGCCAGCTGGCGGGCCAGTTGCAGGCGCATCACCTCGTCGAGCGGGTAGGCGGCTCCCGCGAGCGAGACGACGGCGCTGACGGCCTCGCTCTGCTGCGCGGCACGCAGGGCGATGAGCGACCCTTCGCTGTGGCCCACGAGCACCACGCGGCCGAATCCCTCGGCGGCGAGCCGGTCGGCCAGCGCCGCGGCATCGTCGACATACATGTCGAAGGTGAGCTGCGCGAGCTGCGACGGGTCGTCGAGCCGGCTGGAGCCGATGGCCCGCTTGTCGTAGCGCAGCGAGGCGATGCCCGCCTCGGCCAGCGCTTCGGCCAGCAGGCGATAGGAGTCGGCGCCCACGCCCAGCGGGTTGTTGCCGTTGCGGTCGGTGGGGCCCGAGCCGGCGATGATGAGCGCGATGGTCCCGGCCCCGCTGTCGGGGACGAGCAGCGTGCCGTGGAGCGTGCCGAAGTCGCGCGGGAGCTTCAGGGGGCGCTCCTCGGCCGTGGCGACCGAGCCGACGAGCAATGCGAAGAGGGCGAGGAGCGTTTTCATAGCGGCAGCGATTGCGACAGGAGGGTGACGAGGAGGACGACGGCGATGTAGGAACCGACGGCCCGTCTGCCGCGGAGGTTGCACGAGACCGAGTAGGCCTGGTAGTTGCGCACGTAGAAAAGCGCCAGGGCCGCCAGCGAGTAGAGGGCGAAGAGGAGCAGCGGCAGCAGCGCTCCGGCCGAGGGCAGCGTGTCGCCGGCGAGGAGTGCGCCGGTCAGGCTGTCCAGCCGTTGCCGCAGGGTGGTGAGGGCGAGCGGTGCGATGAGCAGCAGGATCGGCCCCTGCGCGAGCGCCGTCGTGCCCAGCACGTCGACGAGACGGATGCGCGACGGCGAGAGTGCGCGTCCGCAGCCGTAGAGCAGCAGGGCCGGGACGAGCCAGAACGCCAGTTGGCGGAGGATGGTCCGCCACAGCGGAAGGGTCGCCGGGGCGAAGTGGAGGTAGCTGTTCTGGCAGAGCCCCGTGGCGTGGAGCCACCAGCTCTCCGCGAAGATGAAGGCGAGGCCCATGACGAGGGCGCGGCCTCCGGCGATGTAGCGGAAGGGGTTAGCGAGTCGGTTCATGGTCGGTGAGGGTGTTGAGGCGGGTGATGATTTCGTCGAGCCGGTTGCGGACGGTGGGGTAGCTCAGCCCCATCTTGCGGGCCATCTCCTTGAGCGAGCCGCTGCTGAGGACGAATTCGAGGACGAACTGCTGCTCGGCCGCGGGTAGGCGCAGCAGCGCGGGGAGCTCGAAATCGCCCGTGAGCGTTACGTCGCAGGCGGTGCAATGGAGGCTGCGGATGTTGAGCGGTGCGTCGCACGAGGGGCAGGCGGAGGGGATGCGTTTCATATCGAACGGGTTGTTTTGACAAAATTAAAAATAAGTTTCATAAAATGCAAATAATAATTGATTTTATGACGTATTCCATGCCTATTTCGGCATTCCGCAGCCGGGGGTGGTTGCTCTCTGTGCGGCTTCGAGGGGTGCAAAAAGGAGGTTTGTCCGTCAGCTTCGGGTCGCTGCCTGCGAAGGGAGGCAGCGAGCGGGAGGCGAAGTTGCGGGCCTTCGCTGCCGGAGGCTGCGGCCCGCCGGCTCCGACGAGCCGAATCTGCAAGGAAAAAGAACCGTCCTCTCTCCGTCGGGTGCGGCTGCTTGCAGTGCGGCTGATGGATTGTGATCGGCGTGGAGCGATTTTGCGTGATAGGTTCCCTTTGCCGGCTGGGGCGGTCGCGCCGAAGGCGCGAGCCGGCAAAGGGACGAAGCCGGAGGCTTCGGTTTTATGCGGTCCGCCCTTCCGCCATGCTGGGAGCGGGGATACTGACGCAAAACGGGCCCTCTCCGGAAGGAGAGGGCCCGCAGGTAACGGAAACGCGGAATGGCTCGCGGAGGAAAGCACCCTGACGAAGCGCCAGGTCGGATCGGTCAGAGCGCGTCGACGATGTGCTCCAGCCCGATGCCGTGCGACCCCTTGACGAGGATGAAGGCGTCCGAGACGGGCGCGTCGCGAAGGGCTGCGGCGAGCTCGTGGCGCGAGGCGAAGAGCCGGACGCGGGCGGGGCGTTCGGCGGCGGGCAGCGCCTCGTAGGCTCCGGCGAACTCCTCGCCCACGAGCAGCAGTTCGGTGTCGGCACCGGCGGCAGCCTGACGCAGGACGGCGGTGTGCTCGGCCCGTGACCAGGCCCCCAGCTCGCGCATGTCGCCCAGGATCGCGACGCGGCGCGTCCGGCCGCCGAGCGGCTCGGCGAGGAAGTTGGCCAGCGAGGCCTGCATGCTCGACGGATTGGCGTTGTAGCAGTCGACGACGAGCGTGTTGCGGCCGGTCGTGCGGCGTTGCGAGCGGTTGTTGTCGGGGGTGTAGCCGGCGATGGCGCGGCGGATCGCCTCGTCGTCGATGCCGAAGCTACGGCCGACGGTGACGGCCGCGGCGATGTTGTAGCGGTTGTAGTCGCCCTCGAGCTGCGAGGGGAAGCCGTCGGCGGCCGAGACGTCGTATCCCTCGACGGCGAGAGCGGGGCGCTCGGCGGCCATCGCCGCGAGCACCGGGTCGTCTTCGCGCACGAAGGCGCGGCCGCCGTGCGAGGCGAGGTAGTCGTAGAGCTCGCCCTTGCCGCGGCGGATGCCCTCGGGACCGCCGAACCCTTCGAGGTGCGAGCGGCCGATGTTGGTGAGGATCCCGTAGTCGGGCTCGGCGATCGAAGCCAGACGGGCGATCTCGCCGCAGGCGCTGGCTCCGGCCTCGACGACGCCGAATCGGGTCTGCCGCGTCATCGCGAGCAGCGTGAGCGGCACGCCGATGTGGTTGTTGAGGTTGCCCTGCGTGGCGTGGAGCGCGTAGCGGCAGGCCAGCACGCGGGCCAGCAGCTCCTTGGTCGTGGTCTTGCCGTTGCTGCCGGCGACCATGAGAATGGGGATGCCCAGCGCGCGGCGGTGGCGGCGCGCGAGGTCCTGGAGCGCACGCAGCGTGTCGTCGACGAGGATCGTGCGGTCGGAGGTCGCCGCCGTGGGATCGTCGACCACGGCGTAGGCCGCGCCCCGGTCGAGCGCCTCGGCGGCGAAGCGGTTGCCGTCGAACGAGGCGCCGCGCAGGGCGAAGAAGATCGAGCCGGGGGCGATGCGCCGCGTGTCGGTGGAGACGGCGGGATGTTCGGTGAAAAGTCGGTAGAGTTCGGACATGGCGTTATTCGGAACGGGCCCCTCGCGGGCGACGGGGCCGGGTCGGGGCGGAAAATCGGGGCTTGGCCGGAGACCGTGCCGGGCGGCGGCCCGGCGGCGTCAGACGTGCTCCTCGCCGTCGTTGTATTTCACGTCGTCGATGAACTTGCGGATGTTCTGCTCCTCGCTCCGGGGGCAGATCATCAGCACGTCGTCGGTGTCGACGACGATGAAGTCCTTCAGACCGCTGATCGCGGCGATCTTGCCCTCGGGCAGCGAGACGATCGACGAACGGGTGTCGTAGAGGTAGCAGCCGCGGGCCGGGGCGGCGTTGGCGTAGCGGTCCTTGCGGGCGTGCTGGTAGACCGAGCCCCAGGTCCCCACGTCGCTCCAGCCGAAGGTGCCGCGGCGGACGTAGACGTTGTCGGCCTTCTCCATGATGCCGTAGTCGATCGATATGGCGCGGCACTCCGAAAAGACCATCTCGACGATGTTGCGCTCGGCGTCGGTGCCCAGCGCGCGCTGCATGCCGCAGAAGAGGGCGTGGTGCTCGGGGAGGTACTTCGCGAAGGCCTCGACGATGGCGCGGACCGTCCAGACGAAGATGCCCGAGTTCCACAGGAACTCGCCCGACTGGAGGAATACCTGCGCCAAATCGAGGTCGGGTTTCTCGGTGAAGCACTTCACCCGGCTGATCGGCTGCGCGTCGGAGACCTGGATGTAGCCGTAACCCGTGTCGGGACGTGTGGGCTGGATGCCGATGGTCATCAGGGCGTCGTTGGCGGCGGCGAAGTCGGCGCACTCGGAGACGATGGCGCGGAAGGCCTCCTCGTCGACGATGTAGTGGTCGGAGGGGGTGACGATCATCTCGGCGTCGGGGTCGCGCTTTTGCAGCGTGTAGGCTGCGTAGGCGATGGCCGGGGCCGTGTTGCGGCCGATGGGCTCGCACAGCACCTGGTCGGGGCCGAGTTCGGGCAGATGCTCCAGCACCAGGTCGCGGTAGCGGCGGTTGGTGACCACCAGAAAATTTTCGGCCGGGACGATCGGGGCGAAGCGCTCGAAGGTGTGGCGGATGAACGAGCGCCCCGTGCCCAGTATGTCGAGGAACTGCTTGGGAAGGTTCTGCCGGCTTTTGGGCCAGAAGCGGGTGCCGATGCCGCCCGCCATGATGATGCAATATCGGTTGGTTGCCATAAGGTTGCAGTGGTAGAGGTTGTGCGAGGCGGCGGGCAGGCCCGCGGCTTCGGTCGCCCGAAGATACGAAATTTTCCCGAATAACGGAAAAAAGGCGGGTTTCGTATCTGCCGGCAAAACGAAAACAGCCGGAGCTTGGAAACTCCGGCTGTCGGGGTGCTGCGGACGCGCAGGTCAGTTCTTCTCCACGCAGCGGATGAAGCAGGCGTCGCTGGTGTCCTTCTTTCCGTCTTTGGATACGTTGCTCTTGCTGATTAGGTTGAAGTCGAACGAGAAGTAGTTGAAGTCCCAGCCGATCGCTTCTTTTTCCCGCGCTGAATTCGGATCCATTTTCTGCAACCAGTAGATAGCGCCGGGACGCTTGAAGAGGTCGTAGAATATGGGTCGGTAGAGGTCCTGAATGTAGATGCCTGTACCCGCGTACTTCAGGACAGCAGTGCTGCTGCCCTTCGAGTAGCCGTCTACGAAGGCATCCTCGTGTTTCCGGTGCCCGTATCCCGCCGTGCCGATGGGGAAGAAGAGGTTTCGTCCGCTGTATTCCGACTTCTCGGCCTTGTTGTAGACGAACGTGCCGCGCATGCCGTAGCCCTTGCCCTTCGTGTCGGCGTCGCCGTGGGTCGAATAGCTGTGGCCGTAGACCTCTTCGACCTTTTCGAGCGTTTCGGTGGCGTCGTTGCCGTAGAGCACGCCGTAGCCCTGCTCGATGTCGTCCGATTCGTAGAGTTTGTTGTAGTCGTCGAAGGTGGCTACCTCCAGCTCCCTGCCGTCGACCGTCGGGTTGCTGAACGAGCCGGTAGCTGCCGCTGCCGCCGGAATATTGGCCCAGGTCTTTTTTGTCGTGGTTCCGGCGATCAGGAACGGGGTCGAGCTGTTGTCCTTGAATCCGTCGTATACGTTGTTGGTCGCATCGATCGGGTCGGTCCAGTTGCCGAAGCGGAACAACGACCCCTCCTCGACGGGGCAGGAGGCCTCGGTCGTCGCGGTGCGCATGTTGCAGGTGCGCCAGCGGCGGCCGCCGCTGACCAGCGCGACCGGCGAGGAGCCCTGCCGGGCGAAGATCAGGTGGTAGCAGCTGTAGTTGTGGTACTCCACGCGGATGATGGCGAATTTCGATTCGTCGGCGTTGCATCCTTCGAACAGGATGTTGAAATCGATCGGCGTGTCGGTGCCTCCCCGGACCGTGTCCTGCGCCAGGTGGATCGCCTGCCGGTCGCCCCGGACGACGTAGGCTTTCCAGGGCCCTTCCGAGTGGAAGGTCTCGAACGACGTGGCGGTTTCATTCGGGAGCCGTTTCAGGACGACGTGGAACGGCGTCTTGGTGTCGTGCTTGCGCCAGACGCCCTTGGGGTTGACCACGCGGCGTGCCTGGACGATCCGGGCGGTATCCTTGAGCGTGATCAGGTTGCCCTCCCCGTCCTTCAACGTGGCGATGAACTGCACCTTGGCCGTGCGCGTATATGCGTCGTAGGGGTTGTTGCCGGTAAATCCGGTCTTGATGATCATCTGCTTGGCGCGGGTGTAGAGCGGAATCTGAAAGACCGTAGATCGTCTTCCGCCCTCCTCGGTCGTGCTGGTGGTGACGTAATAGGCTCCGTCGCCCTCGGCGCCCAGTACCGTATTATTTTCCGGATCGGGGGCGTCGATGTCGTGGGTGCCGACCGTGGTGAGGTAGTTGCGCTTGTGGCGGTTGTTGTCGTAATAATAGGCTTTGTTTTTTGCTTCCGCCTTGTCCGCTGCTTCTGTGTTGTCGGGCTCGATGACCGTCACCAGCGTCCGTCGCAGCGAGAGGAACCCGTTGAACGGCTTGCCGGTCGCTACATTTCCTGTCTCCTTGGGCAGGTCGGCCGGGTAGTAGTACTCGCTCTTCGGCGCGCCGGTAGGTGCCCAGCCGTTCTCTACGATATTCGCCTGAAGCGACACGATCTCATGCCCCGCGGTGTTGATCTTGAGCGGCATGCGCATCGAGTGGTTGTAGAGATAGGAAATGTAGAACGGGCTGGGGATCAGCATGTCCGGCTCATCCTCGGAGTAGTCGATATGCCAGTCGACATCGTTGGCGAAGCGCTTGAACTTCAGCGTCAGCTTGTAGTGGTGGTTGCGCTCGGCGTCGTAGTCGGTCGTCACGTTCTTGCCCAGCATGAAGCGGTAGGTGATATCGCCGCAGCTCAACCGGTCGAGGTGGGTCGAGCGGTAGAAGGCCTTGACCTCGATGTAGGTGCCGCAGGGTATGTTGTCCTTGTAGCCGTCGTCCTTCTCTGTCTTGTTGCCGGGGCAGTCGAGCACGCCGTTGCCATCGGCATCCTGGCGCTTGTCCTTGCCCGTGCCCTGCATGTTTTCGTAGAAGAAGAGCGCCTCGGCGGTCTCGGAGTGGGCTGCGGCCCGGTATTCTCCCTCCTTGGAGGGCTCGTAGACCCCCTCGGGGTGGGGATAGACGGGGCGTCCCTTGGTGACGCGGGCGGGCCACGACTCGTCGAAGTCGCTCCCGGTGCCGTAGGTGATCGTCTCGCCCTCGGTGAGCTGGGCTTTCTCCGTCGGCGTGTTCTTGTCGCCGAGCAGGCAGGTTTTCGGGATGTCGAGGATCCGTACCGACTTGAGGTAGATGAAGACGTTCTCCTCGAGACCGGAACCGTCGTAGACGATCGTCACCTTGGAGGCGGCGCGGCGGAGCCAGGCGTGGAGCGCCGTCTGCGGCGTGTTGATACGCAGCAGGGGGGCCTGCTTGAGCACCTCGTCGGCGGGGGTGAAGTAGCCGAGCATCTGGTTGTCCTTCGCCACGTCGGTCTGCCACGTGAGACGGATGTTCTTCAGTCCGTCGACGGTCCGGATCTGGCTGGCGTAGTCGCTCAGGTCGCCCATGTTGGCCACGGCATACATATAGTAGTCGCCGTAGGGGACCTTGTCGGCGAGCGTGAAGGTCGCGCGCGGGGTCCTGGCCTCGGCGATGGGCTGGTCGGGGTCGGAGGGATAGCCGTCGCCGGGGTTGCGGCCCTCGCCGGAGAGCGTGTATCGCCCTGCGCCCTTGCCTTCTGTGAGGGGGTATTTTTCGACCAGGTCGCCTTTGGCGTCGTAGAGCAGCACGCAGAGGCTCTCGATGGCCTTGATCTTGTCGCCCGCGGTGCGGGTCGAGGCGTCGAGCGCGGGGACCAGCGGTCGGAAATCCACGGTGGCGGAGAGGGTGCTGTCGCCGTCGGTCAGGTAGCCGCCGGTCGGGTCGTCGGCGCAACCGATCGCACCGGTCGCAGCGACGGCGAGCGTGCAGAAAATAGCGTATAATCTGTTGCGTTTCATTGCGCTTCGGGATAGGGTGGGTTAGATACCGAACGAAGGATCGAGGATCACTTCGCCGTAGGGGACGACATCGACCATGCACGTCAGGTCGGAGCCCGCGCCGATGGTGACGGTGACCACCGCGTGGGTGTTGCGCGGGAGCTGCGGCAGGTTGGGAAGATAGCCCGTGAGCAGATCCCGGTGGCCGTCTATGGAGAGGGCGATGCGGTAGTTGCGGGCGGGACCGTCGGCGACGGCCGGCGCGTCGGGGTCGACATACTTGCCTTCGAGCAGGTAGATCGGCTTGAGCGTGGCCTCCTCGTCGCCCGTGGGCAGCGTCAGGGGCAGTTCGTCGGACAGAAGCTCGAAGCGGTAGTAGCCGGCGTCGGCCGGTGTGGTGTAGGAGACGATGGCCTTCTGGTTGTTGCCCTCGGCAGCGGCGTCGGGATCGTAGACCGCGTCGCGGGGCATGTAGTATGCGCGGTCGGCCATCTTCTCGATGGCCAGCCCCGTGAGCTGTCGCGCGTCGGTGCCCCGGTTGACGATGCGGACCGAGAACTTCACGGCGGCGCGCGTGACGAACAGCGTGCACGCCTGGTCCTTGTCGCCGACCTCGACCTCGTGCGATTCGTTCATGGGGAGCGGGCCCGCGAGCTGGGCCGAGGGGGTGTCGAGCCCGACGGTGAGGCGGGCGATCCGCTCGGCGGGGAAGGTGTCGCCGGGGCGGATCGCGCGGAAGAACTCCCAGGTGTCGCCGACGGGCGTGCCGTTGTCGATCAGGCGGGTGTTCTGCTCGTTGACCAGCAGGTAGATCCGTTTGATTTCGTTGCCCCGGACCTTGAAGGTCTCGTAACCGTAGGTGACGACGGCCTTCGTGATTTCGATGTAGCGGTTGGCCTCCACCGTGCCGTCGGGACGGACGATGATGATGCGCAGCGTCTGCATCTTCTCGTTGTCGCCGGTCGCGGCGGCATACGATGCGGGATCGTCGGTCAGCGCGACGTCGAGGTTCAGGCTGACCATCGTCGGATCTTCGTCCGCGACGGTCCCCTGTCCCTTGTCGCACGCCGTGCCGACGAGGCACGCGAGGAGGATCATGGCGCTATGTACCCAGGTTTTCATGGCTACAACTCCGAATTGTTGATTCTTACGGTCCAGTCGTTGATCTTGATGTAGGTCCGCAGCCAGTAGTTGTCGTTGTCGAGGAAGAAGACCATCGACCACTCGCTCTCGCGGTCGAGGAACTCCTGCGCGCCCATCTCGGCGTAGAGCTCGCTCTTGAGCAGCAGCAGGTAGTTGTTGAGCGGGATGTCGACGATGGTCTCGCCGTCGGCCTTGCGGCGGATCGTAAGGCGCGGGGCGTTCTTGGTCATCAGGCGCGACGTCGACAGCTCGGCCCAGGCCACCTTGACCTCCTCGCCGTCGTCGGTCTCGCCCGTCGAGGCCTGACCCTGCGCCCAGGGGGTGTAGGTCACCTCGCCGTTGGCCAGCAGGTCGTTGTCGGGACCGAAGAGCGTGTTGTCGTCGGTGATCGCGAACTCGAAATCCTTGTCGTCGACCGGACGGCCGTTGATCTGCTGGAGCACCAGACGGATGTTGTTGGTGTTCTTCATCATGTAGACGGTCCCCTCGCGGTAGAGATCGCCCGAGGCGAGCGCGAGTTCTCCCCAGTACATGCCGTGGAGGTTCTTTCGCGCGGGATCGACCAGACAGTCGGCGTCCATCGCGGCGCGCAGCTCGTCGCGGTGCGTGCCGGGGGCGGGAAGCGTTGCGAACGAGAACGAACTGCGGTCGCAGGCCATGCCGCCGTAGGCCGCGAAGCGGTAGTCGCCGGCCGGGAGATCGAGCACCATGCGGTAGCTCTCGTCCTGCAGTTCGGGACCCGTCACCGTGCGGGTCTCCACGTAGTTGCCGGCGGCATCGTATACGAACAGGGTCAGGCAATCGACCTTCCGGGGGAAGGCGTTGGCGAACTCCATGTTGTAGTCGTAGACGAAGCGCAGCGAAACACCGACCGGACACGGATCGAGATCCTCGTAGATCCGCTCGCACGAGACGGGGCCGGCGGCGGCCAGCACGGCGCAGAGCGCCGTGCCGATCGCGCGCAGTATCCTGTTATGTCCGAAGGGTCGCATGGTGTTAGAATTCGACGTTGTTGACTCTTACCGTCCAGGGCAGCACCTCGACGGATACCGTCAGGTAGACATCGCCCTTCTCGTCGGGGTTGTCGGGGTTCTCCGGATCAGGATCGTTGTCGGTGATGCGCGGGTGGCCGAGCTTCGAGATGCCCGTCACGGCCAGCTTGTAGACGTTGTTGCGCACGACGCCGAACTCCATCTTGCCCATCGTGCCGGGGAGGCCGTTGTCGTTGTGGCGGTTCCAGTAGTAGTAATAGAAGTAGTAGCCCGGGCCTTCGTTCTGGGCCACATCGGCCTCGGCGTCGTTGCTGGCCTGGTAGAGCGTGAAGCCTGCGGTCGTGGCGGCCTTGCGGAAGGCCGAGAGCGCGGCGTCGACCTCCGCCGATTTCGTGCCGTTGCTTGCCTTGTTGGCGGCGACGAGCTCCTGGTAGAGATCATCGAGGCTCTTGCTTGTCGTCTCGTCCTTGGTCGTGGCTGCGAGGTAGAGCTCGCTCTGCTTGTGGTCGTCGTTCTGGATGAACGCACGGATCTCGTCGTTCCAGCCTACGTAAAGCTGGTTCTGGAACAGGTAGAGGATGGGGTAGATCGTGTTGTCTACCTTGTAGGTATAGCCCTCGACATCCTTGGGAAGCTGATAGTTGCCCTCGACGGCGGCCTTGAGCTTGGCCAGATGCTCGTCATCGGAGTTGACTTCGAGCTTGCCCTTGAAGATTACGCCCGTAGTGATGCCCGTGCGCTGGTTGGAGGCGTCGCCCGGGATGGTGTTCTCGGTGACGTAGCGCCAGATGCGGTAACCGGTCTTGTCGGTGGCCTCCCAGCCCTCGTCCTTGTCCTCGATGTTGTCGAGTACCGAGGCGATGCTGTAGTTGTCCCAGTTCAGGCGGGTCTGGTCGTTGATCTTGCCGTCGGTGTCGTAGAGCGGGAAGAAGAACTTGTCGCGCAGCGCCTTGATGTTGGCCAGACCGTCGTCGGTCGTGTTGGCGAAGCTCTTCTGCTTGAAGTCGCTCTCGGTGCTCACGACGTAGTTATCCGAGGTCTCGATGCCGCCGAGCTTGCTGCCGGTGTCGGTGCCGTCGGCCGAGGTGCGGCGCATGTAGTAGAACGTCTTGTTCATGTTGACCAGCGCCATGCGGACCAGCTTCACGCGGAGTTTGCCCGCATCGTCGCCCAGACCGATGTCGTAGGTGTGCTCCGGCGTCGAGGCCGGGCTGCCGTCCTTGAAGTCGAAGCGGGCGGCGACGCGCTCGACCTTGATCGCACCTTCGTTGTCGATGCCTCCCCCGTTGTCGTTGGCACCGCTCAGGTTGAAAGGAGTCGTCTCGGTGGAGTACTTCACGCGCCACTCGTCGAAGAGCTGCGGGAATTTCTTGGTGTTGATCTCGGCGTTGGTCATCAGGAAGTAATGCTCGGTCCAGATGCCGGCGTTCCGACCCTCCGACGCCACAGTCCCGATCTTGTCGTACCACGTGGCGTCCTTGTCCGGAAGACTCTCCATCAGATCGATCATCTCCGTGGTGGGGTTGCAGATGGCGAATACGCGGACGTTGGCATCCGTGCCGGCGAATTTGCCGTCGCTGCCGTAGAACCGCTGGATCTCGGTGCGGTTGATCTTGGCCGTGGTCGTGACGGTCGTCTTCCCGACTGCCGTGAGGTTGTCGACGATGCCGTGGGCGGCATAGGAGCCGTCGGTGCGTGCCAGTACGAGCAGGAGCTTCTTGATGGTGTTCTCGTAGTCCTGCCCCTGCTCCTCGCCGACGCCGGCGCGGGTGCCGGCACTCGCCGGCAGGCTGATGTCGACGTTCATGTAGGCGACGTCGTTGGGGTTGATCGGTTCCGGCCGGGGGTCGGTGCCGGTCTCCTTGCTGCATCCGGCAAGCATGCCTGCTGCGAGGATGCCTGCGAAGAGGATTTTCCAGTTTTTCATGGTCTCTTTCGTTTTTATGTGTTCTTATTTTTTGAGTTCGTCGAGTTGGGCGAGGGCGCGTTCGGCCTGCTCCAGACCGGCCTCGGCGGCCCGGGCGAAGAGCGTGCGGGCCGTGGCGAAATCCTCGGCAAGGGCGGCGTAGAGGCCGCGGGCGTGGATCGCCTCGGGCCGATCGCCCGCCTTGGCCAGATAGCGCTCGGCGTTCTTCATGTCGCCGCGGCGCATGGCCGAAGAGGCGGCATTGAGGTTGGCCGTGGCGTCGTCGGGGAACATGCGCACGGCGATCTCGAAGGTCTCGTCGTACTCGTCGCTCCCGACCTCCATCTGCTGGGCGGCCATGTACATCTCTTCGAGGCTGAGCTTCTGGGGCGCGCTGCGCAGCAGACGGCGGATCTCGTCGATGTCGGTGTAGGCGCGCACCTCGTAGGTCACGGCGTAGTCGGAGTGGCGCAGGGCGGGGTAGACCTCGCGCAGCAGGAAGGCGTACTCCTCGGGGTAGTCGCTGCGGATCTTGCGATCCTTGGCGTCGGGCTCCATCGTCGAGCGGATCAGCGCGAGGATCTCGGTGCGGTGACCCAGCTGCGACTGTTCGACGAAGCGCTCCAGACCGGCCCAGTCCTCGGGTTCGTAGTCGGTGCGCAGCATCTCGGGGGCGAAATCGTACTGGCGGCGCACGTACTCCTTGAGGGTCTCGGTACGGCCCTTGGCCAGGCGCGTGTTGTTGGCGTAGGAGCCCTCGGGCGAGGCGTAGCCCTTGATCTTAACGGCGGTGATGCGCGTGTCGGCGTCGCTCTTCACGGCGTCGATCGTCGCGAGGATCTTCTGCAGCTCGATGGGGTTGCGGCGGTAGTTCTCGTGGATCTCGGTGCGGTTGACCGGGAAGTCGACGTAGGCCGATCCTTCGATGACGTTGATCTTGGGTTCCGCCTTGGGACGCACGTAGACGTACTCGGGCACGAAGGGTTTGGGTTCGAGGTCGAGCCGTGCGAGTTGCGGCCCGTCGTGGGATGCGAGCGGCTCGCCGCAGCAGCCGCAGGTCTCGTCGCCGAGCTCCAGCGCGGCCGAACCCATCCATCCGGCATAGGGGACGACGGCGCGGTAGGCGATCGTGGCGACCTCGCCCCGGCGGTAGAGCTCCGGACGGTCGGCCGCGCGGTCGTTGCGCAGGTGGTGGAAGTAGCGGTTGCGGCCGGCGACGGTGACCGACGGCAGCGTGAGCGTGTCGCCCGCCTCGGTCAGACGGGGCGTGAGCGTCACCTCGCTGTTGGTCTTCACGTCGAGCTGCGAGACATCGATCTCCATCGAGACGAAGAGCTTGTCGTCGCTGCGCGAGACGGCGAGGTTCGAAACCTTGGCCTTGCCGTCGAGGAGGGTTTGCGCTCCGGCTGCTCCGGGCAGCAGCAATGCGCCGAGGGCGGCGATAAACAGATGTTTTATGGTGTTCGTATTCATGTCCTTGCGTGGGTTAGAAGGTGTATACGAGGTTGATGGCGGCTTTGGTGGGACCTACGTAGTGGTGGGGCCGGTCTTCGGCGAGCTTGGTGCCGCAGGCGGCGCAGGGGTAGCTGTCGAAGCGCGTGTAGACGTAGCCCAGGCCGATCTCGGCCTCGAGGTTCCAGTGCTTGCCGAGGATCCAGGCGTGGCCGTAGGCTACGCCCGCACCGATGAACCAGCCCTGGTAGCGGCGGTCGGAGAGTTTCGAGAAGTCGGTGCCGAGAAACGAGATGCCGTTCTTCAGCCCGCCGACGTTGTACTGGCCGCCCAGGGCGTGGAAGCCGAGGAAGTGGCCGGCGAAGCGGTCGCAGAACCAGTAGCGGGCTTCGGGCTGTACGAGCCAGTGTTTCCACTTGCGGTCGTGGGAGAGGGTCCATCCGTTGTAGTTGGCCGATACGTCGAGCGTCCAGCGCGGGGCGAGGCCGGTTTCCACGCCGATATTGGCCGTATAGGCGGCGATATCGTAGAGGAGATTGGTCTTGACGGCGACTTTCTGCGCGCTGACGGCTCTGCATGTCAGGCACATACATAACAGCAGGAGGATTCTGATTCCGGTATTGGCTTTCATGTTCCTATCGTTTTTTCAGAATGGTTCTTTGCAAGAAACCTCGAACGTATCATAAATGACTGAACGCCACGGCTATAATCCGCCAAATATTCAAAATCGGGCGAAAAATTCGCGGCATTTTTAATTTATGAAAAATTTTTCAAATAGGATATTTACTATCAAAATTCGCTTTTTTTATATTTTATTTCAATCCTTAACCAATTGAAAATCAACGGCCGCACACAAAAATCAGGGGGGGGGAATTTTGCGAAAGGAATTACTTGTTTCTGTTATCAAAATAGATTATTTTTGTATCCAAATACATACTTTCAGTAATATATATAATTATTTTCGTTGCATAAACCGATTTCTTGCAAAGAAACCTCGGGGCGGGCGGTGTCGGGTGGCGTCGGGCGGTGTCGGGTGGCGTCGGGAGGTGTCGGGGCGGTGTCGGGTGGCGTCGGGAGGTGTCGGGGAGGTGTCGGTTGGTGTCGGGGAGGCGTCGGGTGGTGTCGGGGAGGCGTCGGGTGGTGCCGGGTGGTATCGGGAGGTGCTGGGAGGTGCCGGGTGATGTCGGGAGGCGTCGGGAGGTGCAGGGAGGCGTCGGAAGATGTCGGGAGGTGTCGGATGCTGTCGGGGAGGGGCGCTTCCGGGTTATTGCCGGTTGCCGGCAGCAGTTGTCGGTTCTGCTGTAGGGTCTCAACCGTTCCCGTCCGTTCCCGCTGATTGCCGGCGGGAGGCGGATGACTCTTTATATTATATATAAATAGGTGTATTCGCGGTGCGGGGCCATTCTTCTGCGGCACGGCGGATTATTACGGAATATTTCGTATCTTTGGCTTCGCCTTAGATACTCTCGCCTCGGGAAACTCAAAACAAGTTTTGGTTTCCTCTTGGCTTATTCGTATCTTTGGTCGCGCCTTACGGCTTATACTTTGTCCGATGAAAATCAAACTCTTCACGATTCCCAATCTGCTGACGCTCTCCAACCTGCTCTGCGGAGCCTTCGCGATCGTCGCGGCGTGCGTCGCCGGCGACCTGACGCTGGCTTTTTACCTGATGGTCCTGGCGGCACTCTTCGACTTCCTCGACGGCTTCGTCGCCCGCCTGCTCCACCAGAGCGGTCCGCTGGGCGTGCAGCTCGACTCGCTGGCCGACGACATCACCTTCGGTCTGCTGCCCGCCGTGATGCTCTACATACTGGGCAACCGCACACCGTCGCTGTTGCCGCTGCCCGGCTGGGCGATGCTGGGCGTGTTCGTCCTGGCGGCCTTCTCGGCGCTGCGCCTGGCCCGCTTCAACATCGACGACACGCAGCACACGGAGTTCCGCGGGCTGCCCACACCCGCCGCCGCGCTCTTCTGCGGGGCGCTGGGCATGCTCGCCGAGCAGTACGACGTGGCGATCTACGGCGAGGCGCTGCTGGCCGTCGCCCTGGTGCTCTCGCTGCTGCTCGTCTCGCCCGTGAGGATGTTCTCGCTCAAGTTCCACGGTTTCGGCTGGCAGGGCAACGAGCTCCGCTACACGTTCCTGGTGGCGTGCTGCGTGCTGCTCGCCGCGCTGCGCGCGTGGGCCATTCCGGCCATCATCGTGCTCTATGTGGCGATCTCGACGGTGCGCTGGGTGTTGCAGGGGCTGAAAGGCGCTGGAAAATAGAGCGGTTTTCATATTTAAAAATCTTTAATTACCTTTGCGGCGGAATCCGCTCATGACGCTCGGTAGAAAAATAGGACTGGCGATGCTCTTCGGCCTGCTTGTTGCAGCGTCGGGTACGGTGCAGGCGCAGCGTCTCGACGCCAAGGCGATCATGCGTGCGCAGCGCAACGGCCAGCAGGGAGGCCTCTACGGGTCGAATCCCTACGAGCAGACCGACGGCGAGGAGGAGGGGGAACAGCCTGCCGATACGACCAAGCGCGAACGCCGCATCCGCAAGCCGCTCGAATCCTATTTCTTCGACGACTCGACCCGCGCGCGCAGCAATTTCATGTGGCACGCCCGTCGGGATTTCAACCGGGTGGAGATGGCGGCGATGGATACGACGCTCGTGGATTACCGCATCGACTACCCCTTCTACCGCGAGGACGTGGGCGACATCGCGCAGGGAGCGCTGGGGCAGACATCGCTGCCGATCAACTACTTCCGGCGGCCGCAGCCGTTCGATTTCGGTTTCGCGAGTCCCTATTACGCCTACATCGCGACGAGCGAGAACATGCCCTTTTACAATACGAAGCGGCCGCTCATGCGGCTCCACTACGGAGAGTCGGGGCAGAAACGGTTCCGCGAGGAGAACTTCGGCGTGATGGTGGCGCAGAACGTCTCGCCCTCGACGGGGGTCAACGTCGACTACAAGTCGCGCGGCACGCGCGGTCTCTACGCCTGGTCGCGGACCAAGAACCACAACCTGTCGGTGGGGGTGAACCATACGGGCAAGCGCTATACGCTGCACGCGGGGTTCTTCAACAACCACATCGAGCAGCAGGAGAACGGCGGCGCGGTGGGGGCGTGGGCCATCGCCGACTCGACCTTCGAGATGCCCTCGGGCGTGCCGATGAAGCTCGCCGAGGCCGAGGCGCGCAACTACTACCGCAACAACGGCTTCTTCGTCACGCAGTCCTACGCCATCCCGCTGCAACGGGTCACCGAGGAGGACTTCTCGCTGGCGGGCCTCTCGTCGGTCTTCGTGGGCCACTCGCTGGAGTATAACGCGTGGAGCAAGGTCTACACCGACCGCAATGCGCCCTATACCGACGAGCGCGACCACCGCGGCGAGGACGGCGAATTCGTCGCTGCGGAGCACAACTATTACAAGGACTGGTTCATCAACCCGCTCGAAACGCGCGATTCGCTCTACGAGCGGGTGATCTCCAACCGGCTGTTCGTGCAGGCGCAGCCGTGGGACCGCAACGGAGTGGTGGGGACGATCGACGGCGGCGTGGGCCTCGATCTGCACACCTACTCGCAGTTCATGCCCGACGATTTCCTTTCGGGCCGTTATGCGAAGGTTCGCAAGACCAGCTATTTCGCCTACGGCTCGGTGTCGGGAAAGATCAAGAAGTATGTCGACTGGGACGCCGATGTGCGTTTCTATCCGTCGGGATACCGGGGCGGAGACCTCTCCATCGGCGCACACGTGGCGCTGCGGGGGGCCATCCGCCGACACCCGCTGATTCTCGAAGGCCGCTTCACGATGGAGCGCCGGTCGCCCTCGTGGTGGCAGGAGAATCTATTCTCGAACCACTATGTGTGGTCCGCTCCTTTAAGCAAGGAGAATGAGACTCGTTTCGAGGTCAAGTTCTCGGTGCCCGACTTCGCGTTCGAAGCGGGGGCCTGGCAAGGGGTCGTCTCCGACAAGATCTACTACGATCGGGAGAGCCGTCTTGCGCAGCGCACCGGGAGTGTCAGCCTGACGAGCGTGTATGCCCGCAAAGATTTCCGTTTCGGCGGATTTCATTTGGACAACAGGGTATTGTTGCAGTGGAGTACGGATCAGGAAGTCGTACCCGTTCCGCTTATGAGCGCCTACCTTTCGTATTACTACGAGTTCTGGGTCGTGCGCGATGTCCTGCGGTTGCAGATCGGCCTCGACGGCCGCTATAATACCGAGTATTATGCACCCGGATACAATCCGGCGCTGTCGGCCTACTACAACCAGCGCGACATGGAGGTGGGGGGATACCCCTACGTCGATGCCTTCGTCATGGGCAAGTGGAAGCGAATGCGGATCTTTTTGAAATACCAGCACCTGAACAAGGGGCTGTTCGGAGACGGAGCCTATTTCTCCGCCGCGGGTTATCCGCTCAATCCGGGGATGTTCAAGATCGGCATTTCGTGGGGTTTCTATGATTAGCGTATTGTTCTGCACGGCATGAGCTGCCCGCAAAACAATCCTTTATGTTAAAGAAGACTGTTTTAACCTTTGCGTTCTTATCCGTTCTGACCACTTTTTACGGCTTCAACGCCCGCTTCGATGCGCCGGCCGTGGAGTTCGATGTCGAAATCGCCTCGGCGCTCTCCGTCGACGACAGCTCGGTGATATCGTCCTACGACGAGATCATCCGCTCGATCAGCGAGCGCGAGGGGCACGACTGGCGCCTGATGAGTGCGATCGCCTACCACGAATCGCGCTTCACGCCCGATCTGACGTCGCGTCGCGGCGCCCGCGGGATGATGCAGATCATGCCCTCGGTGGCGCGCCATTTCGACGTTCCCGCGGAGCAGGTCGACGATCTGGCGACCAATATCTGGTTGGCCAACAAGCTCCTTTCGGAGATCCAGCGCTCGCTGCGTCTGTCGGCCTCGACCTCCGAGACCGACCGCATGAGCCTCGCCCTGGCCGCCTACAACAGCGGTCTGGGCCATGTGCTCGACGCCCGCCGGCTGGCTCGTGTCAACGGCGAGAATCCCGATTCGTGGGAGGTCGTGGCCCGTTATCTTCAGCTGAAGGCCGATCCCGAATATTATGAACACGAAGTGGTCACGTGCGGCCGATTTACCGGTAGCCGGCAGACGCTGGCCTATGTCAACGATGTCATGGGCCGTTATGGAACGTATTGCCGCATCGCCGGACGATAGATCATCGCGCAACTGCGATAGAAAAGGCGGAACTGCCCCGAAGGGCGGTTCCGCCTTTTTTGCGTTTTCATCGGTCGGCATTGTGCCGGCAGGGTCGTTCTGCTTGATCCGTTTCGGTCGGGGCGGGCCGTTCGGGTCGTGCTTCGCCCCCTCCCTCCGCTGTCGCCGCTGTCAGTAGTGGCTGAAGCCCTGCCAGTCGAGCGCGACGGGCTCGCCGTCGCGCAGCCACTTCACTCCGCTCCCGGCCGTGATGCGGCCGATGGGGTAGAGGGGCGTGCCGAAGCGGGCGGCGAAGTCGGCGGCGAGCCGCCCGGCGGCATCGGGCGCCGCGGTGAGCAGCAGCTTGTAGTCCTCGCCCCCGCAGGCGGCCGTCCGCAGGTCCGCGCCCTCGGCCACGGGGATGCGCGCGGTCTCGACCTCGGCCCCGAGGCCCGAGCGGTCGAGGATGTGCCCGAGGTCCGAGGCCAGGCCGTCCGAGAGGTCCATCATGGCGTGGACCTCCTCTCTCTCTCCGAGCCATTGCCCCTCGTCGACCTGCGGCTCGGGGTTGCGGTGCAGGGCGGCCAGCGACGTGTCGTAGCGGCCGGCGAGAAGGTCGCGCAGCCCGGCTCCCGAGGCGCCGAGCACCCCGGCGACCAGGATCGTGTCGCCAGCGCGGGCGTCGGAGCGGCGCTTGATGCAGCGGTCGGCGCAGCGGCCGATGGCCGTGACGTTGATCGTGATGCCGCCCTCGGAGCGCGTGGTGTCGCCGCCGACCAGCGCCACGCCGTAGCGTGCCGACAGCGCATGATAGCCCTCCATGAACTCCTCGGCCCACCTCCCGGCGGCATCGGCCGGCAGCGCCAGCGAGAGGAGCGTCGCCACGGGGCGGGCGCCCATCGCCGCGATGTCGCTCAGGTTGACGGCTAGCGCCTTGCCTCCCAGCTCGCGGGCTGACGTGGCGGCGCGCAGGAAGTGCACCCCCTCGGTGAGCAGGTCCGAGGTGAAGAGCAGCGACTCGCCGCCGCCCACGGGCAGCACCGCGCAGTCGTCGCCGATCCCCTCGAAGGCGTTCGAGGGGAGGTCGGCGAAGCGACGGCGGATGGTCTCTATGAACCCGAACTCGGTCATCGTGCGGCGGGCTGTTCCGGCTCCAGACGGAAGGCGTAGCTATAGGTGGTGTCGGGCCGGATCTCGTACTGCGGGCGGGGCTGCGGGCCGCAGCTGGCGTTGCCCAGACCGCGCTGGACGCAGTCGAGGTTGAGCACCACCTCGGCGCGGCGGATGTCCGCCAGGTCGTGGCCGTACTTCACCTCCCACAGCTCGCGGTCGGTGTAGTGGGTGGCGCTGAAGTCGATCGGGCGCCCGAGCGCCGTGACGCGCAGGCCGCGCCCCGTCTCGTCGGTGAGTACGATATAACGCGTGTCGGTGCGTCCACCCATTGTCTGGGCGCGGACGTAGGGCTCGGCGAAGCCGTCGACGGTCGATTCGTAAAGGCCCACGAAGGCGGCGTTATGGCGGTCGACGTAGTTCTCGATCGGGCCGCGGCCGTACCATGCGATCTGTTCGAGCGCGGGCGAGAGCAGCATTTCGAGCGCGATGCGCGGTTGGGCGTAGCGTCGGCCCGTGGTGAACGAGGCCGCGACGTCGACGCGGCCGTCGCTGCGCAGCGCGTAGTCGATGCCGTAGCGGAGCGTGTCGCCGCCGATCAGGGCCTCGAAGCGGGTCTCAATGCGGGCTTCGGCCCCCTCGGCCGTCCATTTGAACTTCGTGAGCGCGATCGCCGGAGCGATCCATTCGCGCGGGTCGTTGCTGATCGAGCGGTAGCAGTTGAGCGCGGGGCCCTGCTGCATGTGGAGCATGTTGCGTCCGTCGTAGCGCAGCACGGTCATGCGGCCGCTGCGGCGGTCGAAGGCGAACTCGACGCCCGGGGCGAGCAGACGCAGCGTGGCATCCTCCGTGTGGGCGCGCAGCGCGGGCAGAGTAGCGGGTGCCGCTTCGCCCGCTGCGGGCAGCGGTGCGGTCCGGATGGCGATCTGCTCGGTGGCGACCGTGTGGCCCGCCTCGGCCCAGCGGGTGGGCTCGCGCAGGACGACCTCCAGATCGAGGAAATATTCGCCCCCGGGCTTCAGGGCCTTCGAGTAGGGAACCTCGACGGTGCAGCGTCCGCCGGGAGCCGTCGCGGGGAGTGCCGTTTCGCCCGATGCGACCTTCCGGCCGTCGCGCACGAGCGTGTAGCGCAGGGCGAAGCGGTCGAGCGGGAGGAACGCATAGCGGTTGTGGAGCTCGATGCGGTCGGCGGCGGGCGAGGTGAGGGTGATGTACTGGTAGACCTTCTTCACCTCGTGGAGCTTGGCCGTCACGCGACGGTCGGGGGTGACGATGCCGTTGCAGCAGAAGTCGCGGTCGTTGGGCACGTCGCCGAAGCTGCCGCCGAAATAGTAGCGGTCCTCGGCTTCGCCCGGGCGGTTGATGCCCTGATCGACCCAGTCCCAGATGCAGCCGCCGATCATCCGCTCGGAGCGGTTCTCGATGTAGTCCCAGTACTCCTCGAGGTTGCCGATGGCGTTGCCCATGGCGTGGGCGTACTCGCAGAGGAAGAAGGGTTTGTCGCGCTGCTGGCGGTCCTGCTCGATCATGCTCTCGATCGAGGGATACATGCGCGAATCCATGTCGGCCGTGTTGTTCTTGCCCTCGTAGTGGATCATGCGGTCGTCGAGGGCGCGCATGGCGGCGTAGACCGCCTCGAAGTTGCGTCCGCCGCCCGACTCGTTGCCCATCGACCAGAAGATCACCGACGGGTGGTTGCGGTCGCGCAGCACCATGCGCGTGGCGCGGTCGACGAAAGCCGCCTCCCACGACGGTTTGTCGGAGATCGACCCGTTGCCGTGGCACTCGATGTCGGCCTCGTCCATGACGTAGAGGCCGTAGTAGTCGTAGAGCGCGTACATGCGCGGGTCGTTGGGGTAGTGGCTCGTGCGGACGGTGTTGAGATTGAATCGCTTGAAGAGCAGGATGTCCTCGATCATGCTCTCGACCGGTATGGCCTTGCCCAGCTGGGGGTGGGTGTCGTGGCGGTTGGCACCCTTGAAGAGCACGCGGGCGTTGTTGATGTAGACCCGGCGGTCGCGCATCTCGATGCGGCGCAGGCCGATGCGCTGGCTCGTGGCTTCGAGTGTGCGGCCCGCGGCGTCGAGCAGCTCGATGTCGACGGTGTAGAGGTTGGGCTCCTCGGCGCTCCACAGCGCGGGTGCGGCGAGTTGCAGCTCGCCCGTGAGGGTCGAAGTGGCGTTGCGGGCGATCGCCGGGGCGGAGAGGGTGGTCGTACCCTTCTCCGTGCCCTGCTCGTCGCGCAGGGTCATGCGCACCGCGGCGCCGCGTACCGAGCCTCCGGCGTTGCGCAGCTCGGCGTCGAGGCGGACGGTCGCCTCCTTGAGGTCGTCGGTGAGCGTATGCGTGAGGCGGATGTCGCGCAGGTGCAGCTGCGGGCGGGCCACCAGATAGACGCTGCGGTGGATGCCGCTCAGGCGGAACATGTCCTGATCCTCGAGGTAGCTGCCGTCGCTCCAGCGGTAGACCTCCACCGAGACGGAGTTGCGGCCCGGGCGGACGTAGCGCGTGATGTCGAACTCGGCGTCGTTGTTGGCGCCCTGGCTGTAGCCGACCTTCTGGCCGTTGATCCAGAGATACATGGCGCTGTATACGCCGTCGAAGTGGATGAAGATGCGGTCGCCGCGCCACTCGGCCGGAAGGGTGAAGTCGCGGCGGTAGGAACCCACGGCGTTGGGCTCTTCGTTGACCGTGTAGCGGCGCTGCGCCTGGATGAAGGGCGGGTGGTTGCGGAACGGGTAGGTGATGTTGGTGTAGATCGGGGTGCCGTAGCCGAGCATCTCCCACGACGAGGGGACGGCGATCCGCTCCCACGACGAGACGTCGTAGTTGCTCTTATAGAAGTCGGCGGGACGCTCCGCGGGGCTCTTGGCCCAGTGGAAATGCCACTGGCCGTTGAGCGAGCGGCGGCGCGACGTGCTGTCGACGGTCCACGGGCGGAGGTAGGATTCCGCGGCGTGCATCTCCTCTAAGTCGGCATAGGGGGTGAACCAGGAGCGGCCGGGCTCCTTGTTGATCGCGAAGATGCGCTCGTTCTCCCACTCGCGGTCGCTGGCCTGGCGGAACGCCTCGGCGACGACCTTGAGTTTGGTGGGGACCAGGCGCCAGCGCTGGCTCGCCTTCGAGGCGTCGGGCGCCAGCTGGAAGGCGGGTTCGCCGACCAGCCCCGCGTCGGGGTAGCCGAGGTTGAAGCCCGAGGCGACGGAGGTCAGCGTGTAGGTGCCGTCCTCGTGCGGCGTGATGCGCCACTGCTGGTTGCGGTTGTCCGGCTCGGCATCCCACTGGATGACGGGGCATTCGACGCTGCCGCGGCCGCTGTTGTCGAGCGCGCGCTCGGTCTGCGGGCTGAAGAGCATGTAGCAGCCGTCGCCGCACGGGCGGAGCTGCCATACCTGCGAGGCGCGTTTGGCATCGGGGGCCGAGATGAAGAGCTGGGCGCCCGATTCGGGGGCGTCCTGGTTGTCGAGCGCAAGCCCGCCGGAGCTCATCACGACGTAGTTCTGTCGTGTGTCGAGCTGCTGGGCGGCGAGCGGCAGCGAGCAGAGCAGCGCGGCGGCTGCGACCAAAAGTCGGGAAGGTCTGAGATTCATTGTATAAATAAGTATTGGGTTTCGGTTATTTCAGCAGTTCGGACTGGCGGTAGACGCCGAAGGTGTGCAGTGCCGGGCAGGCAACGCCCTCCTGAATGCGCAGGCGGACGTAACGGGCCTCGACCGGGGCGAAGCGGACGATCCATTTGTTGCCCACGCACGTGCGGCCGGTCGCTTCGGGGATCGCCTGCCAGGTGCGGCCGTCGGCCGAGGTCTCGACCGACCAGCGCGTGGTGCGGTGGCCCAGCGAGATCGCCTCGCGCAGCATGAGGCAGTCGAACCGTTCGGCGCGGGGCAGCGTGAAAACGATGTCGGCTGTCGTCCGGTCGTCGGCGGTGGCGAAATAGGTCGCGGGGTCGTCGTCGAGGAGGTTCTCTGCGCGGAAGGCGCGGCCGCGGCAGGTCGAGGCCTCGACGCGGGCTCCGGCGAGCAGGTTGCGCGAGAAGGTCTCGTCGATGCCGCGGCGCAGCGTGGCGGCGCGCAGCGAATCGACGGGGTGGATCAGGCCGCGGCGGTCGGGCGGGAAGTTGAGCAGCAGGACGCTGTTGCGTCCCACCGACGTGCAGTAGATGTCCCACAGCTCGCGGACGCTCTTCACGGCGCCGTCCTCCTCCGCGTGGTAGAACCAGCTGGGGCGGATCGAGACGTCGGTCTCGGCCGGAATGCAGGCGTCGCCGCCGAGCTTGCCCTCGTTGAGCTCGCGGATGTGGGCGGCCTCGTCGCGGATCGCCAGCGAGTCGACGGTCGCCCAGCAGGGATCGCCCGCGAGGCCCGATTCGTTGCCCATCCAGCGGACGTCGGCGAAGCGGTAGGAGTTTTTCGTGCCGAAGATCACGCAGTCGGGCTGGTGACGGCGGACGATGGCGTACCATGCGGCGTAGAGCGGCGTGGTGAGTTCGTCGGCACCGGCGCCGTCCCACCACGTCTCCCAGATCTTGCCGTAGCCGGTCATGAGCTCCTCGAGCTGGCGGGCGTAGTGGTCCCGGTAGCGTTCGGTGGTGTAGAGCGGCGAGAGGTGTTCGTGGCGGTCGTGCGGCCCGAGGTAGATGCCGGCCTTGATGCCGTAGGCGGCACACGAGTCGACGAACTCGCGCACCACGTCGCCGCGGCCGTCGCGCCAGGTGGTGTTGCGCACGCTGTAATCGGTATAGTCGCTGGGCCAGAGGCAGAAACCGTCGGCGTGTTTGGCCGTGAGGATCGCCGCGGGGATGCCTGCTGCGCGGAGCGTGCGCATCCATTGGCCGCAGTCGAGTGCCGTGGGGGCGAACAGGGCGGCCGGCGCGCGGCCGTCGCCTTCGTTGACCATCTCCTCGAAGGTGTTGATTCCGAAATGGAAGAAGGCGATCATCTCGCGGTCGTACCACTCGGTCTGACGGTGGTTGGGGACGGGACCTACGGGTTCGGGCGCTTTTTGGGCCAGCCCCGTCAGGGGGCCGGCGACGGTCAGCGCTGCAAGAAGCAGTCGTTTGATTCGCATGGTTCGTATTCTGACAAATGATTTCGACAAAGTTATAACGAATAGTCCGATCGTGCAAATCGAAGGGCGTCGGGTGTATGTGCGTGCGGTTCCCGAGGGAGCCGGCAGGCAGTGCTGCCTCCGGTGGCGAAGGAGGGCAACCTCGCTGCCGTTCGTCGTGTCCGTCGCAGGCTGCTCCGGGTTGAGGATAGCCGCTCTTCGGGTGCGCTCGAAGGGCGGCAGCCCGCAGCCCCCTCCCGGCGGAGGGCTGCTCTCTCGCATTCGCTCGAAAAGCGCCTCCGCCGGCAGCGGGCTGCACGCCCAACCGACCGCATGAAAAGCCCAAGGTTCCGCCTCGTCGAAGATACTTTGCCTCGGGAAAGTCAAAACGAGTTTTGCTTTCCTCTCGGCTTATTCGTATCTTTGTCCTTTCGGAACGTTTTTTGTTCGTTATCCCATGAAGAAAATATTGATTCTCAACGGTCCGAACCTCAATTTGCAGGGGAGGCGCGAGACGGCGGTCTATGGCGACACCGCATTCGACGAATACCTCGTCTCGTTGCGGCGTTCGTATCCCGGGGTCGAGATCGACTGCCGGCAGTCGAACCACGAAGGGGTGCTGATCGACGCCCTGCACGAGGCCGAAGGCCGTTACGACGGCGTGGCGCTCAACGCCGGAGGCTATACCCACACGTCGGTGGCGCTGCGCGATGCGGTGGCGGCCGTCGCCGTTCCGGTGGTCGAGGTGCACATCTCCTCGATCCTCGCGCGCGAGGAGTTCCGCTGCGTGTCGCTGCTCGCGGCGGTGGTCCGCGGATCGATCATGGGTTTCGGGCTCGACTCCTACCGCTTGGCGGTCGACTACCTCCTCCTCGATCGGCCCGCAGGGAGCATTGACTGATTTCAGGAAAAGTTTTAAGGTTAGGTTATTTTATGTACAGAATGAAAAAGACGAAGGTGGTGGCGACGATGTCCGATTTCCGCTGCACCGACGAGTTCGTCCGAAATCTTTACGACGCCGGCATGGATGTCGTGCGTATCAACTCGGCCCACGTGACCGAAGAGGCTGCTACGCGCATCGTCGAGACGGTGCATCGCGTCAACCCCTCGATTCCCATCATGATCGACACCAAGGGTCCCGAGATCCGGGTGACGACGATCGATGCGGCGCTGGGCGAGGCGATCCCCTTCGCGGCCGGCGACCGGGTGGCGGTGCGCGGCAGCGACGGCAGCGATGCCACCGTGCGCGACACCATCTATATGAATGTCCCCGGCATCGTCGCCGACATACCCGTCGGGGCGCGGATGCTGATCGCCGACGGCGAGCTCGAACTGCGCGTGGTCGGGAAGAGCGACGAGGCGCTCGAATGTCAGTTCGTAACGGGCGGCGCGTTGCGTTCGCGCAAGAGCGTCAACGTCCCCGGCGTGTCGATCGACCTGCCGTCGGTGACCGACAAGGACCGCCGCTTCATCGAGTGGGCCGTGCGCAACGACGTCGACTTCATCGCCCATTCGTTCGTGCGCAGCGCCCGCGACATCGCCGCCGTGCAGGCGATCCTCGATGCGCACCGGAGCCCGATCAAGATCATCTCGAAGATCGAGAACCAGGAGGGGCTGGACCGCATCGACGAGATCATCGAGGCCTCCTACGGTATCATGGTCGCCCGCGGCGACCTGGGCGTGGAGCTTCCGGCCGAGGCGATCCCCAACACGCAGCGCCGCATCGTCGAGAAGTGCATCGCCGCCAAGCGTCCGGTGATTATCGCCACGCAGATGCTCTATTCGATGGTTCGCAGCCCGCGTCCGACGCGGGCCGAGGTGAGCGACGTGGCCAGCGCCATCTACGAGCGCGTCGACGCCGTGATGCTGAGCGACGAGACCGCGATGGGCGACTATCCCGTCGAGGCGGTGCAGACCATGTCGCGCATCGCCCGCGAGATCGAGCGCGACGAAACCCACTTCAAGCCGATCATCGACATCGACATGGTGTCGGTCAACCACGAGATCACGGCCCAGCTGGCCCGCTCGGCCGTCCGGGCCTGCACCAACCTGCCGGTGCGCTACGTAATTCTCGATACGAAGACGGGCCGCACGGGTCGTTATCTGGCGGCGTTCCGCGGACGCAAGACCGTCGTGGCCGTCTGCTACAGCCTCCATGCGCAGCGGATCCTTTCGCTCTCCTACGGTGTGGTGCCGATCCTGCGCAACCAGGAGGTCGACGACAAATACCACTTCCTGGTCGATGCGTTGGAGTTTCTCGACCAGTGGAGCCGGCTGCGCAACGACGACCTGCTGGCGATCGTCGGCGGCAGCTTCGGACCCGACGGCGGAGCCTCCTATGTCGAACTGGCCGACGTGCGCAACATCCGGGCGCGCAACGCGCAGCTCGTGGCCGGACAAAACATGGAGTAGACGGTGGCGGGGGAGTTGCGGGACAAGGTGGCGCGCGGCGTGGCGTGGAGCCTCGGCGAAAAGATCGGCACGGCGCTCGTGCAGACGGGTGTGCGGATCGTGCTGCTCAACCTGCTGCTGCCCGAGGAGCTCGGCGTGGTGGCCATTCTCATGGCTTTCTCCACGGTGGCGCTGGTGGTCGTCGACAGCGGCTTCTCGCAGACGCTGATCCGCAGGGCGGCCCCCGGGAGTTCCGACTTCAAGTCGGTCTTCGTCTTCAACGTGGCGGTGTCGCTCCTGCTCTACGCGCTGCTCACGGCGATTTCGCCGTGGGTGGCGCGCTGCTACGATATGCCTGCGCTGGCCGCGCTGGCGCCGTTTTTCTACCTGGTGCTCCCGGCCAACGCCCTCTGCGTGATCCAGACTGCTATCTTCGTCCGCAAGTTCCGCTTCGCCCTGCTCTCGAAGGTGACCTTCGCCGCGTCGGCGGCCAGCGGTGCCGTGGCCATCGGCATGGCGCTGGCCGGGGGCGGTATCTGGAGTATCGCGGCCCAGCAGGTGCTCATGTTGCTTTTCCGTGCGGCGATGCTGTGGTCGCTGAGCGGCTGGCGCCCCTCGGCGCCGTTCGACGGCGGAGCGCTGCGGAGCATGGCCCCCTTCAGTTTCCGGCTGCTGGCGACCGATCTGATCGCCGCGCTCTACAACAAGATCCCCCAGTTTTTCCTGGGCGGCATGTATGCGTCCGGCACGCTCGCCTATTACGACCAGGCGCAGAAGCTCAAGGAGCTGCCTTTGTCGTCGACGATGACCGCCGTGCAGAGCGTCGTCTTCCCGGCGCTGTCGAGGGTGCGCGACGACGCGCCGAAGCTGGCCGAGAGCTATCGCCAGGTGATGATGATGACCGCCTTCGCGCTCTTTCCGGTGATGGCGGGGCTCTCGGCCGTGGCTCCCGATCTGTTCGCCGCGCTGCTTGACGAGAAGTGGGCGCCCACGGTGCCCTATCTGGAGACGATCTGTCTGGCGGGGCTTTTCTATCCGGTGGCGATGGTCGCCTACAACCTGCTCAAGGTGCGGAGCGACGGGGCGATCATCGTGCGCCTCGAGATCGTGAAGAAGGTGTTGTTGTCGGTGATCTTCGTTGTGACGATTCCCCGCAGCGTCATGGCCGTCGTGTGGGGGCTCGTCCTTTTCGCGCTGTTCGAGATGGCGATCAATGTCGGGGCGGCGATGCGGTTCACGACGCTCGCGGCCGGCCGTTTCGTGCGGACGCTGCTGCCCATCGTCGCGCTGACCGGGGCGATGTACCTCGTCGTGCGCTTCACGGCGGCAGTCGCCCCGGGCGGGGCGCTGGTGCGTCTGCTGGTCGAGATCGCGGCCGGTGCAGCGTCCTACGTCGCGTTGGCCGCCGGCTGCCGCACGGAGGCCTTCGGCGTGGCGGTGGCCGTGTTGCGTCGCCAAATCGCGAAGTAACCCCCCCAGGCTCTCTTTTGCGCGGCCCGCTTCTTCTGCCGGCTTGCCGGGCTTTGCCGGTCCGCCGGCCCCGTTTCTCGTCTCCGCCGGATTTCCGCCTTATTGTTGTCGTCGTGCGTGGCTATCTCTCTGTCCTGTCGGATTTTTCCGTTTTGGCCCTTAAACCGGACAAAAAAGGCGTCCGCACTCGCGAGGAGTACGGACGCCGCTGCCCTTCCGGGGAAGGGGGCTATTTAACTGCTTTTACGATTGCCTCGAATGCCTGGGGCTCGTTCATCGCCAGGTCGGCCATCACCTTACGGTTCAGAACGATACCCTTGGCGTTGATCTTGCCGATGAACTGCGAGTAGGTCATTCCCTGGGCGCGGACGGCGGCGTTGATACGCGTGATCCACAGCGAACGGAACGTCCTCTTCTTGAGCTGGCGATGCGCGTAGGCATAGCACAGACCCTTCTCGACCGTATTTTTCGCTACGGTCCAAACGTTTCCCCTTGATCCAAAGTTACCTTTGGCAAGTTTCAAAACTTTCTTTCTTCTTGCGCGGGACGCAACAGCATTGACTGAACGTGGCATAGTCTAAAGTTTTTAAGAGCTTGCAGCGACGCGGTTCTCCCGCATTCTTCGGGGCTGCTTCGCCCTGGTTGTTGTTTGTGTTTCTCCTTGCGGAGCGTTTGCTATCCTTACCCGAGGCGAATTACTTCACCAGCAGGTTCTTGATCTTGGCCTCGTCGGCCGCAGAAACGGTACCCGAATAGCAGAGGTTACGCTTCTGTTTCGTCGTCTTTTTGGTCAGGATGTGACTGTGATAAGCGTGCTTGCGCTTGATCTTTCCTGTGCCGGTGAAGGTAAAACGCTTCTTCGCCGCGGCATTGGTTTTCATTTTCGGCATTGTCGTAAAAAGTTAATTAGTTAAACATAGCTCGCAAAAGTACGAAAAATTTCACTACCTGCAATTCCTATCCGCAAAAATCTTTACCCTTTGCATGTTCTTTGCTGCGCGGCAGTTGTTTCCCGGCGGCTTTTGTCGTATCTTTGGCTTTACCTGATTCAATCTTTTTTCTATGGACCTTACGCTTGTTCTGCGTCTGTGCGTGGCCGGCCTGTGCGGCACGGTCATCGGCCTCGACCGCGAATACCGGGTCAAGGAGGCCGGTTTCCGCACCCATTTCCTCGTGGCGCTCGGCTCGGCGCTCATGATGATCGTCTCGCAATACGGTTTCGAGGTGTTTCTCGCCTCGCACGACGGCCTGCGGCTCGATCCGAGCCGCATCGCGGCGCAGGTAGTGAGCGGGATCGGATTTATCGGCGGCGGCACGATCATCATCCACCGTCAGCTGGTACGTGGTCTGACCACGGCGGCCAGCCTGTGGGCCACAGCGGGGATCGGCCTCACGGCCGGGTGCGGCATGTACGGGCTGGCGGTTACGGCCACGGCGCTCACGCTCTTCGGGCTGGAGGTGCTGACGCTCTTTTTCGGCGGTCTGGGCCGCAGGCGGACGATGGTCGTCTTCTCGGCGGCTGCGCGGGAGGCGATCGATGCGTCGTTCGGCCGCTTGCGGACGAGCGACTATGCGGTGGTCTCCTATGAAGTCGAGGCGGTGACGACGGGCGGCGAGCCCCGCTATCGGGCGACGCTGGTCATCCGGGCGAAGGGCAATGCCGACGAGGAACGCTACATCGCCCTGCTGCGCGAGGATCCGGCCGTGACGATCGAGCGGATCGTCTGACCGCCGCGTTAAAAGTACCGTCCGATCTCTTTGAGAATCGTTTCGCCGGCCATGTCGTTGGGGTTGGTTCCCGGCACGCCCTGGGGGATCGGCTCGCCCAGCTCGGCGAAGAGTTCGGTCCAGAACGCAGGCATCGATCCGTCGGAGGCTCGGAAATTCATCGGGCGTGCGGAGAACAGCCGGTTGCCCTCCGCCGTGCGGTAGCTTTCCCATACCAGCTCGCTGCAATAGAGTTTCCCGTTGTCGGGGCGATAGGACCAGTCGTAGGGTTGCCCCAGGAACGTGCGTGCCCGCGCGATGCTCGTCGCGATCCCCGTCGTGTCGCGCAGCCGCATGGCCACGACGGCCGGACGGCCGCCGATCCGCGCCGAGCGATCGAGAAAGTCGCGCAGCGCGACGATCTTCACGCCGCCGTCCGTCGCCTCCAGCACCGAATCGGCAGCGTCGCTGTGCAGCGCGATGCCCACGTGGGTGTAATCGAGCCGTTCGTTTTTTCCCGTTGCATCGGCGATCGCTCGGCTCATTTCCGATGTTTTTCCCGCCTGGAACAGCAGATCGCCCGTTTGCAGCCGGGGCGCTCTCGGAGCGCCGCAACCGCTCAAAAAGAGTATACCTATATATATAAAAAGGCCTTTCATCGTATCGGATTTTCGTCCTACAAATATATTAAAAATTTTTCACAACTAACTTACTGACCGATAGGATGCTGCGAAAGCATGGCAAAAAAGCGACGAAAAAAGTCCTGAAAATATTTGGAAGTTGACGTAAAAACGCCTTATCTTTGCATCCGCTTCGAGAGAGGAACACCACTCGAAAAGCAACGAGGTTCTGAAAAAGTTTTGAAAAAAGTTCCGAAATCTTTTGGAGATTCGAAAAAATGACTTACCTTTGCACCCGCTTCGGTTAAGACAGTAAAGTCTGAAACGCAGCGAATAAGGTTCTGAAAAATTTTCGAAAAAAATCTTAAAAAGATTTGGTGGTTTAAGAAAAAGGTTTTACCTTTGCACCACTTTCCGATCTGAAATTCAGACGGTCAGAGCCGAGGGCGAGGATCGAAGATCCGACCTCTCAAACAAGAAGAAAGTTCTTTATAGCGATATATTAGAACGGCGTTCTTTGAAGTATTTGAGCAGCTATTAGTTTTATCCACTCTCGCAAGAGAGTGATTTCAAACAATACCTTTGAGATTAGAGCGAAAGATTTAAAACAAAACATTTTTTACAATGGAGAGTTTGATCCTGGCTCAGGATGAACGCTAGCGGCAGGCT
>CANASP010000002.1 GCA_947364365.1 uncultured Alistipes sp.
GCCGAGCCGAAGCCTATCTAAGGCGAAGCCAAAGTAGGGCAAGGCGAGCTGCCGAGCAAATTTATTTGCTTAGCCGAGCCGCAATTCCAAATTAAAAATGAAAAATTAAGAATTAAAAATTGAGTGCCGGGAATCAACACGCCGAGCTGCCGATCTCAAAAAGCGGACACGCAGCCGGCGGAGACGGCTTTTCGAGCCTGCGCGAAAAGAGCGGCCCTCCGCGCCGGGTGGCTACTCTCTGCGCGGCCTAAAAGGCCGCAATCTAAAAACGGAGCTGCGGGATGACGCTTCTCGTTTCCGAAGAGCCTCTTTTCAACAATGATTCGCAATCGGGTCGCAGCCTGCGAAGGGCGCAACCTAGTTGCGGGCCTTCGCCGCCGAAGGCTGCGGCCCGCCGGCTCTGCCGAGCCGTATTTACCACAGAAGAAAAGCCGGCCCGGAGCCGGCGGAGGCGGTTTTCGAAGCGGCAGCGACAAAAACAGCCCTCCGCCGGGGGGGGGCGGCTCCGGGCTGTGCGGCTCAGCGAGCCGCAGACAGTAGGAAAGCAGGTTGCGTCTCTGCCCGGAGGCAGCTCCGGGCTGTGCGGCTCAACGAGCCGCAGCCAGGACGAAAGCAGGTTGCGGCTCTGCCCGAAGGCAGCTCCGGGCTGTACGGCTCAGCGAGCCGCAGCCAGCTCGAAAGCAGGTTGCGTCTCTGCCCGGGGGGCGGCTGCGAACCGTGCGACCCAGCGAGCCGCAGCCAGCACGAAAGCAGGTTGCGCTTCTGCCCGGGGGCGGCTCCGGGCTGTGCGGCTCAGCGAGCCGCAGACAGTACGAAAGCAGGTTGCGCTTCTGGCCCAGAGGCGGCTCCGGGCTGTGCGGCTCAGCGAGCCGCAGACAGTAGGAAAGCAGGTTGTGTCTCCGCCCGGAGGCAGCTCCGGGCTGTGCGACCCAGCGGGCCGCAGACAGTAGGAAAGCAGGTTGCATCTCTGCCCGGAACGGCTGTGGGTTACGCGATCTGAAACCTGCAAACCATCGTCGTCCTAAACATCCATCCGTCGAAACGACTGCACACAGACAAAAAAAATTCCGCCCGCCCCACTTGTTTTTTCAGAAACATTTTGCTTACTTTGCAATATCAAAATAATATCACAAAAACCACACCGATATGGAGAACAAGAACTACACCTACGACGGCTGGAAGGCCAACGGTTTCGTCGCACTGACCCTGATACTCGCCGGCATCGCCGCCGGCATCTACGCCATCGTCGCGGGCGCCGAGTGGACGGTCCTGGGCCGCACCGGCGCGGGCGTGGGGCTGATCGTAGGCGGCAGTCTGGCGATCCTCGCCGCACTCGTCTCGCTGGGCGGATTCATGCTGCTCGAACCCAACGAGGCGCGCGTGATGGTCTTCTTCGGCACCTACCGCGGCACCTTCTACGAGACGGGCTACTGGTGGGTCAACCCCTTCATGTCGGCCAAGCAGATCTCGATGCGCGCCCGCAACCTCAACGTCGACCCGATCAAGGTCAACGACCGCACGGGCAACCCCATCATGATCGGCCTGGTGCTCGTGTGGCGCATCAAGCGCGACGACATCTACAAGGCCGTCTTCGAGATCGACGCCCCGGCGACGGCCGCCGGCGTCGGCGTCTCGGCCTCGGCCCGCATGAACATCCTCGAGAACTTCGTGGGCGTGCAGAGCGACGCCGCGCTGCGCCAGGTCGCCGGCTGCTACGCCTACGACGACAACGGCTCGGCCGACGAGCTGACGCTGCGTTCCAACTCGGAGAAGATCAACGACCAGCTCGAGCAGAAGCTCAACGAGCGGCTGGCGATGGCGGGCATCGAGGTGGTCGAGGCACGCATCAACTACCTGGCCTACGCCCCCGAGATCGCCGCCGTGATGCTGCGCCGCCAGCAAGCCGACGCCATCATCTCGGCCCGCGAGAAGATCGTCGAGGGGGCCGTGTCGATGGTTCAGATGGCCCTCAAGCGACTGGGCGAGGAGCAGATCGTCGAGCTCGACGAGGAGCGCAAGGCCGCCATGGTATCCAACCTGCTCGTGGTGCTCTGCGCCGACGAGGCGGCCCAGCCCGTGGTCAACGCCGGAACGCTCCACCACTAATCGACGCGCGATGGCCGAAAAGACCGCAAACAAGAGCTTCGTGCTGCGCGTAGACCCCGCGACGATGGAGGCGCTGGAGCAGTGGGCCGACGACGAGTTCCGCTCGATCAACGGCCAGTTGCAGTGGATCATCGCCGAGGCGCTGCGCCGCAGCGGACGCTCGCCCCGAAAACCGAAGAGAGATGACCGCCTCACCGAAAAATAACCGCTCCGGCTGCTACTCGCGCGCCCACGTCGCGCTCTTTCTCCGCAGCCGCCTGTGGCTGGGCGCCCCCGTCGCGGCGCTCCTCGCCTTCGTCGCGACCTTCCTGCTGCGCTGCCTGGGCGACGGCAAGCCCGTGGGCGACTCGCTGCGCGTCGGCGCGATCTTCGCCGCCGTGGCCGTGTTCACATGGGGCCTGGGCGTCTGGGCGGCCACCGACCCCTCGGAGGAGGCGGAAGAGACCGCCCGGGAGGAGACGCCGCCCGCGCCGCCGGTCTCGCGCCTGCGACTGCTGGGACGGCGGGTGCTGTTCGTCGCGCTGCTGCTGGGCGCCCTCGCGCTCGTCTTCGCGTCGCAGATCGAAGGGCTCGTCACGGGCGAGGTGTCGCTCGCCAAATTCTTCGCCGGCATCGCACTCAAATTCATCTGTATCGGCTCGACCCTGATCCCCGTATGGATCGCCCAGCGCACAAGATCGTAGAGACGCCATGCAACCCCACGGCACACGCCCCCGCACCAACCGGCAGCCCCCCGGCAGACAACTCCGCACGACACAGATTCTACTGGCGCTGCTCCCCCTGCTGGCCCTCGCCCCCTACGCGATGAATGTACCCCGCATCGTCCGGCTGCTGATCCTGCCGGTGCTGCTGATGCGGGCCGCCTGGGAGATCGCCCGCCTGTTGCGCCGCCAGCGCCCCCGCCGGAGAATGCGGACGACGGCCCTGATGAGCGGCACGCTCGCCCTCGTCTTCGCGTGTATGGCCGCCGCGATCGCCGCCGAGGCCGAAACGGAGTGGCCCGCATTCGCCGTCCTCGCCCTCCTCCTGCTTGCGACGTGCGGCGGATCGCTCGTCCGCTACCGTCGCCTCGCCGCCGAGGCCTCGCTGCGGCTCGAACAGCTGCGCCGCATGCGCCGCAGAGACAAAAACAGAACACGAATCGGATAGCGGAGGCGCGCCGAAGCCGCAACGTCGCCGTAATCCGGCCCGAAAAACGGATACGAACATGAAAAAACTCGTCGTCTTCACCGGCGCCGGCATCAGCGCCGACAGCGGCCTGGCCACCTTCCGCGACGCCGACGGCCTGTGGGCCGACCACCGCATCGAGGAGGTCTGCACCCCCGAGGCGCTCGCGCGCGACCGCGCCACGGTCATCCGCTTCTACAACATGCGGCGCCGCGAGGCCTTCGCCGCCGCGCCCAACGCCGCCCACCGCGCGATCGCCCGCCTCGAACGCCACTTCGACGTGGAGGTCGTCACGCAGAACGTCGACGACCTGCACGAGCGGGCCGGCTCGTCGCGCGTGCTCCATCTCCACGGCGAGCTGCGCAAGCTGCGCTCGACACGCGATGCGGAGCTCGTGGTCCCCGTCGAAGGGTGGGAGCAGCCGCTCGACGCCACGGCACCCGACGGAGCGCCGCTGCGCCCCCACATCGTCTTCTTCGGCGAGGCGGTGCCGCTGTTCGAGCGGGCCGCGGAGATCGCCGCCCGGGCCGACGCGATGGTCGTCGTCGGCACCTCGCTGGCCGTCTACCCCGCCGCGTCGCTCGTGCGCTACGTGCGCCCCGAGATCCCGCTCTATGTGGTCGACCCGGGCGCGCCCGACACCTCGGGCATCCGCAACCCGCTCACGCATCTGCGCCTGCGCGCCGCCGAGGGAATGCCCCGCCTGGCCGAGGAGCTCGTGGCACGGTTCGTGCGCTGAACACCGGCGAACGAGCGCCTCGCGCCCCTGCCCTCCCGCGGGCGGCAAGGGACTTCCCCCCGGAAGAGACCTTCCCGCGAAACGGCACCTTCCGCGACACGCCCGCATCCATCCGACGACCTGCCCTTACGGCGGGTCGTTTTTCTTTCGGACCGGGGAGGGCGGCGGCCGCACGGGGCGCAGCCAGCGGGGGCGTGACGGAGGCGTCGGCCGACAGAGCAGCCCTCCGCTGGCTGCGACCCGAGAGAGAAATCACAACAATTACAGCCCCGATCTACAAGAGAAGAGCAACAGCCCTCCGCCCGGGGGCGGCTCCGGGCCGTGCGGCCCAGCGAGCCGCAATCTACCGGCTGGACTGCGGCCATGCGGCCCGATGAGCCGCAGCCGGCACAAAACAGGTTGCGCCTCCACCCGGGAACGGGGCCGGGCCGTGCGGCCCGATGAGCCGCAGCCGACACAAAACAGGTTGTGCCTCCACCCAGGAACGGGGCCGGGCCGTGCGGCCCGATGAGCCGCAGCCAGCCAGCAAGGGCGACGGCCCGCACGCTCCGGCGAGCCGGACACACGATCCGCGACCCTGGCGAGCCGGACACACGATCCGCGGCTCCAGCGAGCCGGACACACGGCAAAGGCCGAACGAACAGAACGCTTTCCGGGAAAGATCGACCGACAAAAAAGAGGCCGCGCGTTTTCGGATTCGCCGCGGAATCGCTATCTTTACGGCATCAAACGCTTTACGGACCGATGATCGAATCCTACGACACGCTGCTCGTCGCGATGGCCGTGCTGGCCCTCGTCGTCTTCGTGGCCCTGCGCTTCTTCGAGGCGGGCTACGGTTACCTGTTCGACCGCCGCTACGGTCCGCCCGTCCCCAACAAGATCGGGTGGATCGTGATGGAGGCCCCGGTCTTCATCGCCATGTGCGTGCTGTGGGCCTCGTCGGAGCGCATGTGGCAGCCCGCGCCGCTGGTGCTCTTCGGCCTCTTCCAGGCCCACTACCTCCAACGCGCCTTCATCTTCCCGCTGCTGATGCGCGGGCGGTCGAAGATGCCGCTGGGGATCGTCGCGATGGGGGCCGCGTTCAACCTCGTCAACGCACTGATGCAGGGCGGCTGGATCTTCTACGTCGCCCCGGCCGACTACTACGACGGGTGGTTCGCCCGGCCCTGCTTCTGGATCGGCACGGCCCTCTTCCTCTTCGGCATGGCGGTCAACCTCCATTCGGACCATATCATCCGCCGCCTGCGCCGCCCGGGCGACACGCGCCACTACATCCCCCGCGGCGGGATGTTCCGCTACGTCTCGTCGGCCAACTACTTCGGCGAGCTGACCGAGTGGACGGGCTTCGCCATCGCCTCGTGGTCGTGGGCCGGAGCGGTCTTCGCGCTGTGGACCTTCGCCAACCTCGCGCCGCGCGCCCGCTCGCTCTACCGCCGCTACGAGCAGGAGTTCGGCGACGAATTCACGCAGCTGCGCCGCCGGAAGATCATCCCGTTCATCTATTAAACGCGCCTCACCTTGGAATCCAAACTCTTCACCCCCTATAAGCTGGGCCCCGTCACCCTGCGCAACCGGACGATCCGCTCGGCCGCCTTCGAGTCGATGGGCAAGGACTTCGGCCCCACGCAACAACTCAAGGACTACCACGTGGCCGTCGCGCGCGGCGGCGTGGGCATGACCACGCTGGCCTACGCCGCGGTCAACCGCAGCGGCCTGTCGTTCAACAAGCAGCTGTGGCTGCGCGACGAGATCGTCCCCGCGCTGCGCGACATCACCGACGCCATCCACGCCGAGGGTGCCGCCGCCGGCATCCAGATCGGCCACTGCGGCAACATGACCCACTGGTCGACGGCCGGCTGCTTCCCGGTGGGGGCCTCGACGGGCTTCAACCTCTACTCCCCCACCTTCGTGCGCGGCATGCGGCGCAGCGAGTGCGTGCAGTTCGCCCGCGACTTCGGCCGCGCCGTGACGACCGCTCACGAGGCGGGCTTCGACTCGGTGGAGGTCCACGCCGGCCACGGCTACCTCATCTCGCAGTTCCTCTCGCCCTACACCAACCGCCGGCGCGACGAATACGGCGGCTCGCTGCAAAACCGCATGCGCTTCATGACGATGTGTCTGGAGGAGGTGCTGGAGGCCGCGGCGAAGACCCGCACGGCCGTGGTGGTCAAGCACAACATGGAGGACGGATTCAAGGGCGGCATCCGGATAGACGAGAGCATCGAGATCGCCCGCGAGATCGAGCGCTGCGGGGTCGACGGCATCGTCTTGACGTCGGGCTTCGTGTCGAAGGCGCCGATGGCCGTCATGCGCGGCCGCATCCCCACCAAGACCATGAGCTACTACATGCCCTGGTCGTCGTGGCCGCAGAAGATCGTCGTCAACCTCTTCGGGCAGTGGATGATCAAGCAGTACGACTTCGAGGAGTGCTATTTCCTGGAGAACGCCCGCAAGTTCCGCGCGGCGCTCAAGGGACCGCTGATCTATGTCGGCGGACTGGTCTCGCGCGAGGGCATCGAGCGGGTGCTCGGCGAAGGGTTCGAGCTGGTGCAGATGGCCCGGGCGCTGGTCAACGACCCGGCCTTCGTCAACAAACTGCGCGCGGGCGACCTCACGACCCGCTCGGGATGCGACCACCGCGACTACTGCATGGCCCGCATGTATTCGGTCGACATGCAATGCTGCCACAACTGCCGCGAGGAGATCCCCGAGCGGCTCTGGAAGGAACTCAGAAAGATCAAGTGATGAAACGCGGAGCAGTCATTCCCGGCAGCGCCTGGGCGCTGGTGACGGGGGCCGGGAGCGGCATCGGCCGCTGCTATGCGCTGCGGCTGGCGGCGCTGGGCTACCGCCTGGCCCTGGCGGGCGACCGCCGCGAGCCGCTGGAGGCCGTGCGGGCCAAGATTCTCGACCGGGCCGCCCGCCAAGGGAGCGCCGCCACGGCCGAGGTGCGGCTGTGCGCGATCGACCTGGCGCGCGTCGGGGCCGCCGAGGAGCTCCACGCCTGGACCGAGGAGGAGGGGATCGCCCCCGACGTGGTGGTCAACAACGCGGGGATCTTCTCGTTCCGCGACATCGTCTCGACGCCCGCCGAGCGGATCGAGCGGATCATCCTGCTGCACGACCTCACGCTGACGAAAATATGCCGTTTATACGCCGCCGACATGATCCGCCGCGGCTGCAAGGGGCGGCTGCTCAACATGTCGAGTTTCTCGCTGTGGATGCCCTTCCCGGGGCTGGCGCTCTACAGCGCCTCGAAGGCCTACGTGCGCGCCTTCTCGGTGGCGCTGGCCAAGGAGGTGCACGAGCGGGGGCTGCGCGTGACGGCCGTCTGCCCGGCGGGCGTGGCCACCGACCTCTACGGGCTGCCGCCCCGCTGGCAGCGCGTGGGCCTGCGCTGCGGCGCCCTGATCTCGGCCGACTCGTGCGCGCGGCGCGGTCTCGACGCCCTGTGGCGCGGACGGCGGACGATCGTTCCCGACTGGTGGAACCGTCTCTTCATCCCGTTCTGCAAGATACTGCCCCTGTGGGCGCTGCGCCCGCTGCGCCGCTTCACCATGCGATTCCAAAAATAACCTGTCCTATGTTCGAAACGATCCGAAACGTAGTCTTCGACCTGGGCGGCGTGCTGGTCGACCTCGACATCGAGCGCTGCCGCGCAGCCTTCCGCTCGCTGGGCATGGAAGCCGCGGCACGGCTTGTCGACCCCTGCTACCCTGCCGAAGTCTTCGGGCTGCTCGAAGGGGGCGCTATCCCCTTTGCCGAGGCGTGTGCGCGGCTGCGCGACCTTTCGGCCACGCCGTCGGTCACGGACGAGCAAATCGCCGGAGCCTTCGGCGCCTTTCTCACGGGCGTTCCCGTCGGGAAGATCCGCCAGATCGCCGCGCTGCGCCGGCGCGGGATCCGCACCTACGTCTTGTCGAACAACAACCCCGCCTCGATGCGCTACATCCGCCGCATGTTCGAGGCCGACGGGCAGACGATGGACGACTATTTCGACCGTATTTACCTCTCCTACGAGATGAAGATGCTCAAGCCCTCGCCCGCGATTTTCCGCGCGATGCTCGACCGGGGCGGCATGCGGCCCGACGAAACGCTCTTCATCGACGACGGCGAGAAGAACGTCGCGACGGCACGCTCGCTCGGCATGGCGGTCTACCGCCCCGCCCCGCACGAGGATTTCGGCGAGCTGCTCGACGAGATCGGACGATAGAAAAAGCGTGTCCCGACCCGAAGTCGAGACACGCCTGTGCCGTGTCGGGGAGACAGGATTCGAACCTGCGACCCCCTGCTCCCAAAGCAGGTGCGCTAGCCGGACTGCGCTACACCCCGTCGTTTTGCGGTGCAAAGATAGCGGCTTTTTCCATCACCACAAATTTTTAGCGCGAAAACCTCGCCGCACGCCGCACGGAAAATCCGGCATGCGATTTGCTCTGCTCCCGGGCAAAACCTCACCGCAAAGCAAACGCACCGACATGAAACCTTCCGACAAGCAGCGCAAGACGCTCACCGCCGAGAACGGCCGTCCCGTGGCCGACAACCAAAACATCCAGACCGCCGGGCAGCCCGGCGTCGCCACGTTGCAGGACGTGTGGTACCTCGAAAAGCTCGCCCACTTCGACCGCGAGGTGATCCCCGAGAGGCGCATGCACGCCAAGGGCTCGGGGGCCTTCGGCACCTTCACCGTCACGCACGACATCACACGCTACACCCGCGCCTCGATCTTCGCCGCCGTGGGCAAGCAGACCGAGTGTTTCGTGCGCTTCTCGACCGTCGCGGGCGAGCGCGGCGCGGCCGACGCCGAGCGCGACATCCGCGGCTTCGCCATGAAGTTCTACACCGACGCGGGCAACTGGGACCTGGTGGGCAACAACACGCCGGTCTTCTTCCTGCGCGACCCGATGAAGTTCCCCGACCTGAACCACGCCATCAAGCGCGATCCCCGCACGGGCATGCGCAGCGCCAATAACAACTGGGACTTCTGGACGCTGCTGCCCGAGGCGCTCCACCAGGTGACCATCACCATGTCGCCGCGCGGCATCCCCGCGTCGTTCCGCCACATGCACGGCTTCGGCAGCCACACCTACAGCTTCTACGACCGCGACAACCGCCGCACGTGGGTCAAGTTCCACTTCCGCACGATGCAGGGGATCCGCAACCTCACCGACGCCGAGGCCGAGGCGATCATCGCCAAGGACCGCGAGTCGAACCAGCGCGACCTCTACGAGGCGATCGAGCGGGGCGACTTCCCGCGCTGGAAGATGCAGGTGCAGCTGATGTCGGAGGAGGAGGCGCGCCGCTACCACATCAACCCCTTCGACCTGACGAAGGTGTGGTACCACGGCGATTTCCCGCTCCACGACGTGGGGATCCTCGAACTCAACCGCAACCCCGCGAACTTCTTCGCCGAGGTCGAGCAGGCGGCCTTCAACCCGACGAATATCGTCGAGGGGATCGGCTTCTCGCCCGACAAGATGTTGCAGGGGCGCCTGTTCTCCTACGGCGACGCGCAGCGCTACCGGCTGGGGGTCAACCACAACCTGATCCCCGTCAACCGGCCCCGCTGCCCCTTCCACGCCTACCACCGCGACGGGCAGATGCGCACCGACGACAACTACGGCGGCACACCGGCCTACGAGCCCAACAGCTACGGCGAGTGGCGCGACACCCCCTCGGTCAAGGAGCCGCCGCTGGAGACGGCGGGAGCGGTCGACAGCTACGACGAGCGCACCTACGACGACGATTACTACACGCAGCCGGGCAAGCTCTGGCGCCTGATGACGCCCGAGGACCAGCAGGCCACGTGCGAGAACACGGCCCGCGCGATGGGCGACGCGGCGCTCTTCATCAAGCAGCGCCACGTGCGCAACTGCCACCGCGCCGACCCGGCCTACGGCCGCGGTGTCGCCCGGGCGCTGGGCATCTCGCTCGAGAAGGCCCTCGCGGCCGAGGATCCGGCCCACCCCGCCTGGGACAAGCGAAAATAGGCGACAGAGCGCGGCGGGTCCGTCCGCACGAAACGACGCACGATCCGCCGCACGAAACGAGGAGCGCCGCCCCGCAAGGGGGCGGCGCTCCTCGTCGATACACACCTGCCGCGCAGATAAAGGAGGGTGCGGCCCGAAGCCGGCGGAGGCGGTTTCGGAGCGGCAGCGACAAAAACAGCCCTCCGCCCGGGGCGGCTACGGGCTGTGCGACGTTGAAAAAAGCGCAGTCCGCACGAAAGACCGCGCCGGACAACTACGGACCGGCAGCTCGAAGAGCCGCTCCGTTTTCCGGAAACAGCGAGCAGCCCCTCCGCCGGGGAGGGGCTGCTCGCTGCAACGCTCCGGAGAGAACCGAAGCGCGCTACTCGATCGCGATCTCGTCGCAGCAGAGCTGCGCTTCGCGGCCGGGACGGGGCGCCGTGGGCGGTGCGACACCGGCGCTGCGGGCCCTCACGCGCACCCAGCGGGCCGCGGCGCCGCCCAGATCGAGCACCACGTCGCGCACACCGCGCCAGTCGGCGAAGAGGCTGTCGGCGGGAGCCTCCCACCGCGCCGCCCCGACGAAATGCTCGCCGTCGGACGAGAGCTCCACGAGCACCTCCCGGGGGAGGTAGATGCCCATGCCGGGGTTGGCGATCGTCCCCAGCGTGCAACGGCGGAGCTCCTCCTCGCGCAGCAGGTCGACGGTCGCCGTCAGCTCGCCGCCCGTGCGGCCGCACCACTCGAAGTCGGAGTTACGCTGCCCGCGCACGCCGTTGACGAGCAGCGCGCCCTGCGGTCCGAGCCCCTCGACGGGACGGGCTGTGGCCTTGTTCCAACCGATCGCAAGGGTCAGCACCTCGCCCATGCGCTCGCCGCGGCGGAAGGTGGCACAGCGAAGCGTCGTGGCGCGGTCGACAACCACGGGACCGCGGTATGCGGCCGACCGCGCGGCGGGTTCGCTCCCGTCGGTCGTGAAGCGGATCTCGACGTCGGGCCGCTCGCACGCCAGCCGGACTTCAAGCCGCCCGTCGAGGGGGCGCACCGTGTGCTGGATGTTGTACATCGAGCGCGCCGCCACGATCCCCGCGCCGGCCAGCCGGCCGACATAGCGGTCCAACGCCCCGAGGAACTCGGGCCACCGCTTGCGGTCGGGCTGCGACCAGCCGATCTCGGCCAGCGCCGCCGTGCGCGGGAAGAGCAGGTAGTCGACCTCCTCGGGCGACGAGCAGAACTCGGTCCACAGCGACGCCTGCACGCCCAGCAGCAGGTCGCGCCACGCCGGGTCCCAATCGGCCCCCACGGGGTCGTAGTCGAACAGCCCGCGCAGCGTGTTGTTGCCGAAATAGGTCTCGGGCTCGAACCACTGGGGACCCTGGTAGCGGATCAGGTAGCACACCTGCGCCGGGGTCATGACGAAGCGGTGGCCCTGCCGCGCGGCCCGCAGCGCCAGGTCGCCCCTCCCCTGCCAGCCGTAGACGATCGCCTCCTCGGGCAGCTCAGCGCGGGTCAGCTCGTCCCAGCCGCACACCTCGCGGCCGCGCCTGCGCACGTAGGCGGCCAGACGCTTCATGAAGTAGCCCTGCAACTGCTCGGGGTCGGTCATCCCCTCGGCCCGCATGCGCTCGCGGCAGCGGGGGCAAAGCGCCCAATAATATTTGTCGGCCTCGTCGCCGCCCAGGTGGATGCGACGCGAGGGAAAGAGCGCCATCACCTCGTCGAGCACGTTTTGCAGGAACTCGTAGACGGCGTCGTTGCCCGCGCAGAAGATGATGCGGGCGTTGTCGCCGCCCAGGCCCGGCAGCACGCCGATGTATTTGTCCACCACGGGGCAGGCGAGACAGGGATAGGCCGCCAGCGCGGCGTTGCTGTGGGCCGGGATGTCGATCTCGGGGATCACGTCGATCCGCCGCGCGGCGGCATAGGCCACGATCTCGCGGATGTCGTCCTGCGTGTAGTAGCCGCCGACGGTCGCCTCCTCCCATTGGAGCGCGTTGCGCCGCGCGGGGAACGGAACGCCGGGACGGTCGACGCGCCAGGCTCCGACCTCCGTAAGGCGGGGATAGCGGCGGATCTCGACGCGCCAGCCGTTGTCGTCGCTCAGGTGCAGGTGGAGCGTGTTGATCTTCAGCGCCGCAATGGCGTCGATGATCTTCAGCACGTGCTCCTTGGGGATGAAGTAGCGCGCCACGTCGAGCATCAGCCCGCGGTAAGCGAAGCGCGGGGCGTCGGCGATCCGCACCGCAGGCACGCGCCACTCGGCGGCCCGGGCGTCGGGCAGCAGCTGGCCGAGGGTCTGCAACGCATAGAGGAATCCCCGCTCCGACGAGGCCGCCACGGCGATCCCGCCCGGCGTCACCTCGAGCCGGTAGCCTTCGTCGGCAAGCGACGGATCGGTCGCGAAGCGCACCGCGGAACTCCGCGGCACCGCGACCGTCACTTCGGGCGCATAACCCAGCGCCACGACCGCGAAGCTGCGCACGAGGGCGGCCTGCGCGGCATCTTCGGCGACGAAGGGCGTCTTACGGGTCATGCGGAAGGTCCCCCGGCCCGTCTCGACCGCGGCGGGTCGGGGCAGCAACAGCGGTTCGGGCACGGCGGCACGGAGGGTTGCGCCGTAGAGCGCGAACAGAAGGAGCGGCAGCAGTCGTTTCATAGGTCGGTATAGTTTCGAGGCCGGCAGTGCCGGCCTCGGGTTATTCCTGGGTTGGGGAGCCCTGCGGCGTTCCGTCGCCGCCCGGGGCCGCAGCGCCGCGGCGGTGGCGACGCCCGCCGCGGTGACGGCGGCGGCGCTTGGCACCCTCCGTCGCAGCGGCGCCGTTTTCGGCCGGCGCGCCCGCTACGGCAGGTTGTCCGGCGACGGCGGCCTCGCGCTCGCTCTGCGGCTGGAGGGCAGACTCGTCGGGGCGCCGGGAGCCGCTCCGGTCGCGGTCGCGCAGCTTGTCGCGCCGTCCGCGGCCGTGGCCCCGTCCGTCGCCGCCCTTGCTGCGTTCGCGGCCGCGGCCGCCGCGGGGGCGCTTCTCGTCGGGAGCGTATTTCGGCCCCTCGCCCACCTCTTCGGGAAGGTCGGCCTTGCGCACCTCGCGCTCGATGAACTTCTCGATGCGGTGGAAGGCGCCCTGCTCCTCCTCGTTGACGAAGGTCACGGCGGCACCCGTCGCCGCGGCACGCGCCGTGCGGCCGATGCGGTGGATGTAGTCCTCGGGGTCGCGCGGGACGTCATAGTTGATGACAAGCCCGATGTCCTCGATGTCGATGCCGCGCGCCACGATGTCGGTGGCCACCAGGATCCGGATGCGGTTGTTCTTGAAGGCGAGCATCACCTCCTCGCGCTGGGCCTGCTCCAGGTCGGAGTGCATCGGCGCCACGTCGAGCTTCATGCGCTTGAGCGTATGGGCCAGCTCCTTGACCTTCATCTTCGACGACGAGAAGATGATCGTCTTCGAATCGCTCGGCTCGGCGAACATCGCGCGGATGATCCCCAGCTTCTGGCTCTCGTAGCAGACGTAGGCCGACTGGTCGATCGCCTCGTTGGGTTTCGAGATGGCGATGTTGACCTCCGCCGGATCGCGCAGGATGGTCTTGGCAAGCTCGCGGATCTTCGGAGGGAGCGTAGCCGAGAACATGATCGTCTGCCGCTCGCGGGGCATGTAGGAGACGATCTTCATGATGTCGTCGGAGAAGCCCATGTCGAGCATGCGGTCGGCCTCGTCGAGGATCAGGTACTCGACGTGCGAGAGGTCGACGCCGCTGTTCTGGATGTGGGAGATCATGCGGCCCGGCGTGGCGATCACCACGTCGGCGCCGCGCAGCATGCCGTTCTTCTGGAGGTCCCACCCCTTGCCGTCGCCGCCGCCGTAGACCACCGTCGTGGAGATGGGCGCATAGTAGGAGAAGCCCTGGAACTGCTGGTCGATCTGCTGCGCCAGCTCGCGCGTGGGGACGATGATAAGCGACCGCACCACGTTGGCCTCGTTGCCCTCGACGAGCAGCCGGTTGAGCAGCGGCAGCGTGTAGGCCGCCGTCTTGCCCGTGCCCGTCTGGGCGCAGCCGATCAGGTCGCGCCCCTCGAGAATGACCGGGATGCAGTGCTCCTGCACGGGGGTCATCTCTTCGAAATTCATATCGTACAGACCGTCGAGAATCTCATCTTCGAGGTCCAGTTCGTCGAAACGCATAGTGCGAAAATGTATTTATGGTTGTGAATTACTCGATCTCCTCGCCCAGCAGCGTGGCGGCCGTGCAGCCGGTGACGCGCACCCGCACGTAGTCGCCCACCCGGTGGTCGCCGCGGTCGAAGACCACCACCTTGTTCTGCGACGTGCGGCCCGAGAGCTGCCCCTCGTCACGCTTCGAGGCGCCCTCGACCAACACCTCGAACTCGCGGCCCACGTCGCGGCGGTTGCTCGCCAGCCCCAGCTCGTTCTGCAAGGCGATGATCTCCTGCAGGCGGCGCGACTTGACCGCGTCGTCCACGTCGTCGGGCAGGTGCTTCGAGGCGAACGTCCCGGGACGCTCGGAATACTTGAACATGTAGGCGAAGTCGTAGCCCACCTCGCGCATGAGCGACAGGGTCTGGAGGTGCTCCTCCTCCGTCTCGCCCGAGAAGCCGGCGATCAGGTCGGTGGTGATGGCGCAGTCGGGCATGTAGCGGCGGATGGCCGCCACGCGGTCGAGGTACCACTCGCGCGTATACTTGCGGTTCATGCGCGCGAGCATCGACGAGGCGCCCGACTGGGCCGGCAGGTGGATCGCCCGGCAGATGTTGGGCCGCGAGGCCATCACTTCGAGCAGGCGGTCGCTCATGTCCTTGGGGTGCGACGTGGCGAAACGCACGCGCAGCAGCGGCGAGAGGTCGGCCACGCGGCGCAGCAGCTCGGGGAAGTCGACGTCGCCCGTGCGGTAGGAGTTGACGTTCTGCCCCAGCAGCGTCACCTCGCGGTAGCCGTTGGCGAAGAGCGAGCGCACCTCCGCGAGGATGGTCTCGGCCGGGCGGCTCCGCTCGCGGCCGCGCGTGTAGGGCACCACGCAGTAGGAGCAGAAGTTGTCGCAGCCGCGCATGATCGCCACGAAGGCGCTCACGCCGTTGCGGTCGAGGCGCACCGGCGCGATCTCGGCGTAGGTCTCCTCGGTCGAGAGCAGCACGTTGACCCCCTTGCCGCCCGCCTCGGCCTCGCGCACCAGGCGCGGCAGGTCGCGGTAGGCGTCGGGGCCCGCCACGACGTCGACGGCCGAGGGGCCCTCGGTGAGCCGCTCGCGCAGCCGCTCGGCCATGCAGCCGATGATGCCCACGACGAGCCCCGGACGGGCCTTGCGCAGGCGCTTCATCTCGGCCAGGCGGCCCCAGATGCGCTGCTCGGCGTTGTCGCGGATCGAGCAGGTGTTGATGAGGATGACGTCGGCCTCCTCCGCCCGCTCGGTATAGATGTATCCCTCCTGCTGCATGAGCGCGACGACGATCTCCGTGTCGCCCGCGTTCATCTGGCAGCCGTAGGTCTCGATGAAAAGTTTGCGTCCGGCTCCGGAGAGCGGCCGCAACGTATTGACATTGATTTCCAACTCTTGATCTTTAATTCCCGGTTCTTAATTTTCGTTGGCCCCTACTCCGCCTGCATGGCATCCTTGTCGGGCAGCGGTTTGAAGCCCTCGCCGTAGGTGTCGTAGGCGTCGGTGACGACGACGAACGCACGCGGATCGATCTCCTTGATCTTGTGCTGGACCTGGTGCACCTCCTTGCGGCTCACCACCAGGAAGATCATGTCGCGCGACGTGCCGGTGTACATGCCCCGCGAGCGGATGTAGGTGGCGCTGCGGTCGAGGTCCTCGATGATGAAGCGGCGGAGCTCCTCGTGGTTGTCGCTGATGATGAAGAGCAGCTTGTCGTACGACGCGCCGTCGAGCATGTAGGCCACCACGCGCGACGAGGCGTAGATCGTCAGCAGCGAGTAGAGCGTCAGCATCCACCCCTCGGGGGCCGCCTCGCCCGTGCCCAGTCCGAAACCGATGACCACCAGACCCGACAGCACCACGGCGCCGTCGGCCAGGAAGATGCCCGTGGAGAACTTGATGCCGCAGAACTTCTGCAGGAGCATCCCCACGATGTCCGTGCCGCCCGTGGTGGCCTGCTGCCTGACGACGATGCCCTGGCCCACGCCCACCGTCACCGCAGCCATGAGGCACGTGAGCAGCAGGTCGTTCGACAGGTCGAGCCGCCCGCCCAGCATGAGCGCCGGATCGAGGCTCTCGACGGCCGCGGCATCGGGGTAGATGAGCTGCGTGAGCACGTTCATGAAGCCGGGCGTGTAGAGCGCCGCGACGACCGTGCGGGCGCCGAACTGCCCGCCGAAGACGAGCAGCGCCACGAGCATCAGCGGGATGTCGAACATGTAGCCGAACGTACCCACCTGGATCGAGGGGAAGATGTTGTGCAGGACGATGCCCAGACCGTAGACGCCGCCCGGGACGAAGTTGTAGGGGTTGATGAAGAGCACGAAGCCCGCGCCCATGACCGAGCAGCCCAGGATGATGAGAAACCACGAGCGCCACCAGGCCCACGAGCCCATCGGTTCGAGCATCGACAGTGTTTTAGTATCCATACGATTTCGTATTCGAGCAACAAAGTTAGCAATAAAAAGCGAGATCCCGAAAAATAAGGAGGGCAGAACGGCCCGCATTCCGATGCGAGCCGTCCGATATCCGCCCCGGCGGGCTATCGCCGCACCCGGCGGAAGGTCACGAGCACCCCCTTGTGGTCCGTCGGCCACGTTCCGTCGCCTGCGGGTTCGACGAACTTATCGCGGCTCCGCTCCTCCGCGCGCCCGCACCGCACGATCGACGAGCGGGGCCCCACGACCGCAGCGCGCCGGGGACGGAAGGCGCCGCCCGCGAGGTAGTAGACGAAGTCGATGCGGTCGCGCTCGTCGGCCTCGGGGGCCCACGTCAGATCGCGGGGCTCCTTCGCGGCGTTGTCCGACGGATAGGTGAAGCCCGGATGGGTCACCGGGTCGGGATGGACCGCGCGGTAGGCATCGCGGAAACCGCCCCCGTAGAGCAGCACCGAGCAGTCCCACGGGACGATGCAGCCGCCGTGGTCCCACAGCGAGCGCGTGGCGTCGGTCCAGTCGAGATGCGAGGGTTCGTTGAAATCGCCGGCCAGCAGCACCAGGTCGGCCTTCTCGCCCGAGGCCTCCGCGAGAAACGCCCGGATGGCCTCGTCGCGCGTCGAACCCCGGTTCATCCGCACGATGGCCTCCGTATCCGCGACCGGGGTCTCCAGCCGCTTCCACGTGACGCCGTCGTAACCGCGCGGCAGATAGCAGGCGTAGTGGGTATAGTCCAGATGCGCGGGATAGATCACCACGTCGCAGCCGTCGACGTCGATGCGCACCTTGGTGTCGACACCGCCCGAGATCGTCGCGAGCCCGTTGCGGCACTCCACGATCGGATAGCGCGACACCACGCAGACGTCGGTGCCCTGCACCCCCGAGCAGCTGCCCGAGGCGCCGTACCATTTCTGCCCGCGACAGCCGAGCGCCTCGACCAGCCGGTCGCAGGTCACCCCGTCGTGGTTCGAGACCTCGCACAGCGAGACGATGTGGGCGTCGGTGGCGATGATCTGGTCGACCAGCGCCTCGAAACCGCCCGGCACGGCCGAGGCATCGTGCCAGATATTGAGCTGGAGCACGCGCAGCTCCCGCGAAGCGGACGGGGCCGCGGAGGCATCCGCGGCATCCGTGGCGGAGGAGGCAACGGCGGAAGCGACGGCCGCGGAGGAAGAGGCGGTCTCCGTTCGCGCGCGTTCGGAGCGCGCATCGCGGAGCGGACGGGCCGCTGCGGGGCAGGCGACGGCCAGCACCCAGGAAAAGAGGAGAAGATTACGTAACATCATATTGCGGATCGGTTGGTGACGGGACAATGCGCGGTCGAAGGTACGAATAAGTGAGGGCAAACGCAAACTTGTTTGCACTTTGCCGAACGAGAGTATCTAAGACGAGGCGTAGCCGAAGTCAAAGATACGAATAAGCGAGGGTAAAAAGCAAGCTCGCTTGCTTTTTGCCGAGCGAAAGTATCTAAGGCGAAGCCAAAGATACGAAAAATCGGGCGCAAACGCAAGCGGACGCACCCCTCGCGCGAGGAGTGCGTCCGTCGTCGGAGCGCTGGCGTCCGCTATTTCAGCCGGTGCACCTCCAGATTCGACACGCGGCTGCGGAAGTCGCCCGCCTCGGCCAGCGGGAAGGCCAGCGTGCGCACGTCGCGCATGCGCGCCTTGCCCTCGTTGTGCCACAGCGTGCGGATGTCGAGCTCGTCGACCAGACGGCCGTCGACGTAGAGGCGCGTCGCCCGGTTGTCGCACTCGACGCCGATGCGCACCCGCTCGCCCGGCAGGGGCCTGTAGGAGAACGTGTTGAGGTAGCCGTCGCGCGCGAAGCCCAGCATGCCGCGCACGGGATCGGCGAGGTAGAACACCGCGGCGGGCGAGCGGAACAGCACCGTCCCGGGCTCCTCGGCCGCACAGTCGAGGTCGAACTCCACGCGGTAGCCGTAGCCCGCCTCGCGGTGGGGCGTGCGGCTGCCGGGAGCCACCGCCGGGGCCTTGTAGACCACGCCCGGCCCGTCGCCGATGCGGCCGGCGAGGTTGACGCCCGGGGCCTCCGAGAGCCCCGCGCGCAGGCGGTCGAACGCATCGAAGGGAAGGGTCGTGGCGTCGGCGCCCGACCACATCTTCACCGCGAGGGTCTGCACGGCCGGATAGAGGCGGTCGTGGATGTCGCGCGTCGAGATGCCGTTGCCGCAGTGGTCGTTCCACACGGCGAACATGCCGCCCAGGATCGCCGGGTCGCGCTCCGCGAACCGCACGCCGTTGACGTTGGCAGGGGTCCACTCGTCGTAGAGCGCCCGCGTGTCGAGGTAGTCGTAGTAGTAACCCGCGGCGGGCACGATATAGAGGTAGCCGTCGGGGATGCTCACGAGTTTGTAGCCCAGGTCGGCCATCGCCCTGGGGTCGGCATAGTCGTTCGACCAGGCGTGCATCACCACGTCGTCGACCTTCACCGGCGTCTCGCCCTTGGCGTGGGTGAGCGAGCCCCACACGCAGGCCTGCTTGCCGAAGCCTTCGACATAGCGGATATAGCGGTCGGTGAAGGCGCGGAACTTCTCCACCACCTCGGGGTCCTTGTTCGAGTACTCGTCGGTACCGATATGGACGCGCGGCCCGACGAAGACGGGCTCGTCGCCCGCGAGGTACTCCTCGAAGAGCGCGTCGAGGAACCGGTAGGTCTCGGGGTTGAACAGATCCATGTGGTCCATGCCGTACTCCTTGCTGCCCAGCTCGGGCCGGTAGTGGCTGAAGGCGAGCGTATGGGCCGGGGCGTCGATCTCGGGGATGATCTCCACGCAGCGGTCGGCGGCCAGATGTTGCAGATCGATGAATTCGCGCTTGGAGTAGCTGCCGTCGCGGGCCGTGAGACCGGGGAAGGTCTCCGATTCGAGGCGGAACGCCGCGTAGGTCTTGTCCCAGTCGTTGCCGAAATACTGCTTGAACCCGTTGTCGTTGAGATGGATCTGCAAGGCATTCATCTTGTAGTAGGCCAAGATCTTGACCCAGTCGCGCAGAAACGGCATGGGGATGAACTTGCGGCCGCAGTCGATCATCAGCCCGCGCAGCCCGTAGTCGGGCCAGTCGCGCAGCTCGCCCTGCGGCATGCGGCGGTCGGGCGTCTGCTCGCCCAGCTGCAACAGCGTGCGCGTGGCCCAGTAGAGCCCCTTTGCGGTGGGGGCCGTCACGGTCACGCGGTCGCCGATGCGGATGGCGTAGCCCTCATCGCCGAGGTTCTTGTCGGCCTTGAGCGCGAGCACGATATCGCCCTTGGCCGCGCGGCCCGCCGTCACCTCGGGGCGGCTGCCGAACAGTTCGGCCCAGTCGGCGGCCAGTTCGCGCGCCACGTGCTGCTGCGCGGCATCGTCGCCGCAGACGATGCGCATCGCGGCGGAAGGGACGAAGTCGCCCGCGGCGCCCCGCCACTCCTTGAGTTCGGGAATGACGAAGGGTTTGGGATTGGTAGAGGCAGCCCCGGCCGCGACGATGCCGCCCAGGGTGCAGAGGAGCGCGAGGAGCGATCCGAGAAGTCGATTTTTTCTCATCTTGATTCGGGTTGGTGGTGTAAAGATACGAAAAGTCTCGGCATAATCAAGCGTTCCGCTTGCTTCTGCCGAGACGGAGTATCTTGGGCGCAGCCGGAGTATGCCCCACGACGCCGAGTTCGCGATAAAAAAACCCGCGGATCCTTCCGGATCCGCGGGCCACGCACGCAACGCGTAACAGCAAGTCTACTAATGACCGCCGATCGCCCACCAGATGGGGGTTACAGGTTCGTCCACGCCGCCGAGCAGCTCTACGGCATGCTCATACTCCTTGGGGTCGGCGTTGTTCAGGCTCGAAGGATACTTCATACGCTGATAGAAGTAACCGGGCTTCTGTGCGCTCTTGTACGACTCCTTCGTCCACTCGGGCATCGTATTCATCGCAACCGACGACGAGGGAATCTCGAAGAACGGCAGACCGAGACGACGGTGATCCGACCAGCACTCCAGAGCCTGCCAAGGCGTATTGGCGATATACTTCTGGGTGATGATCTTCGTCAGCTGGTCGTTCAGCGCCGGGGTCCTGGCCACCTTGGCATAGAGCGTGTTGGCAGCCTTCGGGAACTCGTAGGTCCACGTACCCTCGTTGCCGGTGTAACCGTCGACATACTTCATGGCGGTAGCCACGGGCTCGGTCGTGTGCGAGAACTTCACCGACGTACCTACGCGGTTGTAGCTCTCCGACTCGATGTAGTCGGCATAGAAGTCGCCCATACCGTGGTACTCCAGGCTGACCTTGATACCGGCGTTGTAGGCGGCCTCGGCCGTCATACCGGCATTCCAGCCGCGGACGGCAGCCTCTGCGATCAGGAAATAGGTCTCCCACGGACCGAAGAAGATACGGCCCTGCGTCTTACCGTTGCGGAACTTGTCGTCCAGAGCGGGGAAGCATCCGCCGACAGTGGTCATCGACGTGCCGTTCCAGATAATACCGTTGTAACCGATGGCGATATCATCCATGACGAAGCAGTTCGTATAACCGTTCCAGGCATAGGAGATGTCGGTCTTGGTCTTGGGCAGCAGCGATTTATCGTCCTTGCCCTCGGCATTGGTGTCGTACATGTACTCGGTGATCGGCGCCTTGATGTTGCCCAGCGTCGGATAGTATCCCGACTCGATGCGGTTCTCGTTATCGCCCGGGAGATAGTAGTAAACGAACGCACGGGGATCGATGTTGGCGGGAATACCGTCGAGGAAGAACGCCTGCGTCGGGTTGTCGGTGTTGAGCTCGTAGTGATCCTGGAAGCGCTTGCCGAGGTAGTCGGCATCCTTGATATGCGCTTTGTAACGATTGACGTCGGGAGCCGTATAGAGGGCCTTGCCCGGATCGGCCAGCACCTTCTCCGAAGCCACACCGAGGTTGGTCGTCAGGTTGGTGAACGTAGCCGAAACCGACAGACGGTAACCGCGGCCGTAAACCGGCGTATAGTCGTCCCACGTAGCACCCGGAGCCTCCTGAATGCAGAATGCCTCGTCACCGGTCAGAATACCGCTGCCGGCAGCCACGGCCTTCTCGAACTCGGCCTGAGCCGTTGCGGGAGCCACCTCCGACAGACGCATCGCCAGACGCATCCACAGCGAGATACCGAACTTCTTCCACTTGGCGGCATCGTACTTGAACGCCGGATCGCACTTGGCCTGGTCGTCCGTCGGTACGACGTTGACGTCGATAGCGGGAATCACCTCGGCCAGCTCCTTATAAAGATAGGCATAAACCTCCTCCACGCTCTTGAACTCGGGGTTCTCGCCCTGGAAGCCGTCGATGGGCATCGGGCCGAAGCAGTCGGTGAAATCGGCCATCGCCATGACACGCCAGATGCGGGCGAAGAGCTTGAGGTTGGGGAGGAACTTCTCCTCGGTTTCGGTGGTACCGGCAGCGAGGTGCTCGTCGACCAGATTCATGGCCACGACGGCTCCCTTGATGCTGTTGGCGATCAGACCGTACGTACCGCCGTTCCACTCGTCGCTGTAGTCGCCGGTCAGGATACCGTAGTTGTCGAAACCGTTGAAACGGGCATAAACCGCCCAGCTGAGGATCCAGGTACGCTCACCGTAGTAAGGCTCCTGCATATAGCCCTTGAATGCCTGATTGAGCGCATAATAAGGCTTCGTCTGGAGCACACCGGCAACCATCGGCTTCTCGTTGATCTCGTCGAAGTCCGAGCAGGCGGACAGCGCAAGCGATGCGGAAGCCAGGGCGACGGCTGCGAATTTTATCATGTTGTTTTTCATAGAATGTTTCGTTTATTAGAATCCGAGCGAAATGTTGAATACATAGCTGCGCGACGTCGGGATGGAACCGTACTCGAAACCGGTTGCGTTGGTCGAGGTGGCGTATACCGACTCGGGGTCGAGACCGCGCATAGCGCTGTAGATCATGCAGACGTTCGTCATCGAGAAGCCGACCTTGATCGACTGGAAGACGCGCGTGCGGGCCAGCAGACGCTTGGGCAGCGAGTAGTTGATCGAAAGGTTACGCAGACGGACGTTGGTCGCATCGTAGAGGTTGGCCTCGCCGATACCGAGGTTACCCGTACCCGACACGGCGCTCCAGTACTGCTGCGGCGTCACCTTGTTCTCGTTGACCACGTAGTTGCCGTCGCCGTCCTTGTAGACACCCGGCACGACGAACTCCTCACGGGCGCCGTTCACGACGGTGCAGGCTGCCGTACCGGCCGACTGCATCATCTGCTGCGTACCCGAGAAGATCTTACCGCCTACGCGGGCATCGATCTGGAATGCGAACGAGAGGTTCTTCCACGAGAATTCGTTGGTCCAGCCCAGGTTGGCCGAAGCCTGCTGCGTACCGAGGTACTGGGCGCCGGTGGCCGTCGGCAGACCCGACGAGTTGAGCACGAGCTGACCGTAGTAGGGGCTGTTCTCGTCGTCCACGCGGGCGAACTTCGTACCGTAGATTTCACCGTAATCGCCGCCGACCATCGCATAGACGTTCAGGTTGTCGAAACCGCCGAGCGAATAGCGCTCCACGCCGTCGGCCAGCTCGAGAATCTTGTTCTCGTTGTGGGCGATGTTGAAGTTGGTGCGCCAGGTGAAGTTCTCCGAACGGACGGGCGTCGCGTTGAGCATGATCTCGATACCCTCGTTCTGGATGTTACCGGCATTGACCTTCTTCGAACCGTAACCCGAAAGCTGGTTCATCGGCAGGTTGATGAGCTGGTTGGTGGCGTTGGACTTGTAGTATGCGAAGTCGATACCCAGTCGGTTGTCGAAGAACTTGATCTCGAAACCGGCCTCCCACGACTTGATGAGCTCGTTCTTGACATTGGCATCGAACTTCACCGAACCGCTCTCGCTGGCCGTCGGACGCTCGAAGTAGTCCTGACCCACGCTGTAGGTGTTGTAGAGCTGGTAGGGATCCATGTCGTTACCCACCTGGGCGTACGATGCGCGCACCTTGGCGTAGGTGATCCAGTCGGGCATGTTGCCGTACTTGTTGATCATGTCGCTCAGCACCCACGAAAGCGAAACCGAGGGATAGAAGAACGAACGGTTGGCCTTCGACAGGGTCGAGGTCCAGTCGTTGCGGAAGGTGGCGTCGAGGAAGATCCAGCCGCCGTAGTTGATCTGGGCCGTACCGTAGAGCGAGTTCATCTTGCGGTGCGAGTAGCTCTCGCTCACGCCGGGCTTCGACGTACCGTTGTTCAGGTCGAACAGGTCGCGGACGTTGAGCGTGTTGCTCGACGACAGGCCGCGGCTCTCGCGCTCCATGAGGTTGCCGCCGAAGGTCAGGGCACCGCCCCACTCGCCGAAGATGTTGTCCTTCTTGGCCGAGAGGAGGAACGAGTAGTTGTTCTCGAAGAAGCGGCTCTCGCCGATCGAGTAACGACCGTTCATCTGGAGGTTCTTGTTACCGCCGTAGAGGTGCGACGTGGTCTCGGTGAAGTACATATCGCTACCGGCACGCAGCTCGGCGTCGAGCCAGTCGGTGAAGCGGTACTTGATCGATGCGTTCATCAGGAAACGATCGCGGGCGTCGTCGCTGAGGTTGTACTTGCGCATCCAGTAGGGGTTGTTGGCGTCGGGGTTGTAGTAGGACATGTTGCCCGAAGCATCCAGCGGATTGCGGAACTCCGTCACGTCGAGCGACGTGGGATAGGTGTAGAACGCACGCGACATGTTGCTGGCGTTGGCACCCGACACGGGACGGTTGTTGGCCTTGGCACGGATATACTGTACCTTGGCGTCGAAGGTCCAGCGGTCGTCCTTACCGAAGGTCGACGTACCGCGGAGCATGAGGTTCGTACGACGCAGCTCGGCGCCCGGAGTCTGGCTCTGGTCGTTCATGCGGGTCAGCGACGAATAGATCGACGTCTTGCCGTACTGCTGCTGGAAGGTGATGTTGCCCTGGAGGTTGACGCCCGTGTCCATGTAGTTTTCGAGGCTGTCGTAGTAGCGCATATGGCCCGTGGTGCCATCCCAGCGCGTATACTCCTGACCCTCGATCTTGGGACCCCAGCTCGAACCCGACTGGCTGTCGTAAGCGCCCGTCGAACCCTGGCCGAAGATGGTCTGGTGATCGGGACGCATGAAGGTGGTGGTAGCGGCCACCGAACCGCCGATCGTGATACCCAGACCGGGATTTTCACGACCCTTCTTGGTGGTGATGAGGATGACACCGTTACCGGCGCGCGAACCGTAGAGTGCGGCGGCCGAGGCGCCCTTCAGCACCGACATCGACTCGACGTCCTCGGGGTTGATATCCTGCAGACCGTTACCCATATCGGCCGAAGGATTCCAGAAGTCGTTATTCGACGCACCGATGAAGTTATCCATCGGGGTACCGTCGATGACGATAAGAGGCTGGTTGAGACCGGTAAGCGAGTTGTTACCGCGAAGCTGGATTTTCGACGATCCGGCAGGACCGTTGCTCGAACGGATGATCTGGACACCGGCGATCTTACCGGTCAGTGCGTTCGTGATGTTGGTCTCGCGCGCCTGGACGAGCGACTCGCCCTTGACCTCCTGGATGGCGTAACCCAGGGTCTTCTTCTCGCGCGAAATACCGAGGGCCGTTACAACGACCTCGCCAATTGCTTGAGAATCTTCAAGAAGCGTGACCGTGACGGGGGGGGGGAACTTTCGCCCCGATCTCTACGGTCTGAGGTACGTAGCCGATAAACGACACCTCGATAATGGAGTTGGGCTTCACCGAGATGGAGAAAGCGCCGTTCACGTCGGCGGTGACACCGTTGGTCGTTCCGGGAACGATGACCGATGCGCCCGGGAGCGCATTGCCTTCGGAGTCGACGACCGTACCCTTCACTACCAGCGACTGCGCCGAGGCTGCGGTCGCTACGAACAGAGCGACGGCCACGAGCAGATTGCGGCAGAGAGCATAAAAACTCATCGATTTTTGTTTCATTGCATTTTAAAATTAGGTGAATTGGTAAAGTTAAAGCTGTTTCCGAGATCTAATGATGGGTAATTCTCATAGGCAGTTTTTAACGTTTTTAATTAAACAGTCGGGTTCTATTTTTCAAAGATAAAACTTTTTTTCTTTAAACACACCTTTTTGGTCAAAAAAAATACCCCCCCCTAAAAAAGCTGGGTATAAGAGCGATCCGGCATACCGGAAAGCGCATTCGGCGCCGTCGGCGCTTGCCGGGCCGATTATTTTTCCTATATTTGCAAATAGTTAAACACGGCGCCCGCCGACCCGCACGCACGCCTTCGCGCCGGGCGCCGACAAACCGACGAAAAAAAATGATACTGACATACTCCATCCTCGTTTCGATGCTCGTGGTGGCCTATCTGCTCGGGTCGATCCCGAGCGCCGTGTGGATCGGCAAGAAATACTACGGCATCGACATCCGCGAGCACGGCTCGAAGAACGCCGGAGCGACCAACATGCTGCGCGTGCTGGGCCGCCGCGCCGCGCTGCCCGTCTTCGGGCTCGACATGCTCAAGGGCTTCGTCGCCGTGACGATCATCGACCTGGCGAAATACACCAGCCTCTTCGAGGGAGGCGCCAACGAGGATTGGTTCTATGCGCTGCGCTTCGCCGCGGTCTTCGCCGCCGTGCTGGGCCACATCTTCCCCGTTTTCGCCGGGTTCCGCGGCGGCAAGGGGGTCGCCACGCTCGTGGGCGCCATCATGGGGGTCAACGCACCGCTCGTGCTGCTCTGCTTCGGCGTGTGGTTCCTGGTGCTGATGACCACCCACTACGTCTCGCTCTCGTCGATGATCGCCGGGTGCAGCTTCCCCGTCTTCACGCTCATCTCGCCGAAGGTCAACCACGTATGGCCCTTCGTCGCCTTCTCGTTCATCGTCGCCGTGCTGCTCCTCTACACCCACCGCAAGAACATCGAGCGGCTGCGCGCCGGCACCGAGTCGAAGATCTACATCTGGCGCCCGCGCCGCGTCGGCGTTCCCCACGACGACACGACGCCTCCCGGACAGCCCGAAGCATAAACCGCGGCGGCCGCCGCCCTTACGGATAACCCCCACGCCCATGTTACAGGACAACCTGATCCGAATCTACGAAGCGAGTTTCCGCGAAAACCGCGAAATGTCGGCCCTGACCGACTATTTCAAGGGCGAGACCTTCTCCTACTACGAGATGGCGAAGGAGATCGCCAAACTCCACCTGCTCTTCGACAAGGCGGGCATCGTCCCCGGCGACAGGATCGCCCTGATCGGGCGCAACAACCCCCGCTGGTGCATCACCTACATCGCCACGATCACCTACGGAGCCGTCATCGTCCCCATCCTCCAGGACTTCACCCCCACCGACATCGTCCACATCATCAACCACTCCGAGAGCCGGCTGCTCTTCCTGGGCGACAACTTCTGGGACGTGATCGAGGAGGAGCAGATCCACCGCGTCGAGGCGGTCTTCTCGCTCACCGACTTCCACGCGGTCTTCGAGCGCGAGGGCGACCGGCTGACCCGCTACCAGAAGAACATCCTCAAGAACTACCGCGCGGCCTATCCCCGCGGCTTCAGCGTCAACGACATCCGCTACCCCGAGATCCCCAACGACCGCGTCTGCCTGCTCAACTACACGTCGGGCACCACGGGCTATTCGAAGGGGGTGATGCTCACGGTCAACAACCTCACGGGCAACGTCGTCTTCGCCCGCTCGGCCCTCAACACCCAGACCGGGCAGTGCTACTTCCAGCGCGGCGGCCGCACGCTCTCGTTCCTGCCGCTGGCCCACGCCTACGGCTGCGCCTTCGATTTCCTGGCGCCGCTGGCCGTCGGCGGCCACATCACGCTGCTGGGCCGCATCCCCTCGCCCAAGATCCTGCTGGAGGCGATGGCCTCGGTCCAGCCCACCATCATCTGCTGCGTGCCGATGATCCTCGAGAAGGTCTACCGCAAGCAGGTGCTCCCGCTGCTGGAGAAGGGCCCCATGTCGATCGCCATGAAGATTCCGCTCGTCAACACGGCCATCTACTCGGTGATCCGCAAGAAGCTCATGGACGCCTTCGGCGGCAACGTCTCGATCTTCATCGTCGGCGGCGCGCCGATGAACCAGGAGACCGAGTCGTTCCTCATGAAGATCCGCTTCCCGATCACCATCGGCTACGGCATGACCGAGTGCGCCCCGCTCATCAGCTTCGCCCCCGACAACGAGTTCAAGCCGGGTTCGTGCGGCCGCTATCTCGCCGGCCTGCTCGACGTGCGCATCGACTCGTCCGACCCCGAAAACACGGCCGGCGAGATCCTCGTGCGCGGCGAGCACGTCATGACGGGCTATTACAAGAACGAGCGCGACACGCGGAAGGTCCTCGACGCCGACGGCTGGCTCCACACGGGCGACATGGGCACGATGGACCCCGACGGTACGCTCTACATCCGCGGCCGGTCGAAGACCATGATCCTCTCGGGCAACGGGCAGAACATCTACCCCGAGGAGATCGAGGATAGGCTCAACAACATGTATCTGGTACTCGAATCGCTCGTGCTCGACGCGGGAGGCGGGAGGCTGAAGGCCCTCGTGGTGCCCGACTACGAGCAGGCCGAGGCCGAAGGGGTCGACAAGGAGGAGCTGCCCGCCATCATGCAGCGCAACCTCCAGGAGCTCAACACCCAGCTCGCCGCCTACGAGCGGGTCGCCGAGGTAATACTCTACCCCACCGAGTTCGAGAAGACCCCCAAGCGCAGTATCAAGCGCTACCTCTACGCGCCCCAGCTGCTCAACAAATAGCACCCGCACGCCGGAGAAGCGCGGGGCGGACGAAGGAGGATATGTCGGCTTCGGCGACGATCCTCTTAAAAGTCCGCGGGAACGGATGGAATGCAGCAAGCCGGCGGCGGCGAAATCCGACGGGCGGCGCTCGCCCCGATATGCCGGAACCGGCCGTCATCGCACGGTATCGGAGCGTCCCGAAAAGCAGGTTAACGGCATCTCGCGCGAAATTGTAGCCGGTTTTTGCTAACTTTGCTTCATGAAAATCCAGAAAAAACAGACGATCGGCGAAAACCTGCTCTACGTGATGACCTGGCTGGCCATCATCCTCGTGCCGGTGCTCAACTCGCAGATGATGGCCGAGATGCACGTCAACTTCGAGAAGGTGCTCATCGCCTGGCGCCAGATCGCCCCCTACTTCATCATCTTCCTGCTGCACAACGGCTACCTCGCCCCGCGCCTGATGCTGCGCCGCAAATACGGCAAGTACCTCGCCGGCGTGCTGCTCCTCGTTATCGGCGTATTCTCGCTGGTCTACCTCTACGAGGAGTTCTTCCCCGGGCAGGTGCCCGACGCGACGGTCGCGGACGACGGCGTCGTGCGCCGCGTGTCGTTCACCAACCTGGAGATGTACTGGAACGTCATCCTGGGCATCTTCATGTGCGGCGCCAACATGGGCATCAAGCTCATCTACCAGTCGATCCGCGACGAGCAGACCATGACCGAGCTCAAACGCCAGAACCTCCAGGCCGAGATGGATTATCTGAAATACCAGATCAATCCCCACTTCTTCATGAACACGCTCAACAACATCCACGCGCTGATCGACATCGACGCCGACTCGGCCAAGAGCGCCGTGATCGAGCTCTCGAAGATGATGCGCTACGTGCTCTACGACTCGGGCCACGCGCGCACGACGCTCGACCGCGACATCCAGTTCCTGCGCAACTACATCGAGCTGATGCGCATCCGCTATACCGACGCCGTCGAGATCCGCATCGACATCCCCGAGGGGCTGCCCATGCAGGTGTCGATCCCGCCGCTGCTGCTCATCGTCTTCGTGGAGAACGCCTTCAAGCACGGCGTGAGCTACAACCGCCCCTCGTTCATCCACCTCACGCTCGGCTACGCCGACGGACGCGTGAGCGCCACGATCGCCAACAGCCGGGCGCCGCGCACGCCGGGCCACCGGCCGGGCATCGGTCTGGACAACGTCCGCAAGCGGCTGGCGCTGATCTACGGCGAGCAGAACTATTCGCTCCGGATCGACGACGACGCGGAGCGGTTCACCGTCAAACTCGTAATTCCCGCACTCCATGCTTAAGTGTATCGCCATCGACGACGAGCCCCTCGCGCTGCGTCAGCTGACCTCCTACATCGGCAAAACGCCCTACCTCGAACTGGCCGGGGCGTGCAACAACGCCCTCGAAGCGCAGCAGCTGCTGGCCACGACGGCCGTCGACCTGATCTTCTGCGACATCGACATGCCCGACCTGAACGGCGTGGATTTCGTCCGCACGCTCGTCGCGCGCCCCATGGTGATCTTCGCCACGGCCTACTCCGACTATGCTGTCGAAGGGTTCCGGCTCGATGCCGTCGACTACCTGCTCAAACCGATCTCGTTCGCCGACTTCAGCCGGGCGGCCGCCAAGGCCAACTCGCTCTACGAGCTGCGCAACAGCCAGCGTCAGAGCGCCGACACCGCCCCCGCCGAGGCGCTGCCCCGCGACCGCGAATACATCTCGGTCAAGGCCGACTACAAGACCTCGCTGGTGCGCATCGCCGACATCGTCTACATCGAGAGCGAGAGCGAATACGTGCGGCTGCACCTGGCCGACGGCACGACCATCACCACGCTCTTCCGCCTGAAGAACATGGAGGCGTCGCTCCCCGCGGAGATGTTCCTGCGCGTCCATCGCTCCTACATCGTCAACCTGCGCTGTATCACGGGTTATGCCCGCGGCCGCGTCTACCTCAACAATTCGGAGTACGTCCCCGTGGGCGAGAACTACAAGGAGCAGTTCCTCGCCTACGTCGAAAAACACTTTCCGAATCTGTAGGAAGCCGGGCCGGCGCAAGGAGAGGCATTTCGCATCGCCGACAGGCTGCGCACCAATAAACCGAAGATCGACGGGCGAGGCCGGAACAGCGAAAGCCGGAGGGCCGCCTCGCTTCACAAGGCCCGGAGCGCGGCCTCAGCCCCGGTGGAATCTACCCCAGGCGGGGGAAGCCGTCGAGCGGCACATAGTCGCCCTCGCGCCGTTCGTAGCAGTAGTGGCGCATCCCGTCGGTGAGCACCACGTAGCGGGCGCCGAGCACCGAATTGTAGCGCACGGCCTGCGCCAGCGCCTGACGGTCGATCCCCACGCCGGGGGCCTTGCACTCGGCGACGAGCAGCGGCCGCCCGTCGTCGCCCACGACCACCGCGTCGGCGCGCTGCGTCTGACCGTTGAGCCGCACGGCGTACTCCTCGACGATCCGCATCGGGTGGGCTCCGCAACCGTCTGTCAGATAGGCCACCAGGTGGCGGCGCACCCACTCCTCGGGCGTCAGCACGAGCCACGCACCGCGGTTGTCGCACCACACTTCCACCCCGTCGTCGCGCCGTCGCGCGCGGAGCTTTATGGCAGGGAAATTGAGCCGGGGAAACAATGACATGCGTCCGTTTGAAAAAAATAACGTATCTTTATCGGCAAATATACGAATAAGGCGAGCGCAAAAGCAAATTTATTTGCATTTTGCCGAGCCGGGAGTATATTCGATGAAATCAAATATACGAATAAGCGAGGGTAAAAACCAAACTGATTCGGTTTTTACCGAGCGGAAGTATATTCGATGAAATCCAATACACGAAAAGTCGGGCGCAGAACCAAGCGTCGGCCCGTTTCCGCCCCGACTGCGTATATCCGAAGAAGTCAAACAACCGGAAAAACCATGAGATTCCTCCTTGCGATTCTGCTCTTTCTCGCGTGCGGCGCAGGTTCCGCCGCCGGACAGCTTCCGTCGCGCACTATCCAGCCGTCGCGCGGCACGCTCTACCCCGCCCCCTCGGCCGCGCTCGCAGCCGACTCGATGCGGGGCGACAACGCCTACATGCGCAGTGTCGGCGAATGGACGCAGCACGACGGCGCCTTCACGGCCCCCTTCACCGTCCCCTTCGCCTGGGCCAACCGCCAGGTGCTGCTGCGCATCGAATCGGCCTCGTCGGACTACGACATCCTGGTCAACGGCCGCACGGTGGCCTACGTCGCCGACGGCAACACGCCCGCCGAAGTCAACGTCACGCGTGCGGTACGCGAAGGGCGCAACGAGGTGACCGTCAGTCTGCGCGACACCCCGGCGCTGCGCCGTATCGAGAGCTGGAAGGAAGGTGCCGCCCGGCCCGCCGTGGGGGCCGTCACGGTGCTGAGCCAGCCCACGCTCCACGTGCGCGACGTGCTGACCAAAACCTGGCGCGCGGCCGACGAAAGCGACTTTACGGCCGAGGTCGCCGTCGTGGTCAAGAGCGAGGCGCTCAACCCCCGCACCTCGCGTCTGTGGTACGAACTGCTCTCGCCCTCCGGCGTCGTCGCCGCGACCGGCCACCGCGACGTCACGCTCGACATGCGCCGCGAGGATACGGTGCGGTTTCTGGCCCACCTGCCCGCCGACTCGCTCTGGAGCGCCGAGCATCCCCACCGCTACACCCTGCGGCTCAAGACGCAGCACGAGGGGCGCTACGACGAATATACGGAGTTCCGTCCGGGTTTCCGCAGCGTAACGCTCCGCGACGGACAGCTGTACGTCAACGAGCAGCCCGTGACGCTGCGGCCCGCATCGCTCACGGGCGAGGCCACGGCCGAACAGCTCGCCACCGCACGCGAGGCGGGCCGCAACGCCGTCGTCCTTGCCCCCGGGAGCGTACCACAGGCTTTCTACACGATGTGCGACACCATCGGGCTCTATGTCGTGGCGGCGGCTCCCGTAGACGGACGCAACGGCGGCGAGTCGCGCCGCATCGACGGGGCCCCGGCCAACGATCCGGCCTGGAAGGAGGCCTTCGCCGAGCGCACGCAGCGCAGCTACCACGCCGTCAAGCGCCACCCTTCGGTGGTCGCCTTCATCATCGCCCGCAACGCAGCCAACGGAATCTGCCTCTATGAGAGCTACCTCGCGCTCAAGCGCGAGGACGAAACCCGCCCGATGGTCTACCCCGAGGCCGGCGGCGAGTGGAACAGCGACCGGCTTCGGCTGGAATAAACGCTTGCCGGGCTTTTCGGCCCGCCCGTCAGCCATTCAGGCAGGCCCCGACATGTTCGGGGCCTCTTTTTTTTCGGGACGGAGCGGTGTTTTCCGGACATATCTTGCAGTCCGCGGCCGGCGGAGGCGGCTTTTCGGGTCTGCGCGAGAAGAATCGGAGCGGCTGCGGACTGCCTGTCTCACGGTCGCCTATCGTCGACTGCGGGGCGCAGCCTGCGAAGTCCCTCAACAAGCCCCAGGCGAAGTTGCGGGCCTTCGCCGGGAGGAGGCTGCGGCCCGCCGGCTCCAAGGAGCCGAATATACGGCAAAACACAGCAAACAGATTACCGGGCAGCGCGGCTCGCACGGCCCAAGGAGCCGAATTGAGCGGGCAGTCAGCCCGGAGCCGGCGGAGGCGGTTGCGGAGCGACAGCGACAAAAACAGCCCTCCGCCCGGGGCGGCTGCGGGCTGTGCGGCTTGAAAAGCCGCAGGCTACCCGAAAGCTCACGGTCCGCACGGTTCCGACGAACCGAATATACGGCAAAACGCAGCAAACAAACTACCGGGCGGCGCGACCCGCAGGTGCCGGAGTTGCGGCCCGCACGGTTCCGACGAACCACCGACACACGTCCGTCGACACAAACAGCCGGCACAAATGGCAATGTCCTTCCCTCGAGCGCCAGGCCGGCCCGGCCCCGTTTTCGGGCGGAATCCCGACCGGCCCAAACCGGTCGCCGCCGCTTCCGGAAGCGGCCCGCGGCCGGTCGCCAAAAATTTTCGCCCTGCTGTGAATAATCTAACAATAAATTTTTACCTTTGTGTACGTTTAGACAAAACCAACTTAAAATCATAAATTAAGACATGGAAAACAAATCCGTACAAGAACTGCAGGACGTCGTGATCCGCTTTTCGGGCGACTCGGGCGACGGCATGCAGCTCACGGGCACGCTCTTTTCCGACACCTCCGCGTTGTTGGGAAACGGCATTTCGACCTTCCCCGACTACCCCGCCGAGATCCGCGCCCCGCAGGGCACCGTCGCCGGCGTCTCGGGATTCCAGGTACACTTCGGCAACCGCCGCGCGCTCAACCCGGGCGACTACTGCGACGTGCTCGTCGCGATGAACCCCGCCGCGCTCAAGGCCAACCGCAAGTGGCTCAAGGCGGGTGCCACGGTGATCCTCGACGGCGACTCGCTCACCGAGGAGCACCTCAAAAAGGCCGGTTTCGCGACGCTCGACCCGCTCGCCGAGCTCAAGCTCGACGATTATAATGTCGTGATCCCCGACATCACCACCCTCACACGCGAGGCGCTCAAGGAGACGGGACTCGACAACAAGGCCGTGGTCAAGTGCAAGAACATGTTCGCCCTGGGCATCTGCTTCTGGCTCTTCGACCGCCCCGAGGCCCACGCCCACAAATACCTCGACGGCAAGTTCGCCAAGAAGAACCCGCTCATCGCCGAGGCCAACAAGCTGGCCATCAAGGCCGGATACGACTACGCGGCCAACACCCACCAGTTCGCCAACCACTACACCGTGGCCCCCGCCCAGCTCGAAAAGGGCACCTACCGCTCGATCTCGGGCAACGTCGCCACGGCATGGGGTCTCTGCGCCGCCGCCGAGAAGGCCGGCCTGCCCCTCTTCTGCGGTTCGTATCCCATCACCCCCGCCACGGTGATCCTCGAGGAGCTCGCCAAGCGCAAGGATCTGGGTGTGAAGACCGTGCAGGCCGAGGACGAGATCGCCGGCATCTGCACGGCCATCGGCGCCGCCTTCGCCGGCAACTTCGCCGTGACGACCACCTCGGGCCCCGGCCTGTCGCTCAAGAGCGAGGCGCTGGGTCTGGCCGTCATGACCGAGCTGCCGCTCGTCGTGGTCGACGTGCAGCGCGGCGGCCCCTCGACGGGTCTTCCGACCAAGACCGAGCAGAGCGACCTCCAGCAGGCTCTCTACGGCCGCAACGGCGAGTGCCCGGTCATCGTCGTCGCCGCCTCGTCGCCCAGCGACTGCTTCCACTACGCCTTCGAGGCGGGCCGTCTGGCGATGGAGCACATGACCCCCGTGGTGCTGCTCACCGACGGATTCATCGCCAACGGCTCGGAGCCCTGGCGCATCCCCTCGATGAAGGACTATCCCGCGATCTGCCCGCCGATCGTCGACCAGGCGCCCGAGGGCGGCTTCATGCCCTACGTCCGCAACGAGAAGCTGGCGCGCGGCTGGGCCTTCCCGGGCAAGGTGGGATTGGAGCACCGCGTGGGCGGTCTGGAGAAGGACGCCGTCAAGGGTTCGATCTCCCACGATCCGGCCAACCACCAGCAGATGGTCGCGACCCGCGCCGCCAAGGTGGCTAAGGTGGCCGACTACATCCCCGCGCAGACGGTCTACGGCGACGAGGAGGGCGACCTGCTGGTCGTAGGCTGGGGCGGCACGCGCGGCCATCTCCAGAACGCCGTCGACGAGCTGCGCAGCGAAGGCAAGCGCGTGTCGCTCTGCCACTTCAACTACATCTCGCCGCTGCCCAAGGGCGTGGGCGAGATCTTCGCGAAGTTCCGCCGCATCGTCGTCTGCGAGCTCAACGAAGGCCAGTTCGCCGGCTACCTGCGCCAGCACTTCCAGGAGTTCCGCTACGAGCAGTTCAACAAGTGCGAGGGTCTGCCCTTCACGGTGGTCGAACTCAAACAGAAATTCGAATCCTTATTAGCTGAATAACAATCATGGCAGATTATAAATACACCCCCGCCGATTTCAAGAGCGACCAGGAGGTACGCTGGTGCCCGGGCTGCGGCGACCACGGTATTCTGAACGCCGTGCAGCGCGCGCTGCCCGAGATCGCCGACCTGACGGACACGCCCCACAACCTCTTCACCTTCGTGTCGGGTATCGGCTGCTCGTCGCGCTTCATCTACTACATGAAGACCTTCGGCTTCCACTCGGTCCACGGCCGCGCCAACGCCGTGGCCACGGGCGTCAAGGTCGCCAACCCCAAGCTCGCCGTGTGGGTCACCACGGGCGACGGCGACTCGCTGGCCATCGGAGGCAACCACTTCATCCACGCCATCCGCCGCAACGTCGACCTCAACGTCATCCTCTTCAACAACGAGATCTACGGTCTGACCAAGGGCCAGTATTCGCCCACCTCGAAGCTGGGCAAGATCACCAAGACCTCGCCCTACGGCACCGTGGAGAAACCCTTCAACCCCGGCGAGCTGGTCATCGGCGCCAAGGGCACGTTCTTCGCCCGCTCGATCGACATGGAGGTCGCCCTCTCGAAGGAGTGTCTCATCGCCGCCGCGCAGCACAAGGGCATGTCGGTGGTCGAGATGATGCAGAACTGCGTGATCTTCAACGACAAGACCCACGCCGCATTCGCTGCCGACAAGGCCACGCGCGCCGAGCGCACGATCACGCTGCGCCACGGCGAGAAGATGCTCTTCGGCGCCGACCGCAATAAGGGCCTCGTTTTCGAGAACATGAAGCTCAAGGTGGTCACCGTGGGCGAGGAGGGCTACACGCTCGACGACGTCCTCACGCACGACGCCCACGAGCGCGACACGACGCTCCACTCGATGCTCGCCGCCATGAAGTACCCCGACTACCCCGTGGCGCTGGGCGTGATCCGCTCGGTCGAGGACGACGCCGTCTACGACCGCGCCGTCGAGCGCCAGGTCGAGGAGGTGAAGGCCGCAAGCAAGATCCGCTCGGTCGACGACCTGCTCCGCTCGGGCGCCACCTGGGAGGTCGAGTAACGCGGCCGCAGAACAACGAAGCCGGTGCGTCGAACTTGTTTCGACGCACCGGCTTGTTTTTTGCAAGGGCAGCCGGAATGCAACGTACTGAAAACAAGATCGAACAAAGGCTTTCCGGCAGGTATTCCGGTTCCGGCCGCGGAGAACGGGGCCGTCGCACGGCGCGCCCTCGGTTCGATTTTTCGATTATTTTTGGCGCCAACGCTTGCATATTCCGAAATTAGCCTTATCTTTGCAACCACAAACGGGGGATTAGCTCAGCTGGCTAGAGCGCTTGCATGGCATGCAAGAGGTCACGAGTTCGAATCTCGTATTCTCCACAAGGCCCGACTGCAAAGTCGGGCTTTATTGTTTCCACAGCTCCCGCCTCATCTTCGAACCCGCAACACGATGCGGCGCATGCTTCCATCAGGGCCTGCGACTCCCGCGAACATGCGTTCGCCCCTCCTGCCGCGTGCTGCCAAGGCCGGCGACAGGCCGTGCGCTACCGTTCGGTGCTCGGTGCCCGCTACGCGGTGCTCACCGACGGGATGCGCCACTACTGCCACGAACGGCGCGAGGGAGACTTATGTGCCGCCCGACGACCTTCTCCGCCCGGGACAGATTCCGCCGGGGGTAGATTCCGCCGAGTCAGATTCCACCGGGGCTGCGGCAATGGCCTGAAAAATAGAACGGGAGCGGTCTCCCGCCCCCGTTATCCTTGCATGAATTCCGGTCCGCAGACCGCCCGCCTACCCCCGGCTCTCCATGCTCTCGACCGAAGGGTTGGTCGTCATGACATCCTGCTCCAGCTGCGCGCGCGAGGGTTCCTCGCCGGCATCCGTCGGGGTGATACGCTCGCCCCGGGCGATCGCATCGTCGGGCGTGGTCTGCGTAATGACCGCCACATCCATCGCCCCTCCGTGGCGCGCCTCGTGGCGGGCGGCCTCTTCGCGTCGTGCGGCGCACTGCGCCGCTGTAGTATTCTTCTCCATAATCGTTGCTGTTTACCCCTGCCGGGGCAAAGATCGTACCGAAGCGGACCCGCGAGGCCCCGACACCGCGAAGCCGCGCGAGCGGCACGGGCGGCACGGGCGGCACGGGCAGGAAGCGGCTGCACCGTGCGGCGCCCGGACGAAAAACAAGACGGAGGCCCGACGAAAACAAGACGGAGGCCCGACGAAAACACGACGGAGGCCGCACGAAAAACGCGACGGAGGCCGCACGGAAACACGACGGAGGCCACACGAAAAACACGACGGAGGCCGCACGAAAAACGCGACGGAGGCCGGACGAAAACACGACGGAGGCTCGACGAAAACACGATGGAGGCCCGACGAAAACACGACGGAGGCCCGGACAAAAAACACGACGGAGACCAGACAAAAAACACGACGGAGGCCGGGATATTCCCGGCCTCCGCACGAAACCTTGAAAACAGCCCTACTCCCGCGCGACGCGGATACCCAGCTCGTAGAGCATGTAGAGCGGCAGGAAGACGATCATCAGCGTGAACGGGTCGCCCGACGGGGTGATGAAGGCCGAGAGCACCATCAGCGCCACCACGGCGTGGCGGCGGTAGCGGCGGAAGAACGAGCGGTTGACCACACCCAGCCGCGAGAGGAGCCACGACAGCAACGGCAGCTCGAAGACGATGCCCATCAGGAAAATCAGCATCAGGAAATTCCCCATGTAGGAGTTAAGCGAGATCTGGTTGGTGATCGACGCGCTGAGCTGGTACTCGGTCAGGAACCTGAAGGTGAAGGGGAAGACCAGCCAGTAGCCCACGGCGCACCCCAGAAAGAACATCACCGTGCCCAGCAGAAAGGCCGTCGAGACGCTCCGCACCTCGCGGGGATAGAGCGCCGGACGGATGAAGCACCAGATCTCGAAGACCAGGTAGGGAAACACCGCAACGAGCGCGAACCAGAACGACGTCGAGATATGGATCATGAACTGCGAGGCGACGTTGATGTTGATGATCTCCACCCGGTAGTCGTCGTTGCCGAAATCGGGGAAGAACGACCCCAGCTCGCCCAGCCGCGCGAGCCAGCGGTAGAGCGGGAACGCCGAGGTGGTGGGGCCCAGCACGAAATCGTCGAAAACGTAGGGCATCGCGCAGAAGCAGGCGATCATCACCGCCAGCAGCACCGCAGCCACCCGAACCAGCGCCCAGCGCAGGTTTTCGAGGTGATCCCAGAAGGTCATCTGCGAATCGTCGTCCATCATCAGCGAATCGTTTTCCATCGTAGGTTGAGTTGCTTGATGAAAACACCGGCTATCGCAGGCCGATAACCGGTGTTTTTCCGTTTACGAAATCGTTATTTGCGGTACGAAGCCTCGACGAAGGGGGCCTCCAGCAGGTAGTCGACGCTCTCGCGCACGCTGCGCAGGTCGTCGCCGTAGCTCGACTCCTCCATCTCCACGACGAGGTGCTCCACGCCCGACGCCGCCGCATTGCGGAAGATGGCGTCGAAGCCCACCATACCGCTCTGGCCCACCTCGCGCAGGTCCTTGATATGGAGCAGGCGGAAGCGGCCGGGATAGCGGTTGAAGTAGTCCACCGGGCTGGCCTTGCCGATCACCGTCCAATAGACGTCCATCTCGAAGAATACCAGCGCGGGATCGGTGTTCTCGATCAGGTAGTCGAGCATCACGCGGTCCTCGGTCTTGCGGAACTCGAAGTCGTGGTTGTGGTAGCCGAACGACATCCCCGCGGCCTTGCAGCGGGCACCCACCTCGTTGAAATAACGGCAGTAGGTCGCCAGGTCGGAGAGTTTCTCCAGATAGGGCATCGAGGGCATCACGATGTAGGACATCCCCGCGGCCTTGTGCGCCGCGATGCACTCGTCCCACCACGCGAGCGATTCGGCGAAGTCGCCGCTCGCGAGCTCCTCGGCGCTCAGGTAGCGGGCCGTGTGCGACGAAAGCACCTCCAGCCCGGCCTTCTCCACGTCGGCGCGGAACTGCTCGGGCGTGCGGCCGTAGAACTTGCCGTCGCCGTAGCTGGCCGCCTCGATCGAGGTGTAACCCATCTCGGCGAGCGCCTCCAGCACGGGCATGTAGTCGCCCTGCTCGTGGCCGAAAACGCCGATCTCGTTACGCAGCGAATAGAGCTGGATGCCGATCTCCTTGCGGGGACGCTCCGCTCCGGCGCCGCAGCCGTCGCAGGCGGTCATGCCAGCCACGGCGGCCACCATCGAAATTGCCATCAGAAAACGTTTCATGTTTCCCGTCGATTAGTCGAGTACCTTCACGCGGATGTTGCGGAACCAGACGTCGTCGCCGTGGTCCTGGAAGCCGATGTAACCCTCGTGGTTCTCGCCGCCGCAGTTATTGAGCAGCGCGAAGGCCAGGGGCCACTTCTCCTCGCTGAACTTGCTGGCCTGGAGCATGTCGGTCCACTGGGGCGTCCAGAGGTGGTACTCCACGACGTTCTTGTCGTTCTGGCCGTGTACGACGGTGCCTTTGTAGACCATGATCTTGGTCTTGTTCCACTCGCCGTAGGGGTTTTGGTTCTGCGGCACGGCGGGGATCATGTCGTAGAGCGACGCCGACTGGCGGTTGCCGTCGACACCCATCTGTGCGTCGGGGTGGTTGGCGTTGTCGAGCACCTGGTACTCGGGGCTCGAGATGTAGATCGGCTCGTAGCGGGTCTGGCCGTCCTTCTCGGTGGTCACCTCCTGCGCCAGGTAGAAGATACCCGAGTTACCACCCTTCGAAACCTTCCACTCGAGCTGCAGCTCGAAGTTCTTGAACTTCTTGGCGAAGATCAGGTCGCCGCCCTCGCCCGTCTGGGCCTCGCCGCCGCCCGAGCCGTTGAACTTGATGGCGCCGTTGTCGATCGTCCAGCGCGAGGGGACGTTCTGCTTGCCGTAGCCGCGCCAGCCGTCGAACGACTTGCCGTCGAAAATCACATAGTAGCCCTCCTTGTCCTGCGGGAACTGCGCCAGGTCGACCTGGGCGTTCTCCACGACGGTGTATTCGGGCGTAGCCTTCGTCTCGGCTACCTCGGCCGTTGCGGCCTTCTTGGCGGTCTGACCGCCGCACGATGCCAGCGCTACGGCTGCGCACATCATAATCTCTTTTTTCATGTTGTCTATCGTCTTTTTATGTTTGTGTCTCTTATCCGCCGAATCCGGGTGCGACGGATGATCCGCCGCACCCGGACCGTCGGGTTCGGTTCGGTCGTTGCCTACCGCGGCATGTCGGGCAGCTTCCACCCGTCGCGATAGGTATGCTTGATGAGCTCCTGGGCGAACTGCTGGGCGTTGACAGGATCGGTCCAGGTCTTGTCGAAGGTCGGGTGACCGTCGGTGATCTGGAAGCCGTCCTTGATTACCGTGCGGATCGTCGCGTCGTCGGGGATGTTGGTGAAGCGCATGTTCTCGCCGTCCCACTCCAGCTCGCGGTTGAGGCTCTGCAGACGCACGGCCAGCACGCCCATGACCACCATCTCGTTGAAGGGGCCCGACTCGCTGAAGTCCGAAGCGCTCGGCGTGCGGTACTCGGCGTCCTCCTTGCAGGCACGCACCCAGTCCATCTGATGGCCTTCGGTGATCTCGCGCATCACCTTGGGAGCCGACGGTTCGCGACCCGACACCAGGTAGGGACGCACGCCGTAGCAGCCGCAGATGAGCGTGTCCTTCGTACCGTAGAAGATCACGCCGCCGCCGTCCATGTTCAGGTCCTTGCCAGCGGGCAGACCGGCCGGACGCTCGGGCATCAGGCCGCCGTCGTACCAGTGCACCTCGACCTCGGGCATCGCCACCTTGGGCATGTTGTCGCGCGCCGGGAAGACGAACTTCACGCGCTGTGCGTTGGGAGCCGACTCGGTGAGCAGCAGCGTCGACGAGCCCTGCACCTTGGTCGGATAGCCCAGCTTGAGGGCCTTGAAGACGGGGTGGAGGATATGGCAGGCCATGTCGCCCAGGGCACCCGTACCGAAATCCCACCATCCGCGGAAGTTCCACGGCGTGTAGATCGAGTTGTAGGGGCGGTAGGCGGCCGGGCCGATGAAGGCGTCCCAGTTCATCGTCTTGGGCACGCGCTCGTTGTTCTCGGGACGGGCCAGACCCTGGGGCCAGATCGGACGGTCGGTGAAGGCCTCGACCTTGCGGACCTCGCCGATCTCGCCGTTCCAGATCCACTCGCAGATCTTGCGCACGCCCTCGCCCGAAGCGCCCTGGTTACCCATCTGGGTGGCCACCTTGTGGTGGGCCGCCAGTTTGGTCAGGAGGCGCGACTCGTAGACGGTGTGGGTCAGCGGCTTCTCCACGTAGACGTGCTTGCCCGCCGTGATGGCGTCGGCGGCGATGATCGCGTGGGTGTGGTCGGCCGTGGCCACCATCACCGCATCGGCCGACTTGAGCATCTCGTCGTACATGCGACGGTAGTCGTTGTACTTCTTCGCTGCGGGATAACGCTTGAAAACGGGATCGGCATAACGCCAGTCCACGTCGCACAGACCGATGATGTTCTGGCTCTCGAGCCCGCGCAACACGCCCGAACCGCGGCCGCCGATACCGACACCGAGGATGTTGAGCTTGTCGCTGGGGGCCGTATGGCCGAATTTCTTACCGAGTACGGTGCTGGGCACCACTGCCAGCCCGAGTGCGGCGGTCGCTCCCGTCTTGAGGAACTTCCGTCTCGACATTTCGCTTGCCATTGCTTTCGAAGTTTTTTAAGGGTTCTTGTTCGTTGGGTTATTTTTTCTCGGCGTCGCCGCCGTTTTCGATCTCCTTCTCGATGTTGTTCATCCCCTCCTTGAAGCTGCGGACGCCCTTGCCGAGCCCCTTCATCAGTTCGGGAATCTTCTTGCCGCCGAAGAGCAGCAGTACGATGAAGGCGATGACGATGATCTCGCCTGCCCCCAGGTTGCCGATAAATAACAGATGGTTCATGGTCTATTCGTTTTTAAGGTTCGTATTCATGGGTCGGACCGCCGCTGCGGAAACCGTTCGTCGCGCGCGCAGTCACAGGCCGCCGCCGCGGGCCGGCCGCGGGCATCAGCCCCGGCGCTTGTTCAGCAGGCCGTAGCCCTCGGTCATGGTGCGGCGCCGCTCGCGGATCGCCTCCAGCTCGTCGAGCGTCCCGATGGCCGGCAGGTCGTTGTGCCGCGCATCCTCCAGGAAACGCCACGCATACTCCGAGGCGATCGCCGCATCGCGGAACGAAGGCAGCCCCTCGTCGCGCACGCCCGTGCGGAGCGACTCCTCGAAGCGCCGGCACAGCTCGTCGATGTTCTTGCCGCCGTAGGGGCGCTCGATGCGGTGCGTTTCGTTCACGCCGCGCAGCTCCACCACCGCCGTCTTGAAGTCGTGCGTCATGCGCGCGATGCCCTTCGTACCGATGATATCGATATACGAGTTGTGGGTCTGGTCCTTCGACAGCTGGCCGTAGACGTGTCCCTGGGTGATGTCGAACACCACGCCGTTGTCGAACGTGCCGTGGCACTGCAACCACCAGGGCTCCTCGTAGCTCCACATCCGCACCGCCTGGGCGTGCCACGTGCGGAACTCGGCCCCGGCATACCAGCGGGCGATGTCGACGTAGTGCATGCCGCAGTCGTGGAACGCCGGGCCCTCGTATTCGTGCCCCTCGCCGGGTGCCAGGCCGGGGGTCATGTGGCACACGCGCACGATCGCCAGCTCGCCGATCTCGCCCCGGGCGATGAAGTCGCGGATGGTGCGGTGGTACCACGAATTGCGCAGATAGAGGTTCACCGTCGAGAAGAGCGGCACGCGCTCGGCGGCCTCCACGGCGCGCCACTCGTTTTCGGGCGTGTCGGCGATCGGCTTCTCGGCGATCACGTGCTTGCCGGCGGCGAACGCCCGTTCGATCTGCCGCAGCCGCGAGTCGGCCAGCGCGAACAAACCCACGACCCCGACCTCGGGATCGTCGAAAATCTCCTGCTCGTCGGCGATCACCTTCGCCTCAGGCGCCAGCCGACGGGCCAGCGCCCGCGACTCCTCCGCCGTATCGCAGATATAGGCGATCTCCCACGCCCCGCTTCTGCGCATCTGTTCGAGGTAGAAACCTCCCATCCGGCCGAAGCCGATCAACCCTACCTTTATAGGATACATCGTAAGCTGAAAAAAACGTTGTTATCGGTTAATAATCGTCGCTCGCCCACCGGTGCGTCACGGCCGGAAATCCGGCCTCGCGGGAGCTTGCTCTACAAAGATAGCCCGAAATAAACAGCGATCCGATAGTTGGAAGCCAAAATGTAGGGATACGCATTTGGTATTATACTGTAAAAGAACGATATGATGTTTTAAAAAGGAGTTAAAAATATAGTCGATTCCGTAGCTGTCAGTGCAGCTTCCGATTGATTTTTCCGATCTGCATCACCCGCTCCTCGAACGCGTCGCGCGGCACGGCGGCACGGTTGCGCATGCGCGTGCGGTAGTTGTAGACGGTTGACAGCGAGCAGCGCAGGAACGAGGCGATGCGCTGGCTGTCGGCGATCCCCAGCCGCAGCAGCGCATAGATGCGCAGCTCGCGGTTGAGCAGATCGCCCGGGCGCCGCTCGATGCGCTCCTCCTCCGCCAGCAGCGCATTGAACTCCTCGACGAAGGTGGGATAGAGATTCAGGAAGATCGAATCGAAGGTCTTGTAGAACTCCTTCTGCTCGTTTTCGAGCATCGACGTCGACTTGAGCTGCCGGGCGAGCTGGTCGAATTTCTGGTCCTGCACCAGTTTCTTGAGCGACTTGCGGTAGGCGTCCATCTTGTCGATATACATCGAACAGAGGTCCGAGAAACGGGCGATGTACTGCACCTTGGCGCTGTTGGCCTCGGCCAGCAGTCCGTTCTTGTCGGCCAGCTCCTCGTTGAAGCGGCCCAGACGGGCGTTGGCCTCGGAAAGCTCGATCCGGATCCGACGCAGGCGATGGACCTGGACATAGGCATAGAAGATCAGCGCCGCCAGCCCGACCAGCAACAGACACACCAGCGAGAGATAACGCTGCAAACGCCGCTTGTGCTCCACCTCGCGGGCCTGGTGCGAATCGGCGATGATGGCATAGAGCTCCGACATCTGCACCGCCCGGAACTGCACCGAGCAGAACAGGGCGTCGCCGATGGCCGCCTGCGCGTAACGGAACGCCTTCGAGTAGTCGCCGCTGTTGAAATACTCCGTGGCCAGCAGCTGGAACGAGGCGTTCTCCTTGATCGAATTGCGCACGTCGGTGATCGCCGAAAGCATGTAGTACTCGCGGCTTTGCTCCCGATCGCCCCGGTGCTGGTAGAAATAGCCGAGGTAGAAGGCTACCTCCGCGAGGCGCGAATCGCCCGTCGGCTCCACCTCGGCGTAGAGCCGCTTGAGGTATCCCGCCAGCGAATCGGGCAGCTCCTCGGCCTCGGCGCGGTAGAGCCGCGAGAGTTTGTAACGCAACGTCGACGAATCGCCCACCATGAGCATCGAATCGATGTAGGCATTCATCGGGACGCGGCACGAAGGCTGGCGGCTCAACACCGCATAGTGTTGATAGAACTGGCTGTAGGCGCGGTAGTAGGCGAATTTCAGGTCGCGCGAAAGGCTGCGGCCGTCGATCGACCGCAGGATCGCCAGCGCCTCGACGCTCCGCCCCGACGACGAGTAGAGACGGGCCAGCCGCAGACGCGACCCGACGATCCGCTCCCGGTCGCCCATCGCGCAGGCCAGCTCCACGTTGCGCTCGACATAGCGGATCGCCGAGTCGATCCGGTACTTCTTGTATTCGGTATACAGCCGCTCGTTGATGCCGTACTCCTGCTCCTCGGTGAGGCCCGCGATCCCGAGCGGCAGGCGCAGCTCGTCGATCCGCCGCTCCTTCGCGGCATCGATACGCTCCTTGTCGGCCAGCGTGCGGTCGAGCAGTTCGGCATACCGCTCCGGAGGCTCCGGGCGGCATGCGGCGAGGCAGACGACGGCCGTGAGCAGCAGGGTCGTCGCCACGAGACGGGATGGTTTCGGTGCGGTCATTCGGGTCGGGTCGGTGCCGGAATGGTCCGGCAAGCAGCCAAAGTTACGACTTTTTCCCTACTTTTGCACCCGCTGCGAACCAAAACCTTTGTCTGCGATGAACGATCTGGTCGACGGCCGCTGCGGATGGGCCGGAAACGATCCGCTTTACGTGCGCTACCACGATTGCGAATGGGGCCGTGCGGTCGACAACGACCGCACGCTGTTCGAGTTTCTGGTGCTGGAGAGCGCCCAGGCCGGATTGTCGTGGCTCACGATCCTGCGCAAGCGCGAGGGCTACCGCCGGGCGTTCCACGATTTCGACGCAGAGCGCGTCGCCGGCATGACCGATGCCGACGTCGAGCGGCTGATGCGCTGCGGCGAGATCGTGCGCAACCGGCTCAAGATCGGCGCGACGATCGCCAACGCGCGGCTGTTCATACGGATACGGCGCGAGTTCGGATCGTTCCGCAATTATGTGCTGTCGTTCTTCGCGGCGGGAGTTCCCGTGGTCAACCGACCGGAGAGGCTGACCGACATTCCCGCGACGAGCCCCGAGGCCGAAGCGATGAGCCGCGACATGCGGCGGCGCGGCTTCCGGTTCTTCGGCCCCACGATCTGCTACGCCTTTCTTCAGGCCACGGGCTTCGTCGACGATCATCTGGCGGGGTGCAGGTGTTGCCGCCGGCAGGGAAACGAATAGCCGAACGGCAGCCGTAAGAGGCTGCCGTTCGGGCATATTGCGGATGTCGTGCGGGCGTTGAGCGAGCGTTGAGCGGGCGCGGTGCAGGCGCGATGCGGGCGTCGACGCTACTGAAGCTCCATCACCTCGTCGATTCCCATCCCCTTGTAGGTCGCCGCCAGCTCGTCGCCGCGGTCGGAGATCACCAGCAGTTTGTCGCCCACGCGCAGCTCGGTCTTGCCCTGGGGAACGAAGTAGGAGCCGTCGCGGCAGATCATCATCACCAGCGTATTCTCGGGCAGCGCGATGGACTGCAGGGTGTTTCCCGCGACGATCATGCTCTCGTTGACCTCCACCTCGGTCAGACCCGAGGTCATGTCGTCGTGCATGTCGACGCGGAAGGCCGCCTCGCGCTCGGGGAACGAAAGTCCCAGCAGGTTGGCCATCCCGCTGACGGTCGTGCCCTGGATCAGCAGCGACAGGATCGTGCAGAGGAAGGCGACGTTGAAGAGCAGATCGGCGTGGTCGACACCCGCCATGAGCGGATAGGTGGCGAAGAGGATGGGCACGGCGCCGCGCAGCCCGACCCACGAGACGTAGAGCCGGGCCCGGGCGGTGAACCGGCGGAAGGGGGCCAGCGCCAGGAAGACCGCCGCCGGACGCGCCACGAAGATGAGGAACGTGCCCACGGCGGCGCTCAGGAGCAGCACGTCGCGGTGGAGCAGCTCGTCGCTGTTGACGAACAGTCCCAGCGTGAGGAACATCACGATCTGGACCAGCCACGTGAAGCCGTCGAAGAAGATCGTGAGCGTGCGTTTCTGCACCAGCTTGTGGTTGCCGACGACCAGCCCCGAAATGTAGACGGCCAGGTAGCCGTTGCCGCGCAGAAGGTCGGTGAACGCGAACGAGAAGAAGATGAAGGCGAGCAGCAGCACCGAGTAGAGCGAGTGGTTGTCGAGCGCGATGCGGTTGATCGTCCACACCCCGAGGCGGCCGATGAGGTAACCCGAAAGCGCGCCGACAAGCATCTGCACCAGGAAGAAGAGCAGGCCCGAACCGAGCCCCATGCCGCCCGCGCCGGGCGTGGCGATGCCGATCAGCAGGACGGTCATCATGTAGGCCACCGGGTCGTTGGAGCCGCTTTCGAGCTCGAGCAGCGGCCGCAGGTTCTGCCTCAGGCCGGTCTTCTTGCTGCGCAGGATCGAGAAGACCGACGCCGAGTCGGTCGAGGCCATCGTCGAGGCGAGCAGCAGCGCCAGCACGAAGGGCAGGTCGATGCCCAGGAGCGGGCAGACGGCCCAGATGAAGGTGGCCAGAATCAGCGCCGTGAGCGCCACGCCGACGGTCGCCAGCACGGCCCCGGGGGCGATGATGGGGCGCACCTCCGAGAACTTGGTGTCCATGCCGCCCGTGAAGAGGATGATGCAGAGGGCGACCATGCCGATGAACTGGGTCATGTCGACCGACCGGTAGGAGATGAAATCGAGGCCGAAGAGCATGCCGACGCCCAGGAAGAGCAGCAGCGCAGGCGTACCGAAACGGTAGGCCACCTTACCGGCCACGACCGCCACGAAGAGCAGCAGCGCACCGACCAACATCACGTTTTCACCAGTAAAATCGATCATAATCGTTCTCTTTTTTCAACAAACGGCAGCCTGTCGGCAGCGGGTTATGCCCCCACGACGCGCAGTTCGGTCACGGGACGGTATTCCAGGTCGGCGTACTCGAAGGCCTGCATCGCCGCGAAACGGTTGTCGGGCGTATGGTAGAGCGCCACGGCCAGCGCCGGGACCTGGGAGCGCGGCAAGGCCAGCAGCCGGACGACATCGCCGCAGGCGATGCACTCCCGGACCATCGTGCGCGCATCGCGCGAGAAGCGGAGCTCCTCGCAACGCAGGTAGCACTGCCCGCGGCTGTGGTAGGGCGACCCGTCGCCGCCCGCGAGCCGCATGGCGACCAGCACGATGCCCGCGACGGCCGCCGCACCGCCCGTGAAGACCAGCGCCGAGCGCAGATCGACCGAGAGGGCCGCACCGTAGAGGTTGTTCAACACGATCATCGCGGCACCTGCCAGCAGGACGGCGACGGGGATGGCGAGGGGCTTGCGGCGCTTGACCACGACGGCCCCGGGCAAGGCGTAGAGCGCCTCGCAGATTTTCGTTTTGTTCATGATTCCTGAATGGTTGCTTGTTGGACTTTCGGGTCGGTGTCGGCCGCCATGGCCGACGCCTCGGGCCCTTTCGGGCTGTCGTGCCCGCCGGAACGGGCGACCGCCCCGTCAGATAAGCAGCCGCCGGAGCCGGACGGAGAGGTCGGCGCCCGACGGCGGTCGGGAATCGGAGACACTACGGTATGCGGCGGCCCGGCCGACGCCTCGGGCATGGGTCGGGAAGCGGAAATGCGGAAGGAGGAAAAGCGCGCGGGAGGCGCACGAGAGCCCCTGCGACGGCAAGAGCTCGCCGGCGGGACGGGGCAATGCCAGATCGGAGTTGCCCGCCCGCTCGCAGAGCCACTCGGCGGCCGACGGATCGACCAGGGCGGCGCACCGTCCCGGTACCGGCGCGGCAGGAGCCGTCGCACGGGAGCCGGCGGCATGCAGCGCCGCGCACAGCAGCACGCAGCAGGCAGCGAAAAGCAGGATATGGATGCGGCGCAACATCGTCGGTCGGTTATCGTCGGGTTTTAATCGGTCGCGCGAACGGCAGCGTGCCGCAGCGCACCGGGATAGATCAGGCATGACGAAGCCAAAGGTAGAAAAAATCGTGCAAAAAACCGCCGGCGACGGACGAAAAAAGCTATTCGGACGAAATCGTACAGGAAAAGAGCGCTGCGAAGGCCTCGACGGGCATGGGGCGGACGGTGCAGTCGCCGATGCCCGCCGGCAGGACGATGTGGAGCAGATCGCCCTCGCGCTTCTTGTCGCGGGCGACCTCGCGGAGGAGCTGCCCGACGGCCACCGGGGGCCGCAAATCGAAGCCCATGCGGCCGAGCAGGGCGGCGATGCGCGCACGGTCGGCCGCCGAGAGCAGCCCCATTCGCTCGGCGGCCCCGGCGATGAGGTCGGTGCCCACGGCGACGGCCTCGCCGTGGTTCATCGCCGACGAGCACTTCTCGATGGCGTGGGCCAGCGTGTGGCCCAGGTTGAGCTTACGCCGCTCGCCCGTCTCGCGCTCGTCGCGCCCCACGATGTCGACCTTGACGCGCACGGCCGCCGAGACGGCGTCGGCCAGCAGGTCCCGATCACGGGTCAGCGTCTCGAAATCGACCGCTTCGAGCCGGGCGAAAAGGTCGGCGTCGGCGATGATCGCCGCCTTGATCAGCTCGGCCAGTCCGGCACGCAGCTCGCGCGGCGGGAGCGTGGCGAGGAGCCCGGGATCGCACAGCACGAACTCGGGCTGGGAGAACGTGCCGATCATATTCTTGTAGCCGTCGAGGTTGACGCCGTTCTTGCCCCCGACGGCGGCATCGACCTGCCCGAGCAACGTCGTGGAGAGGAAGCCGAAGCGCAGGCCGCGCATGTAGGTCGAAGCGACGAAGCCCGCCGTGTCGGTGGTCACGCCGCCGCCGGCGACGAGCAGAAAGGTCTGCCTATCGACGCCCCTGTCGAGCAGCCGGCGGCAGAGCGCCTCGGCCGAGGCGACGGTCTTGGTCGACTCGTCCAGCGAGACTTCGAGGGTCTCGTAGGGGGCCAGCAGCGCCCCGTGGGCGCGCAGGAAGGCGGCGTCGGCCACCGCCACCGTGCGCCCCTCGGGCAGCAGGCCCGCGAGCAGTTCGGAAGCCGCACCGATATAGATACGGCTGCGGTCGTGGAGGTCGAATGCGGATTTCACGTTTCTTAAACTATTTAAGAAGTAAGCAAAATTAGTACAATTTAGCGAGAATTTGCGTACCTTTGCAGGCATAAAACCATTCTTTATGCAAAAACTGCGCAACATCGCCATCATCGCCCACGTCGACCACGGAAAAACGACCCTCGTGGACAAGATGATTCTGGCCGGCCACCTCCTGCGCGACAACGCCAAGCAGACGGGCGAACTGATTCTCGACAACAACGACCTGGAGCGCGAACGCGGTATCACGATCCTCTCGAAGAACGTATCGGTCATCTATAAGGACTACAAGATCAACATCATCGACACCCCGGGCCACGCCGACTTCGGCGGCGAGGTCGAGCGCGTGCTCAACATGTGCGACGGCGTGCTGCTGCTGGTCGACGCCTTCGAGGGGACGATGCCCCAGACGCGTTTCGTGTTGCAGAAGGCCCTGGCGCTGGGCAAGAAGCCCATCGTCGTGGTCAACAAGGTCGACAAGCCCAACTGCCGCCCCGAGGTGGTCAACGAGCAGGTCTTCGACCTGATGTTCTCGCTCGACGCGACGGAGGAGCAGCTCGACTACAAGACCATCTACGGCTCGGCCAAGCAGGGCTGGATGTCGCACAAGTGGAACGAGAAGACCGACTCGATCGTCCCGCTGCTCGACGCGATCATCGACGAGATCCCCGAGCCCGAGATCGTCGAGGGGACGCCGCAGATGCTCATCACGTCGCTCGAATACTCGGCCTACACGGGCCGCATCGCCGTGGGCAAGCTCACGCGCGGCACGCTGCGCGCCGGGCAGAGCGTCACGCTGGCCAAGCGCGACGGGGTGACGATGCAGAAGACGCGCATCAAGGAGCTGATGATCTTCGAAGGGCTGGGCAAGAAGAAGGTCGACGAGGTGCCCTGCGGCGAGATCTGCGCCCTGATGGGCATCGAGGGATTCGAGATCGGCGACACGATCTGCGACTTCGAGAACCCCGAGCCGCTGCCGCCGATCGCCATCGACGAGCCGACGATGTCGATGTTGTTCACGATCAACAACTCGCCCTTCTTCGGCAAGGACGGCAAGTACGTCACCTCGCGCCACATCAAGGAGCGCCTCGACCGCGAGCTGGAGAAGAACCTCGCGCTGCGCGTGACGCCCGGACCGTCGGCCGACTCGTTCAACGTCTTCGGACGCGGCGTATTGCACCTCTCGGTACTCATCGAGACGATGCGCCGCGAGGGCTACGAGTTGCAGGTGGGCCAGCCCCGCGTGATCGTCAAGGAGATCGACGGCCGCAAGTGCGAGCCGATCGAGGAGATGACCGTCGACTGCCCCGAGGAGCACTCGGGCACGGTGATCGAGCTGACGACCAAACGCAAGGGGACGCTGACCAACATGGAGTCGAACGGCGACCGCGTGCGGCTCGAATTTTCGATCCCCTCGCGCGGCATCATCGGCCTGAGGTCGAACATGCTCACGGCGACGGCCGGCGAGGCGATCATGACCCACCGCCTGAAGGGCTTCGAACCGTGGGTGGGCGACATCGAGATGCGTACCAACGGATCGATCATCTCGGGCGAGACGGGCACGGCCTACGCCTACTCGATCGACAAGCTGCAGGACCGCGGACGCTTCTTCATCGCCCCGATGGACCCCGTCTACGAGGGCGAGGTGATCGGCGAGCACACGCGCCAGAACGACATCACGGTCAACGTCACCAAGTCGAAGCAGCTGACCAACATGCGCGCCTCGGGTTCGGACGACAAGGCGGTCATCACACCGCCCAAGATCTTCACGCTCGAGGAGGCCCTCGAATACATCAAGGAGGACGAATACGTGGAGGTGACGCCCCACGCCATGCGCCTGAGAAAGATCCTGCTGCACGAGGTCGACCGCAAGCGCGCCTCGAAATAAATCACGCGAACGATGACCCACTTCACCCTGTCGCTCGCCGTCGGCGCGGTCGCCGGCGCGCTGGTCGCCATCCCGATGATCGCCCAGCGGGCCACGCTGCGCCACGCCTTCGCGGCCTTCTGCGCCTACCTGTTCGCCGGCGTCGTGGTCTTCTACTCGGATCTGCCCTACCTGCCCTGGTGGGCCGACGGCATGGGCGTGGCGCTGATGATCGCCCTGCCCATGGGAATCGTGGGGTCGGGCAAGGAGAACCGGCCGCTGCCGATGGTGCTCAACGCCGTGTTGATCGGATTTCTGATCAGCGTGGCCGAGCGTTATCTGGGATAGCGCGGACCGGGCGCAGCGTGCGGGACAGAGCGTAAGCCGACGCCCCCGGTACGGAGTGAACGGATCGCCCCTGCGGGCGGTCCGTTTTTTCGTGGCCGGCACGGCCGAGGCGGAGGATGCAGCCCGTGGCGACGAGCCCCGCGCCGGCGACGGCCGCCTGCGCCCAAGGCCAGGGCCGCAGCAGGCCGAAGATGCAGAGCGAGAGGGAGAACCACACCGAGCAGACCATCAGCAGCCGCAGGCGCAGCGGCAGCGTGCGCCGCTCGTGGTAGCGGCGCAGGATGTCGCCCAGGCGGGGGATGCGCAACAGCCGGTCGTGGAGCCGCGGCGACGAGCGCATCCACAGCGCCCCGGCGAGCAACACCAGCGGCGTGGTGGGAACAATCGGGAGGAAGATGCCCGCCACGCCGACTCCCAGAGCCAGCCACCCCAATGCGACATAGAGCAGTTTCATGCCCGCACGAGGGACAAATTCGGTGCCGGAGATTGTTTATGCGCCGATTTTGCTTACCTTTGCATTCGGACAAACAACCACCCACCACCATGGAAAAGATAGGCATCGCCTGCGACCACGCGGGCTACGAAATGAAGGAATTTCTGGTCGGCTACCTCGCCTCCAAAGGGCTGGAGGTGCTCGACTTCGGCACCCACTCGCCCGAGAGCGTCGACTACCCCGACTACGCCCACCAGCTTGGCGAGGCGATCGACCGGGGCGAACTCGTGCGCGGCATCGGACTCTGCGGCTCGGGCGAAGGGATGGCCATCACGCTCAACAAGCACCGGAAGGTGCGCGCCGGGCTCGCCTGGACCGACGAGATCGCCGCGCTCACGCGCCAGCACAACGACGCCAACGTGCTGGTGCTCCCGGCACGCTTCATCGAGAACGACGAGGCGGTGCGGATCGTCGACACCTTCCTCGACACGGCTTTCGAGGGCGGACGCCACGAGAACCGCGTGAAGAAGATCGCTCCGGGCGACTGCTGATCCGCGGCGGGCGGAGCGAGAGAAAAGGCGACCGCAAGGACGGGCAGGCCCTTGCCGGCACGCAGCCAGTCAAGGACGCATGCGATCGTCGCACGCTTCGGGAGGCCCCGAAGCGCAGCGGTCTTCACCGACGCACTTCGGGCCACAGCCTGCGAAGGGAGCACGAGCGACGAGCGAGTTGCGGGCCTTCGCCGCCGGAGGCTGCGGCCCGCACGGCTCGGAGAGCCGCAATCCCGCGAAACAGGATCATTCCGGTCGACCGATCCGAAGCGTGCGGGAAAATGCACGGGACCGGGCTGGGACCGCCTCCGAAAAAGGAGACGGCCGCCGGTCATAACGCGAAGACGAAGGGCGAGAGGGCGCGCAGCTCCTCGCCCTTTTTCGTGCCGTCGGCCGTGCGCAGGTCGAACAGCCCGAAGACCGCCGAGCCCGAGCCCGACATGGCGGCATAGAGCGCCCCGGCGGCGAGCAGCCGCTCCTTGGCGGCGCGGATCGCAGGGTGGGCGGCGAAGACGTGGGGCTCGAAGTCGTTGGTGACCGCGCCCTGCCACGCGGCCACGGGAAGGCGCAGCCGCTCGGCGAGCGGCACGGCCGGGACGCGGGGATGCACGCCGGCGTAGGCCTCGCGCGTGGAGACCCCCTCGTCGGGCTTCACGATCACGAGCGTGAGCCCCGCGAGGTCGAGCGCGAAGGGGGTCATCCGCTCGCCGCGCCCCGTGCAGAGCTGCGGGGTGTTGCGGACGAAGAAGGCCGTGTCGCTGCCCAGCTCGGCGGCGCAGGCGATCAGTTCCGTTTCGGGAAGGCGCAGGTCGAAAAGGCGGTCGAGCGCCAGCAAAACCGCCGTGGCGTCGGACGAGCCGCCGCCCAGCCCAGCGCCGAACGGGACGCACTTGTCGAGCGCGATCCCGACGCCGTCGACCCCGTAGCGGTCGCGCATCAGACGGAAGGCACGCAGGCAGAGGTTGTCCTCGGCGGGGCAGTCGACCGCGAGCCCCTCGCAGCGGAACGTCGCCCCGGGTGCCGCCGTGCGCACGACCTCGACGCGGTCGTAGAGCCCCTCGACGGGGATCATCACCGTCTCCAGGTCGTGGAAACCGTCGGCGCGGCGGCGCAGCACGTCGAGGCCGAGGTTGATCTTGCAGTTGGCATGGAGTATCATGGGAACAAAGATACGACGGAAAAGCGAAAGAGGACCGATTTTCCCTCCCCGATTTTTCATTGTTGAATCTTGGGCTTATCTTTGGGGCATGAAGTTCCGCACGGAGATAACGCTCGGGGAATACCCCGCCAAGATCGGCTACGAAAACCGGGTGCTGGCGCTTGGGTCGTGCTTCGCCGACGAGATGGCCCGCCGTCTGGCCGCGGCGAAACTGCCCGTGGAGGCCAACCCCACGGGGGTGTTGTTCAACCCGCTGTCGATCGCCCTCGCCGTGGAGCAGTTCGCCGCTCCGCAGCCCGTGCATCGCGGGGAGCTGCACCGCGACGACGACCGCTGGTTCCACTACGACTTCCACGGCGACTTCGCGGCCCCGACGGCCGACGAGGCGCTCGGCAGGATGAACGCCGCGCGGCAGCGGGGCGCCGAGGCGCTGCGCCGCGCCGACCGCGTGCTGCTGACGCTCGGCACGGCGTGGGTCTACCAGCGCGAGGGGCGCGCGGTGGCCAACTGCCACCGGCAGCCCGCCCGCGAATTCGTGCGCCGCAGGATGGGGGTCGGCGAGGTCGTCGAGACGCTGGAACGGCTCGTCGCCGGACCGCTCGCCGGACGCGAGATCATCCTCACGGTGAGCCCCGTGAGGCACCTGGGCGACGGGCTGGAGGGCAACGCCGCGAGCAAGGCCACGCTGCGCCTGGCGGCCGAGGAGCTCACGGCGCGCTGCGCCTCGGTCCGCTACTTCCCCGCCTACGAGATCCTTCTCGACGACCTGCGCGACTACCGTTTCTATGCCGATGACATGGTCCACCCGGCGCCGCGCGCCGTGGAATACATATGGGAGCGCTTCGCCGGGGCGCTGCTGACCGACCGGGCCCGGGCGCTGCTGCCGGAGGTCGAGGCGATCGCGGCGGCGGCCGCCCACCGCCCGCGCGATGCGCGCAGCGAGGCACACCGCGCCTTCTGCCGCCGGCAGATCGAGCGCATCGCCGCGCTGCCCGAAGTAGATTTCAGCACCGAGGCTGCTTATTTCCGGCAATGTCTCGAAATAAATTCGTAAATTTGCGGTCGATCCATTCCAGAGAGCCCATGAAACGTTTCCAGACAGTGATTTTGGCGCTGCTGCTCGCGGCATCGGCCGCCGCGGCCGACCGTCCGCGGCTGATCGTGCAGATCGTCGTCGGCTCGATGCGCGCCGAGGACCTCGACCGCTATGCCGGCAATTTCTGCGAGGGCGGCTTCCGCCGTCTCGTGCAGGGCGGCACGGTCTATGCCGACGCCCGCTACGACTACCAGCAGACGCTGACACCCGTCTCGCTCGCGACGCTCACCACGGGGGCCCAGCCCTCGATGCACGGCGTGGTGGGAACCCGCTGGCGCGACTACGTGGACAACACCCCCGTGGAGCTCACCGAAGGGCGCGAGGGCCCCGGGCCCTACAACCTGATCGCCCCGACGCTGGCCGAGACGCTGCTGCAACATGTGCCGGGGAGCCAGGCCGTGACGATCGCCGCCGAGGCGACGTCGGCCGTGGTGATGGCCGGGCGCGGCGGGCAGGCCTTCTGGCTCGACGAGGGGCACTGCGGCTGGGCGTCGTCGGCCTGCTACGCCGCGACGCTGCCCGAATGGATGGAGCGCAGCAACAAGGAGCGTTACAACCGCTCCTACGTGGCTGCGGAGTGGCGCCCGCTGCTCGACCGCGACAGCTACCTCAACCACCGGCGGCGCGACCTCCCGGCTCCCGATGCCGGGCAGCGCAGGCAGGAGCGCACGGTCCCCTCGCACCTCGACCTGAAGGACGACTACGAGCGGCTGCTCTACACCCCGGCGGGAAACACCGCGGTGCTGGGGCTGGCCAAGCAGGCCATCGCGCAGCTGCGGCTGGGGCGCGACGAGACGACGGACCTGCTGAACATATGCCTCGACACCTCGCGCCGCATCACCGAGGCCTACGGACCCGAATCGATGGAGGTGGAGGACATGCTCTACCGCCTGGACCGCGACCTGGAGGACTTTCTGACGTTCCTCTTCGCGCAGGTGGGCGAAGGCGAAGCGACCGTCGTCCTGACGTCGGACCACGGCACGAGCCCCTCCTACGACGCAGGGCCCTCGGAGACCGACCGGTTCAACACGCGGCAGTTCGAGGTGATCGTCAACGGGTTTCTCAACGCCCGCTACGGCGTGGGCGAATGGGTGCTCGACTACGAGGACAAAAGCCTCTATCTGAACCACAACCTGATCTACGAGCGGGGCCTCAACCTGGCCGAGGTGCAGAACGAGGTGGCGATCTTCGCCATGCAGTTCCGCGGCGTGTCGCACGCCCAGTCGGCCACGGCGATCCGCACGAGCTACTTCGGCAGCGGCTACGCCCGCATGATGCAGAACAGCTACTACCCGCGCCGTTCGGGCGACGTGCTGCTCAACCTCATGCCCGGGTGGATCGAGGAGCGCGACCGCTGCGTGTCGCGCTCGGGATCGATGTACGGCTACGACCGCGAGGTGCCGCTGGTCTTCTACGGCGCGGGAGCCGGGGTGCTGCGTGTGCAGCGGCGTGTGGACATGACCGCCGTGGCGCCCACGCTGGCCCGCCTGGCGGGGATCACCGAACCCGCAGCCTCCGAGGGGGCCGCCCTCGCGGAGATCGTCGATCTGTAAAACGGACCTTACAAACGAACATTATGGACAAGATACAGGAGGAGATCGTCGCGGAGTTCGCTCTGTTCGACGACTGGCTCGACAAATACGACTACCTGATCTCGCTCGCCGAGACGCTGCCGGCCATCGCGCCCGAACACCGCACGGAGCAATACGTCATCGAAGGGTGCCAGTCGCGCGTGTGGGTCGACGCCCGCATGGAGGACGGAAAGGTCTACTACACGGCCGACAGCGACGCGATCATCACCAAGGGGATCATCGCGCTGCTCGTCCGCGTTCTGAACGGCCGCACGCCCGGGGAGATTCTCTCGACCGAGCTGTCGTTCATCGATGCCATCGGCCTGAGCGCCAACCTCTCGCCCACGCGGGCCAACGGACTGCTGGCGATGGTCAAGCAGATGCGTCTCTACGCGCTGGCGTTCGACAACAAAAGCAAAAAAGAAGCGGAAAAATGACACCCGAGGAGATTTTACGGGTCGAGCAGGATATCATCGCGACCCTCAAGAACATCTACGACCCCGAGATCCCGGTCAACATCTACGACCTGGGGCTGATCTACGAAATCGACTACACGCCCGACGGCGTGGCCAACATCCGCATGACGCTCACGGCGCCCAACTGCCCGATGGCCGACATGCTGGTCGAGGATGTCAACATCCAGGTGGGCAAGGTCAGGGGGGTCTCCTCCGTCAACGTCATCCTCACGTTCGACCCCGTGTGGGACAAGAGTATGATGAGCGAGGAGGCGCTGCTCGAACTCAACCTTTTCTAAAAGACAGATGAACGCGCCGACCGCCGAGATCGAGGAGCGGCGCCGCCGCATGCTCCGCCGGCTCGAAGCCGGGGCCGCGACCATGGCCTGCGGCGAACGGCTGGCGGCACTCCCGCCGCTGCACCGCAGCGACCTCTGCACGGCGCTGGTCTTCGACCGGCTGGCCCGCAAGATGCGCCGCGTGGAGGAGCTCCATGCCGAGGCGGGCGAGAACTGGAACCAGACCTTCTACCGCCTCTACTTCCGCACGCTGGGCGACCGCCAGAACCAGGAGGCCTACCTCGCGCTCGCCCGCAGGGTCCCCTACCGCATCGTGCTGCGCGAGCGGCTGGTGCCCCGCGCCGTCGAGGCGATGCTCTTCGGCGCCTCGGGGCTGCTGGAACTCTACCCCGACGACAGCTACACGCTCGATCTCCGGCGTTCGTTCGTGCACCTGGCGGCCAAGTACGGCATCGAGCCGATGGAGGCCGCGGCGTGGGAGCTCGCGGGCATCCGCCCGGCCAACCACCCCGTGCTGCGGCTGGCCGAAGCGGCCGAGTTCTTCGTACAGGACGAGCTGGTGATGGACCGCACGATGGCCTGCCGCACGGAGGGCGACATACGGAGGCTCTTCTGCGCGGAGGCGTCGGGCTACTGGCGCACGCACCACATCCCCGGCACGACGAGCGCCGACACCCCCAAACGGATCGGGGCGTTCAAGGCCAACATCATAGGGATCAATCTGGTAGCGGTGCTGCAATACGCCTACGGCAGCTACACCGGCAGCGAACGGCTGCGCGACAGCGCCCTCACGCTGCTCGAACAGCTTCCGGCCGAGGAGAACCGCTACATGCGCGCGTGGCGGGAGGCGAGCGGACTCAGACCGCACAACGCCTTCGAATCGCAGGCCCTGCTGCAACTGGCCACCGAATACTGCACGGCGAAACGCTGCGCCCAGTGCCCGCTCGGGCGGAGGATCCTCGCGCGGGTGGAGCGGGCGGGATAGGCCGTCCTATACGATTTCGCACAGAATCGGCATCGGGAAGCGGTTCCTGCTTCCGCCTGTCGGCGCCCTACGACCTTTGGCAGTATATGCAAATCGGCCCTTTTGAAAAGGAGCTTTCGGAGCGACCTGAAAGATCTCGGGATTTGGCAAGCAACTACCTCCGCAGCGGACTATCGACAGATAAGGACGTTACAACACTTACACAAAAGTCCAAAATACAACCTGCGGGGCTTCATTTCCACAAAAAGAAAAAAAGCAAAGATAGCATCCACACGACAACACTAGGCAAGAATCTCAACATAGACAAATTTTTCAACATCCTAGTTAATATAACGAAATAAATTACAACCATACAAAAACTTCCTACTAAATCACAACATAAATATTTATGCATTAGATTATTATAGTAGTATTCATACAATAGCGGATTTGTCTGATGCAAAGAGATAAAGTTTAGATCACAATTTAACAAAATTACAACCTTCACAACATCAAAGCATAAATTAACAATAAATATCCAGCTAGTTGCATATAAAAAAGAATGGGATGTATATACAAAATCAAAATCATCGCCAGCAACAAGCACAAGTACAAAAAAAGACATTGAGCTTATGATAATAATAAGCCCTGTAACAATCGCAATATTTACGATATAACTTGAATATGAAAAAACGCGATATGAAAACACTTCATCGGCTGCACAATAAGTTATTTCTTGCAATTCTCTAATTAAATATTCATATTTAAAAATACCAATAACGATATTTACAAAAACAAATATCAGTATTGTGCCTATCAACCTTTTCATAAATACAATATCGAATAAGTTTCAACACAAGCAGCTATAAACAAAAAAATACACCCAAGAATAAACATTCTAGTCAACAAAATTCGATCAAATAAATACTCTTTATCGGCAAAAAAATTTAATATATTTATTGTAATATTGAGCCCAATTGTCCCAAAAAGGAAAAACGCAGTTAGTTCAAATATGCCATGACCCCACAGATGACCTAAAATTTCCCCAAGCCGATATATTGGAACATTTAACAACCGACCAACTAAAAAACCATTCCACCAAAGAATCGCAAAAATAGATATTCCTCCTGTCAGGAATCCACACATCAATGATATTGCGACTAATGAATTCGACCAAAATATTCTACCAAAAATAATACTCCAATGTGGAACCTCGGGTTTTTCAATCCACATTGGAGTATATTCTTTAGTAAAAAATAATGCTGTAGCGACCCCTAATAAGAAAAGTAAGCAATTAGAACAAAATAACACAAGATTAAATTTACCATTCGTCTTCATTCAAAAAGCACCAATAAACGCTCCAACACTTCTCCCAAGACAATAGCCGAAAGCACCTCCCATTGGACTAAAAATACAACCGATGGCCATCCCGCATGTTCCTCCAATATAATAGCCAGCATTCACTCCAGCCATAAGTAGTGCATCTGTTGCTACATAGGCATCAGGCGGCAAATATTCATTCGCAATATATCCCGCAATTTTCATATCAGGCTGAGAAAGATTCACTATAACTGCAAACATCATCGAACAAAATAACAGCCCGCACAAAGCCATGTTTTTCTGTTTTTTCATAATCCACTTATTTTTTATGAATATTTCCTATTGCATACAGATAAAGAACATACACGACCATAAATAAAAATGCACAACCTAAATATCGCCAAAAGAGATCGTTTTTATAATACATCGCACATATAACAATCAATATCGGGGCAAATAATATCTTTACCCGATAAAGATAGCCTTTCCAAGATTTTGAGGATGCAATATCCGCTTCCGCCCCTTTCAATTTATAGCGATTCTTTCTATTATGATATAAATTACTGCAAAGAGCCAGAAACCCCACTAATACGGACAACGATCCGCAAACATAGCCCACACAATGCATTATTTTATCCCACAATGTTTTTGGGGGCGACATATAAGCGAAAGCTAAAACAACCCCACAGCCGACAACGATCATAAAGACAAAACCTAGTTCTTCCTTATATCTATAATATAAATTGCAAAAAGAATCAAATTTTACCATACAAGTTAAATTAAGACAATGCAATATAATAAATATATACTATTTCGCCAAATTTAGCACGTATTTTTCTCAATCGAGCATCCAAAAAGCGCACCCGCTGCGCGCATTCGTCCGCAAACGCTCGCTTTCCGTCCGCGGGCTTGCAGATGTGGCGGAAAATCACTATTTTTGTAGGATTTCCGGCCCAACCGGAAAACGACTGCGAAAACAACGAAAGCATCTATGGATATTCTTGCATCAATCATCAAGACCCTCTTCGGCTCGAAGGCCGACAAGGACCGCAAGGAGATAGAGCCCTATCTCCGGAAAATCAAGGAGGTATACCCCTCGATCGAAGCGCTGTCGAACGACGAACTGCGCGCCCGCAGCGAGGCGCTCAAGAAGCGCATCGCCGACTTCATCGCCTCCGACGAGCAGCGCATCGTCGAGCTGAAGGCCACGCTCGAGAAGGCCGAGACGACGCTCGCGGAGAAGGAGAAGACCTCGAAGGAGATCGACGAGACCACCAAGCGCATCGACGAGAAGATCGAGCAGGTGCTCGACGAGATCCTGCCCGAGGCCTTCGCCATCATGAAGGACACGGCGCGCCGCTTCGCCCAGCAGGAGGAGGTGGTCGTCACGGCCAACGACTTCGACCGCGACCTGGCCGCCACGAAGGATTTCGTGCGCATCGAGGGCGACAAGGCCATATACGCCACCCACTGGACGGCGGGCGGCAACGACCTGAAATGGGACATGGTGCACTACGACGTGCAGCTCTTCGGCGGCGTGGTGCTCCACAAGGGCAAGATCGCCGAGATGGCCACGGGCGAGGGAAAGACGCTCGTGGCGACGCTCCCCGTATTCCTCAACGCCCTGGCCCGCAAGGGCGTGCACCTGGTGACGGTCAACAATTACCTGGCCAAGCGCGACTCGGAGTGGATGGGCCCGATGTACGAGTTCCACGGACTGTCGGTGGCCTGCATCGACGACACGCAGCCCAACTCCGACGCCCGCCGCAAGGCCTACATGGCCGACATCACCTTCGGCACGAACAACGAGTACGGCTTCGACTACCTGCGCGACAACATGGCCTCGTCGCCCAAGGACCTCGTGCAGCGCAAGCACCACTTCGCCATCGTCGACGAGGTCGACTCGGTGCTCATCGACGACGCCCGCACGCCGCTCATCATCTCGGGCCCCGTGCCCAAGGGCGACGACCAGCTCTTCGAGCAGTACCGCCCGGCGATCGAGCACCTCTACAACCTCCAGAAAAACTTCGTCACGGGACTGCTCGCCGAGGCCCGCGGCCTGATCGGCGAGGGCAAGAACGACGAGGGCGGCGTGAAGCTCTACCGCGTGCACAAGGGTCTGCCCAAGTACAAGCCGCTGATCAAATACCTCTCGGAGACGGGTGTCAAGGCCCTGATGCAGAAGACCGAGAACACCTACATGCAGGACAACAACCGCCGCATGCCCGAGATCACCGACGCGCTCTACTTCGTCATCGACGAGAAGCTCAACTCGGTGGAGCTGACGGACAAGGGCCACGAGGCGCTGTCGAAGTTCTTCAACGAGGACGGCTTCTTCGTGCTGCCCGACATCGGCGCCGAGGTGGCCGAGATCGAGAAGAGCGACCTCACGGCCGAGGAGAAGGCGCAGCGGCGCGACGCTGTGATCAACGACTACTCGGTCAAGTCGGAGCGCGTCCACACCGTCCACCAGCTGCTGAAGGCCTACGCCATGTTCGAGAAGGACATCGAGTATGTGGTGATGGACAACAAGGTGAAGATCGTCGACGAGCAGACGGGCCGTATCCTCGAAGGGCGCCGCTACTCCGACGGCCTGCACCAGGCCATCGAGGCCAAGGAGCACGTCAAGGTCGAGGCCGCGACGCAGACCTTCGCGACGATCACCTTGCAGAACTACTTCCGCATGTACCACAAGCTGGCCGGTATGACCGGTACGGCCGAGACGGAGGCTTCGGAGTTCTGGTCGATCTACAAACTGGACGTCGTGGTGATCCCGACCAACCGGCCCGTGCTGCGCGACGACCGTCAGGACCTGATCTACAAGACCAAGCGCGAGAAGTACAACGCCGTGATCGAGGAGGTCGTCAAGCTCGTCGGAGAGGGCCGGCCCGTGCTCGTGGGCACCACGTCGGTGGAGATCTCGGAGCTGCTGAGCCGCATGCTGAAGCTGCGCGGCATCAAGCATAACGTACTGAACGCCAAGCAGCACGCGCTGGAGGCACAGGTCGTGGCCGAGGCCGGCCGCTCGGGCCAGGTGACCATCGCCACCAACATGGCGGGCCGCGGTACCGACATCAAGCTCACGCCCGAGGTCAAGGCCGCGGGCGGTCTGGCGATCATCGGCACCGAGCGCCACGAGAGCCGCCGCGTCGACCGCCAGCTGCGCGGCCGTGCCGGCCGTCAGGGCGACCCCGGATCGTCGCAGTTCTTCGTCTCGCTGGAGGACGACCTGATGCGTCTGTTCGGCTCGGGCCGCATCGCCACGATGATGGACCGCATGGGTCTGAAGGAGGGCGAGGTGATCCAGGCCGGGATGATGACCAAGGCGATCGAGCGCGCGCAAAAGAAGGTCGAGGAGAACAACTTCGGCATCCGCAAGCGTCTGCTGGAGTACGACGACGTGATGAACTCGCAGCGCGAGGTGATCTACACGCGCCGCCGCCACGCATTGTACGGCGAGCGGGTGGAGATCGACCTGAACAACATCATGTACGACTACGCCGAGAACTTCGTCGAGGAGCACCGCGGCATCGAGCTGGAGGATTTCCGCTTCGAGCTGATCCGCGAGGTGGCCGTCGAGCCGTCGATCGACGCGGCGACCTACGCCTCGGCCAAGCCCGAGGAGCTCGTCGAGGCGATCGTCGCTGACCTGAAGGCCGCCTACGCCCGCCGCGCCAAGGCCGTGGCCGACACGGTGCGTCCCGTCATGGAGCGCATCTACGAGGAGCGCCGCGAGCAGCTCGATTCGAACATCTACTTCCCGCTGACCGACGGCCACCTGGGCTACAACGTGCCGGTGAACCTGCGCCGCTGCCAGGAGACCGACGGAGGGGAGATATATAAGGTATTCTCGAAGGTGGTGATGTTCACCTCGATCGACGACGCATGGCGCGAGCACCTGCGCGAGATGGACGACCTGCGCCAGAGCGTGCAGAACGCCTCCTACGAGCAGAAGGACCCGCTGCTGATCTACAAGTTCGAGTCGTTCGGGCTCTTCTCGAAGATGCTCGTGAAGGTCAACCGCGAGGTGCTCTCGATCCTGGGCCGCGCTTACGTGCCCGTGAGGGAGCAGCGCCCCGACGAGGCCGAGCGCCAGCGCCAGATGCAGCTGCAACAGCAGCGCGAGCGCGCCAAGGTCGACGTCAACAAGTTGCAGGCCTCGCGCATGCAGGCCGCCGCGCAGGCCGGGCAGGGCGAGCGGCAGAAGCCCATGCCGATCCAGGCCGAGAAGAAGGTCGGACGCAACGACCCCTGCCCGTGCGGTTCGGGCAAGAAGTACAAGAACTGCCACGGAAAGGGATTGTAACCGATTGAAAATTTAAATTCAAGGGCGGGCTGCGGCCCGCCCTTGCTGCAAACGACGCAGAGATGGGATACCAGGAAGAAAAACAACGGCAGCTGGACATGCGCTACCTGCGCATGGCCCGCATCTGGGCCGAGAACTCCTATTGCGTGCGACGCAAGGTCGGGGCGCTGATCGTCAAGGACAAGATGATCATATCGGACGGCTACAACGGCACCCCCTCGGGATTCGAGAACGTCTGCGAGGAGAACGACCGCACGAAGCCCTACGTGCTCCACGCCGAGGCCAACGCGATCACCAAGGTGGCCAAGTCGGCCAACAACTGCGACGGGTCGACGCTCTACATCACGGCGGCGCCCTGCATCGAGTGCTCGAAGCTCATCATCCAGGCGGGCATCCGCCGCGTGGTCTACTCCGACGACTACCGCTCGGAGGAGGGGCTCTCGCTGCTGCGCCGCGTGGGCATCGAGTGTGTGAAATACGACCTGGCTACGCTCTGACAAACCGAAAATTCATGCGATTCGACTCTTTTCACGCAGCCGTCGCGGCGTGCCTGCTGGCGGCGGCGGTATCGTGCGGCTCGCGCGACCTGCCATCGGCGATCACGCCCGACGACGCCTGGAAGGCCTACGATGCCTTCAACAGCACGTACCTCGACCCGGTCAAACACATCTACAAGAACACCGACCGCGATTCGGCCGCCGTCGACCGGTGGAACGGCGCCGCCGCCATCTGGTGCCAGCCCATGTATGTCGACATGGCGATGAACGCCTCGGAGCTCGCCGCGCGGGCCGGCGACGCCCGCCGTGCCGCCCGCTACCGCGACCTTGCCGCGCGACTGCTCCGGGGCAATATCGACCACTATGCCGGATTCGACTTCGACGACGGGAACACCAACACGGGATGGTTCATCTACGACGACATCCAGTGGTGGACCATCACGCTGGCACGTGCCGCGAAGTTCTTCGGCGACGACAGCTACCGCGCTCTCGCGGCCCGGAGTTTCGCCCGCGTGTGGTACGGCTCCCCGCGCATAGGCGACACGGGATCCTATGCCGACCCGTCGAAGGGGCTCGGAGGCGGGATGTTCTGGCAATGGCAGCCGCTCGAAAATCCCGAGGCCAACCAATCCGGCGACGGCAAGATGTCGTGCATCAATTTCCCCACCGTCATCGCCGCCATGCTGCTTCACGATCTTACCCCCGAGACACAGGAGGCCGACGACGATCCCGACCGATGGAGCAACCGGCACGGCGATTTCGTCCGCCCGCATTTCGAGACCAAAGCGCGTTATCTCGAAATAGCGCGCGAGATCTACGACTGGTCGGTGGAGAATCTGACCGATCCGGCGTCGGGCATGGTGCACGACCACCGGCACGGCGACCGCCCGGGCGGGCATCCGCTGCTCTACAACCAGGGCACGTTCATCGGCGCCTCCGTCCTGCTCTACGAGGCGACTTCGGATCGGCGCTACCTCAACCATGCCGTAAAGGGGGCCGACTACAGCGTGGAGCGGCTCGCGACAGCCGACGGATACCTCCCCTGGGCCCACAGCGAGGAGGAGCCCTACGCGCAGGGGAGCCTCGAACAGGGCATCTATCCGGCGATATGGGCGCAGTACATGAAACGGCTCGTCGAAGCGTGCGGGGAGGAGAAGTATCTGCCCTTCATCGAGAAAAACATGGCCGACGGATGGAAACACCGCAATGCCGAGACCTCCGTCTGCGACGGAGAGGCGGGACGGCAGACCGCCGCCGACAACGTCATCGGCAGCTACGCCGCCTCGTCGACCCCCGCGCTGATGCTGCTCTTCACTCCGGCAGAGGCTAAAAAGCGCGATTGAGGAGCGACCGCTGCAAAAGACGAAGCGCGCCCTCCCCTGTCGGGAAGGGCGCGCTTCGTTTGCCGGCAAAGGCCGGGGCGGACGGGGAGCAGACAGGAGCGGACGAGTGCGGACGGAAGCGGACGGGGAGGACGGGAACGGACGGGAACGGACGGGAACGGACGAGTGCGGACGAGTGCGGACGAGTGCGGACGGGAGCGCGGATAGAGTGCCCGGCCGCACCGAGCCGCCCGACCGCTACCCTACTGCCGCGCGGCCCACTCCAGGCGCCGCTGGTCGGGCAGGTGCGTCACCGAGAAGTGCTCGAAGAGGGCCTCGAACCCCTCGCCATCGGGCGAGGCGGCCATCAGCCCCACCTGCACGGGACAGCGGTCGGACAGGTAGCAGGTGCGCACCGTGCGGAAGCACTCGCCGTCGAGCGAGTAGGCCACCTCCACCGCATCGAGCCGGCGCACGGCACGGATCCAGAGCGAGCGGGGCGCCTCGCCGAGCGCGACGACACTCCAGTCGGAGGTTTCGTGGGTCACCACCGTCGAGACGTTCTGCACGCCGTCGACGAACTCGACGCCGCACTTGATCCAATGCTCGTGGTCGATGCGCAGCATGAGGCCCATCTGGTCGAAGGTCGTGCGGTAGTCGCCCGTGATCTTCACCGTGGCCTCGAACTCGCCGCCGTAGGTGGCGTAACAGAAGGGCGCGTCGTCGACCGTGAAGCCGTAGTGGGTGATGCGCCAGTAGTCGGTCTTCGGGGTCACCCGCATCACCAGGGTCGCATCGTCGCGGATCTCCCACGACGAGGGCTCGTTGAACCATTGCATGCGGTCGAGCCGCTGTGCCGAAACTTCGCCCGCACGAAGCAGTGCGAGGGGCGCGAGGAGCGCCAGAAACATCTTTTTCATATATTATTAAGGTATCTGATGTCGTGTCCGGGCGGAATAACCACCCGATTGATTACCTTTGCAAAGGTAAAACCCGCACGAAACAACCGCAATGGTGAAAAATAACCATTTTGACCCGGCTCCGCTGCACCGCCTCGACGAAGCGTTGCGCGGACAGCGGTTCCACCGCGACGACCCGGCGACCATGGAACCCTACCGCCGCATCGCCGCGCTGTACAGCCGAACCGAGGAGGCGACGGCCGTGCTGAGCGACCTGAAGAGCGACCGCAGCCAGCTGTTCCACGGCGGTTTCTCAACGGCGATGGGGCTCGACACCGCATCGCGGATCGACTCGATCTGGGAGGAGGCGATCTACGCACGCATCCACCCCGACGACCTGGCGGCGCGCCATCTGCTCGAACTGCAACTCTTCGGGCTGCTCAAGCGGCTCCCGCCTGCCGAGCGCACGCGCTACCACACGCGGAGCATCGTGCGCATGGCCGACGCCGCGGGACGCTACCGCGCGGTGGAGCACCGCACGTTCTACCTGGCCTCGGATGCCGCGGGGGCGCTCCACCTGGCACTCTGCCTCTACTCCTTCGCTCCGACCGACCATCTGCCGGAACGATTCGAGGGGATCATCCAGAACAAGGCCACGGGCGCAGTGATCCGCAGCGACGCGACGCAAGCCGAACGGCTGCTCACCCGGCGCGAGAAGGAGGTGCTGCGGGCCGTGGGCGAAGGGCTGGCGAGCAAGCAGATCGCCCTGCGGCTGGGGATCAGCAAGCACACGGTGGACCGCCACCGGCAGAACATCATGGAGAAGCTGCGCGCAGGCAGCGCGATCGAGGCGCTGCGCGTGGCCCGGAGCATCGGGGCGCTGGACGCCGATCCGGCGCAGGCCCCCGCATAGCCGCGCGCGGGCACGGAATTTGGGCGGCATACGACAAACGCAAAAAAACACCGCTATGAAACGTATCGTCATCGTAGGCGCCACGTCGGGCATCGGGCTCGAGGTCGCGCGCAAGTACATCGCCCGGGGCTGGCACGTGGGCGTCGCCGGCCGCAACGCCGAGGCGCTCGCGGCACTCGTGGCCTCGGCACCCGACCGGGTCGTCGCCGAACGCATCGACATCCTCGATGCGGAAGCGCCCGAGCGGCTCCGCTCACTCGTCGAACGGCTGGGCGGCATGGAGATCTACCTCCACTCGTCGGGAGTCGGCAGCCGCAACCTGGAGCTGGATCCAGCCGTCGAGATCGCCACGCTGCGGACCAACGGCGAGGGATTCGTCCGCATGGCGACGGCTGCCTTCGCCTGGATGCGCACCCACGGCGGGGGCCGCATCGCCGCCATCACCTCGATCGCCGGCACGCGGGGGCTGGGCAGCGCCCCAGCCTACTCGGCGACCAAACGCATGCAGTATGCCTACCTCGACGCGCTAGACCAGCTCGCCCGCATGGAGGGGCTCCCGATCCGCTTTACGGACATCCGGCCCGGCTTCGTCGCCACGCCGCTGCTCAACCCCGAGCACGGCTATCCGCTGCTGATGCAACCCGAGGCCGTGGCCGCGCGCATTGTCGGCGCGCTCGACCGGGGCCGCCGGCGCGTGGTCATCGACCGCCGCTACGCGCTGCTCGTGGGGCTCTGGCGGATGATCCCCCAGTGGCTGTGGGTGCGGCTGAAGGTGCGCAGCGGGAAGTGACGCCCGGCTCACCGGAGAGCACGACAGGTCCGCAGGCAGGTGATCTCGTATAAAATCGGTTCCGGCGCCCCGCCCGGCGCAAAGCCGCACAGGGATGCAAAAAATAATCCGCCTTTTTCTTGGAGGGGGGGGGTATCGGGCTATCTTTGCACCGAAGACAACCCCGAAACCATGAAACGCACGATCGACATCCCCGCATCCGTCCTACGGATGCTCATCGCACTTCCGCTGCTCGCCGCGACCGGCTGCGGCTCCGACGACACCGCGCTCCCGACGGAGCCCACGGCGGAGAGTATCGTCATTAGCGGCCGCATCGCCACGACCGGCGACGCTCCCCTAAGCCGCATACCGCTGCGCGTGGATTACGAGACGTGGAGCTCGGCTACCCCGCAGAGGCGCATCCGCAAGGCCGAAGCGGTCACCGACGACGACGGGCACTACCGCATCTTCTTCGACACCTCCGAGCCGACACCTCCGGCAACCCACCGGGCCTTTTACAACCTCTACGCCGACCTGGGCGGACTGTCGGCACGCGACTACATCCTGCCGTCGGATGCCGATGCGGCGAACGGCACGGAGACGCTGCTCGTCCAGTCCTACACGGGACAGAACAAGGGGTCGGCCCAGGAAATAAACCTCCACGTTCCACGGAAAAGGGTCCTCACCGTGCATCTGACGGGATATGACGAGGCCGACGACCTCTACGTCGGCAACACGATCCGATACGGCAACGACCGGGCGAGGATGCTCTTCCCCGCGCGGCGCACGGCCGACGGAGACCGAACGGCCACGGTGACCTGCGCGCTGGGCGAGACCAACAGCCTGACGGTGGAGGGCCCGGGCAAAGAGCCGGAGGAGCCGCTGGAGCTCTTCGTCGACGAGGAGTGCGACACGCAGGTCACGATCGCAAGCCGCCGCGTGCCGAAGGCCGCCCGGTTCCGTCTGACGAAGGCGGGCCACTCCTCGCTGATGGGCGAGGAGTATCCGCTCCCGGCGCCGTTCGACCTCATAACGTTCCGCATCACCGCCCCCGACGGCCGCTACGACCCGCTCGGCTTCCCCGACTACACGCGCTACTACGACTCGATCGTCTGGCGCGCCGAGGGGCTGCCCGACACGATGCCGATCTATCGCAGCCGGCACGACGGCCAGGGCTCGGAGGAGCGGTTCTCGTCGCAGTGGAGCAGCTACTTCTTCCGCAGCGGGCAGGTGACGAGCTACGCGGCGGGATACCGCGGCGGAGAGGCGGTGTATGCCGACACGCTGCGGCTCGCGCTCTACGAACGCGACTTCCTCTGCTTCGACTGGGAGGAGGGCAACGTCTCGCTGACGGGCGGCTACGACGGCGTCTACTGCCGGCTGGACCGGAGCCGCGAGTACCGGGTCTGCCACACCGAGCAGACCGACGGAACACGTTATGCACGGATCGCCGTCGCGCATGCCGGAGAGCTCGATGACGAAGCCTTCGCCGGCCATGCCCGCGAGGCGCTGCTCCGCCTGATGGAGGAGAACCTGGGCCGCGGGCAGTCGGGCGAGGGCAATGCCGGAGCGTTCGTATGCCTGCCCGAAGGGGCCGAGCCGGTATGGTACTGGGAGAACGCCACGACACGGATCATGCTGCTGCACGAACCGGCGACGGAGTTCGAACGCGAGACCTACCGCCTGCACGTCGAGGCCGCACGGCCGTAACGGAAGGCGCGGCCCGGACGGGTCCCGCGCGTCCGCAAGGGGCTGGAGCGGCAAAAGCGGCAGGGTGCGGACCGGTCCGCAGCCGGATGGAACGGCAGGGCGCAGGCTATTGCACTTCGGGTCGACCCGAAGTGCGGCGGCCCGCAGCCACCCGGCACGGAGGGCCGCTTCACTCGCATCCGCTCGAAAAGCTGCCTCCGCCGGCTGCGGACCGAAAAAGGAATAACCATTCGTCAATCGCCTTTACCTATAAAAAGGGCTTCCCTCTACGAGGGAAGCCCTTTGGGGTTGTGTACGACGGCCAGCTGCCGCGAGCGGTCCATCCGATTCGCCCTATTCGGCATCCGAGTCCAGTCCGATTCGTCCGATCGGTCCGGCCCGGCAGTCTGCCGCTGCGACCGGTCAGAACGGCAAATCGTCGGGATCGTCGGCCGGAGCGGCGGGTGCCGCGGACTGCTGTGCCGGAGCGGCCGGTCGCGGCTGGCCGTATCCCCCGCCGAACGGCTGGGAGGCCGTCCCGCCCTGCTGCGCCGCGCCATAGGGAGCCGCGCCGCCCTGCGACGAAGCGCCGTAGCCGCCCGATGCCGAAGCGTAGCCCCCCTCCGCCGAAGCGGGATTGTCGGAGCGGCGGCCCAGCAGGTTCATCACGTCGGCCAGCACCTCGGTCGTATAGCGTTTGTTGTTGTCCTTGTCCATCCACTCGCGGGTGCGCAGGCGCCCCTCGACGTAGATCTGCGAACCCTTGCGGACGAAGCGGTCGACCACATCGGCCAGCCCCCGCCAAAGGGTGACGGTGTGCCACTCGGTGTGCTCCTTCGTCTCGCCGGCCTGACGGTCGTAGATGCGCTCGGTCGTGGCCAGACGCACGCGGGCGACCTTGGCGCCCCCTTCGAGCGTGCGGACCTCGGGGTCGATGCCCACGTTGCCGATCAAAATCACTTTGTTTACCATAGTCTATCGTTGCTGCGGGCCCCGCGGGGCCCTTCGTTTGTCCTACAACTCGCGGAGCATCCCGCAGAAGAGCTTCTCCATGCGCACGCCCGCGCGGCGGCCCTGCGCCTGCACGTCGTCGTGGTCGCCCACCTCGTCCGACAGGCCGCAGTTGGTGATGACCGAGACACCGAAGACGGGGATCGACATGTGGCGCGCGACGATCACCTCCGGCACGGTGGACATGCCCGCGGCATCGCCGCCGATGATTTTGAAGTAGCGGTACTCGGCCTGCGTCTCGAACGTGGGGCCCGTGCCGCCTACGTAGACGCCGTACTGGAGCTTGATCCCCTCGCGCTCGGCGATGGCCGTGGCCCGGGCGATGAGCACCTTGTCGTAGCAGTTGTGCATGTCGGGGAAGCGGGGGCCCAGCTCGGCCAGGTTGGGGCCGATGAGCGGGTTGGGCATCAGGTTGATGTGGTCGGTGATGACCATCAGGTCGCCCACGCGGAACGTGGGGTTGATGCCGCCCGAGGCGTTGGAGACGAACAGGCAGCGGATGCCCAGCAACGCCATGACGCGCACGGGGAAGGTGACCTGGCTCATGGCGTAGCCCTCGTAGTAGTGGAAGCGGCCCTGCATGGCCACGACACGGCGGCCTTCGACCTCGCCGAAGATCAGGCGCCCGGCATGGCCCTCGACCGTCGAGACGGGGAAGCCCGGGATCTCCTTGTAGTCGAACGCATAGCGGGTGTCGATGCGCTCGGCGAAACCGCCCAGGCCCGTGCCCAGGATGATGCCCACCTCGGGGCGGAAGCCTTCGATACGCGCCTCGATCCAGGAGGCGGTCTTTTTAATTTCCTCTGACATCTTCTTCCAGTTTTTGCAGAAAATCCGTTGCCGAATCCTCTATGAACGAAATATCGATGGGCAGGTAGTAGAGCCTGCTCCGCAGTTCGGGGGGAATCTTGTCGCGGTTGGTCAGCTTCACGGCGTCCTTCTCGGTGGTGACCACCACGGCGTCGGGATGGCGCCGGACGAGCTCCGCGAGCGCCCGGATGTCGCCCACGCGGTAGACATGGTGGTCGTCGAGCGTCAGGTCGTCGACCAGCCGGTAACGCTCGCGCAGCGTGGCCAGGAAGGGCTTGGGGTTGCCGATGCCCGACAGCGCGATCACCTCGCGCCCGGCGGCGAACTGCCCCTCGGCGGCTTCGCCCGCGAAGAGCGGCCGCGGGTTGAACGACTCGAAGCGGGTGAAGTAGACCCGCTGGTAGGCGACCTGGATGAGCACCTTGCGCAGGATGCGCCGGTCGATGGGCGCCATCGGCTCGGGACACTTGGTCACCACGAAGTAGTGGGCGCGGTGCAACTGGTCGGGAAGGTCGCGCAGCGACCCCAGGGGCAGCATACGGTCGTGCTGGATGGGACGCGTGGCGTCGACCATCACCACGTTGACGCGCGGCTCGACGTAGCGGTGCTGGAAACCGTCGTCCATGACGATGAGGTCGACCTCGGGATGGTCGGCCCGCAGGCGGCGGATGCCCTCGGCGCGGCGGGCGCACACGGCGACCACCGTATCGGGGAACTTGCGCTTGATCTGCAACGGCTCGTCGCCCACGTCGCGGTAGCGGGCGTCGGCGAGCACTTCGAGGTAGCCCTTCGTCCGGCGGCCGTAGCCGCGCGAGAGGACCGCCACGCGGTGGTTCTGCGACATGTAGTCGACGATCATCTCCACCATCGGCGTCTTGCCCGTGCCTCCCACGGTGATGTTGCCCACGCAGACGATCGGGATGTCGAACCGCTCGCTGCGCAGCAGCCCCCAGTCGAAGAGGCGGTGACGGAGAGTCACCCCCCATTTGTAGAGGACGGCGGCCGGAGCCAGCAGGAATTTCAGCATCATCGGATCGGTTACGTATGGATAACGGGTAAAGGTAGCGAAAATTACGCACACGGCCAAATATCGCGGGACAAATCGACGAAAAGGGCGGAGCGGAACAATAAAAAGGGCTATTCCGGAGTTTTTTTCTTAACTTTGCATGATGATGAAGCTGCTGAAAACATTGCTCGTCGCCGCGACGTTCGTCGCCGCGGCAGCCTGCCACCGCGCAGCGCCGGATGCCGGCGCCGAGATCGAAGAGGCACCGCGCAACCTCGTATACGGCATCGACGCCGACCTCTACCGCACCCAGGAGGGCGAGATCGCCACGGGCGAGACGCTCGGCGGGATCCTCGCCCGCTACGGCGTCACGGCCGCCGCGATCGACCGGCTGGACCGCGCGGCCAAAGAGGAGTTCCCGCTGCGCAACATCCGCGCGGGACACCGCTACACCGCCTTCATCCACGAAGATTCGCTCAACGCGCCCCACCTCGACTACCTGGTCTACGAGAGCAACGTGACCGACTACGTGGTCTTCGGATTCCACGACGACTCGGTCTCGATCCGCAAGGACTCCAAACCCGCCACGGTGCGCCGCGTGAAGAAGAGCGCCGTGATCGAATCGTCGCTCTGGGGCGCCATCATGAAGGAGAAGCTGCCCTATGCGCTGGCGGCCGAGATCGAGGATATCTACCAGTGGTCGATCTCGTTCTTCGACATCCAGAAGGGCGACCGCTTCACGGTCGTCTACGACGAGCGCTTCATCGACGACACGGTCTCGGTGGGCATCGGCCGCGTGTGGGGCGCCCGCTTCACGCAGGGCGGCAAGGAGATCTACGCCATCCCCTTCCGCCAGGGAGGCAAGATCCAGTACTGGGAGGCCGACGGCAAGAGCCTGCGCAAGCAGATGCTCAAGGCGCCGCTCAAATACACGCGCATCAGTTCGAAATTCTCCTACGCCCGCCTCCACCCCGTGCACAAGGTCTACCGCCCCCACACGGGCGTCGACTTCGCCGCGCCGAAGGGGACGCCCGTACACGCCGTGGCCGACGGCGTGGTCGTCTTCAAGGGCTGGGGCGGCGGAGGCGGCAACACGCTCAAGATCAAACATGCCAACAACATGCAGACGGGCTACCTCCACCTGAGCGGCTTCGCCAAGGGCATCGCCCAGGGCGTGCGGGTGCAGCAGGGCCAGCTGATCGGCTACGTCGGTTCGACGGGCACCTCGACGGGTCCCCATCTGGACTACCGCGTCTGGAAGGGAGGCAAACCGATCAACCCGCTGGCGATCCCCTCGGAACCCACCGAACCGATCACCGAGGAGAACCGCGCGCTGTTCGAATACGTCCGCGACCGCATCGTGGCCGAACTCGACGGCGAGGTGGACGATACGGAGCGCATCACGCGGCTCGATTCGCTGCGGCTGCCCGAGCGGAGCGAGAACCCGAAATGACACGGATATGGAACGTACCGGCGTAATCATCGTGGCGGGCGGCAGCGGACGGCGCTGCGGCGGCCCGCGTCCCAAGCAATTCCAGCCGTTGGAGGGCCGCCCCGTGCTGGCGCGGACCATCGACGCCTTCGCCGCGGCGCTGCCCGGCGCCGAGGTAGTGGTGGTGCTCCCGGCCGAGTACGTCGCCTTCTGGCAGAACCTCGCGGCGCGCTTCGACGTGAAGCCCCACCGCGTGGCGGAGGGGGGCGCGGAGCGGTTCCATTCGGTGCGGCGCGGCATCGAGGCGCTGAAGAGCGCCCCCGCGCTCATCGCCGTGCACGACGGCGCGCGACCGCTCGTCTCGGAGGAGCTGATCCGGCGCGTGGCGGCCACGGCGGCGGCCGAAGGGGCGGCGATCCCCGTCCTGGAGCCCGCCGACTCCTACCGCATGCTCGACGGCGAAGGGTCGCACGCCCTCGACCGCCGGCAGCTGCGCATCGTCCAGACCCCCCAGATCTTCCGCGCCGAGATACTGCGCCGCGCCTACGGGGCGGAGTGGCGGGCGGAGTTCACCGACGACGCCTCGGTGGCGGAGGCCGCGGGCTACCCCGTGGCGCTCTGCGAGGGCGAGGCGATCAACCTCAAAATCACGCGTCCCGAGGACTTCGCGATCGCCGAGGGGCTGCTCGCGGCCCTGCGCACGGCCGAGCGGGAGCAGTGGGGCGCATAACGACGCAACCGGAATGGCATACACCTACAAATACCGTTTCGACCGCCGCACGCTTTACGCCACGGCGATCGGGCTGGTGCTGTTCGCAGCGCTGGGCGCGGGGCTCTACCTGCTCTACGAAGGGGGTTATCTCTCGGCGTGGTTCACCTCGTTCGTCGTGGCCGTGATCGCCCTGATGGCGCTCTCGATCCCGCAGCAGATCGTCGTGACCGACCGCACGGTGGAGGTACGCTGCCTGCTCGACATCACCGAGCTGCGGCGCGACGAGATCGCCGCGATCCGGCGGGTCGACACCCGGAGGATGAAGTGGATCGTCCCGCTGTTCGGCAGCTACGGATTCTTCGGCTACTACGGCCACTTCTTCGACCTGAAACAATTCAAGCACGTGCGGCTCTACGCCTCGGAGTGGCGCGATTTCGTGGAGATCACCGACCTCTACGAGGAGCGGCTCTACGTCTCGTGCCGCGAGGCCGACCGGCTCGTCGGGGAGCTCACCCCCGCGGGCGGCAACCGCGCGATCGACGACGAGGACGAGGACGACGAGACGACGGAGGCCGCGATCGGAGCCGACGAGCGGACCGCTGCCGGCTATGTCGACACCCGCCCCATCGAACGCTCGGCGGAGTGCGCCCCCGACCGCGCGGACGAGACCGGACACGAGGCAGGCCGCAACACCGGCGCGGCATAGAGCGGAGCAGCACAGAGCGGAGCACGAGCGGCCGGCCGGGATCCCGGCCGGCCGCTGACATTGCGGACAGATTATTATTCGGGTCGGATGAAATGCGTGCGCAGGCGCGGCTCGTAGCGGGGAGCGGCGATGCCGTCCCGGCGGGCCGCGTCGATCGACCGGAGCATCCACGCCATGTTCTCGCCCAGCGTGCGCATGGTCTGCAAGCCCTCCTCGTCGCGGCGCACGTCATCGGGCGTGAAGCCGTGCACCGAATTCCAGTATTGCGACGGCACGACGGGCATGTTGGAGATGGTGAAGAACTGGTTGAGCGCCTCGAACGCCGCCGAGGCACCGCCCCGGCGGCACGAGACGACCGACGCCCCGAGCTTGCCCGCCAGCGCGTTCTCCTTGCAGAAGAACAGACGCTGGGCGAACGAGAGGATCTGCCCCGTAGGGTTGCCGTAATAGACGGGCGATCCGAGGACGATGGCGTCGAACTCGTCGAGCCGCTGCTGCAACGCCCGAACGGCGTCGTCGCGGAAGCAGTGCCCCGTCTCGAAACACTTCATGCAGGCGATGCAGCCCGCCACGGGTTGACGGCCGAGGTATACCAGCTCGGTCGCGATATCGTGCCGGTGCAGCGTCGCGGCCAGCTCCGACAGGGCGGTGTAGGTGCAGCCGCGCTCGTTGGGGCTGCCGTTTATCAACAGGACTTTCATACCGGGACTTTTTTCGCAAAGTTAGCGTTTTTCCGAGAAATCAGAATTTTCCGGCCAGCTCCGCCGCTCGGCGGCAGCCGTCGGTCTTGTCGATGACGCCCTCGATCTGCGCCGGGATCGAATACCAGTAGAGCGGCACGGCATAGACCACGGCGCCGGCATCGAGGAGGTGCGGGGCAAACCCGTAATCAGCGCGATCTTCATCTTTTTATCGTATCGGAGTTCTGGTTATAGGCCTTGGCCACGCACCTCCACTCGCCGTCGAGTTTGAGCAGCAGCAGGAAGTCGGTGAAGTCGATGCGTCCGCCCCACCCCTCTTCCAGCACGCGCACCACGGCCACGGTCTCCTCCACGGCCACGACGTCGATGCGGGCCTTGAACCGGTCGCCGGCACCTACGGTGTCGACATTGCGGTAAAACTGCTCGATCGAGCCGCGCTCCAGCACGCCGTCGAGCATGCCGAACAACACGGCATCCTCCGTAAAGAGGCTCTTCGCATAGGTACTGTCGCCCTCGGCGACGCTCCGGACGAATTTCTCGGCGGCAGCCTGCACCGCCTCGTACTCCTTGATCTCGTTTCTCATGACAAATCGGTTTTCAGGTTGATTTTTCCGCTGCAAAGTTACGCGGGTACCCCGGATGAAACAAGTACCGAAAAATTCTTCATATACCGAAAATTTATTCGGTATACCGAATCCGGACGATATTGCTTACCTTTGCGAAAAAATCGGAAACGATGGCCTACGAAAAGAAGATTCCCGTGGATCTGGACTGTCCGCTGCGGCTGACGATGAGCCTGATCGAGTCGAAATGGAAGTCGTGCATCCTCGACGAGCTGCGCAGCGGCGAACCCCTGCGTCCGAGCCAGTTACACAAATGCCTGCCCGAAGCGGCGCCCCGCGTGCTCGACATCCAGCTCAGGGAGCTGGTCGAGGACACGCTGGTAGAGAAAACGATCTATCCCGAACTGCCCCCGCGGTCGGAATACCGGATCACCGAACTGGGCGCCTCGCTGCTGCCTATCATCGACGCCATGTTGCGCTGGGGCGAGGAGCATTACGAAGTCTTCGAAAAGAAATATGGGAAAAAGTAGGTTTTTATCCGTCCGTTTTTTCGTCGCGGCGGCAGCGTGCCTGGCGGCGTGCAGTCATCCGGCGAGAAACGACGCAGCGACGACCGACGACATGGAAACGAATGCGATGGCAGAAAAGCTGCCGATGGAGACCGACGGCATCGTGCGGCTGTCGAAAGTAGAGGTCTACCCCGAGTATCTGGACGAATACCTGCGCCATGCGGTCGAAGTGGGCGAGACGTCGCTGCGCACCGAACCGGGCGTGCTGACGATGTATGCGGTGCAAGAGCGGGACAATCCGTGCCGCATAACGATCCTCGAAACCTATGCCAGCCGGGAGGCATATCGCAGGCACATCGCCTCCGAACACTTTCAAAGATACAAGCAGGGCACGCTCCACATGGTGAAAAGTCTCGAACTGTGCGACCAGGTGCCGCTCAACCCGAGAAACCGCATCGACAATTACATACGGCAAGAATCCCCCGCCGACGAAGGCGCAACGGACGGCCCGGACGGCCGATGACGCAGGGCCGCGCGACGGCATGCGGCAAGACCGCGACGGCGGCGGCGACGAACGGCGGACGGGAACGGCAGAGCAGCTGCTGACGGGAACGGCAGAGCGGCCGCGGACGGGAACGGCAGAGCAGCTGCTGACGGAAACGGCAGAACGGCGGCGGACGGAAACGGCAGAGCGGCGGCGGTTTGGCGCGGTTGTTGCGACCAGGGGGGATGAAAACAATCGTCAACCGACCAAAAACCGTTAAAAGATGAAAAAGCACCGTTGTACCGTATGTGACTGGATCTACGACCCCGCCGTGGGCGACCCGCAAGCCGAGATCGCGCCCGGCACCCCGTTCGAGGAGCTTCCCGAAGACTGGCGCTGCCCGCTCTGCGGCGTAGGCGTGGAGATGTTCGAGGAGGAGGCCGAATAGAAAACGAGGGGAGCGTCAGCCATGGCTGACGCTCCCCTTGTCTTTGCTCCCGGGCGGATCAGTTGACCAGCGGCAGGAACGAATAGTTCTTCGAGTAGTCCATCATCTGCGCGGCGTAGTCGGCCGGGTAGGCGATCTTCACGTCGACGATCCGGCCGTCGCGCTCGACCGGCTCGTATTCGGGGTTGACGAAACCGCCGTAGGGCTCGATGCCCAGCGCGGCGTAGCGCGCGCGGACCTCGGCGTGGAGCGCGGGATCGACCGCGACGGCATAGCGCTCGACCAGCGCCTTGCCCGCCTCGTAGTCGCCCTCGCTCTTGATGCGCTGGACCTCGCGCAGCAGCCGGCCGAACAGGCCGCGCAGCGCCTCGAAGTCGTTGACCACCACGTAGCGCTTGCCGCCCTCTTCGACCCACTCGATGACGTTGTCGGCACGGCCCTGCTCGTAGCACCAGGCGGCGATGAGCTGGCGGTTGCGCATGTGCGACTCCTCGACGTTCTTGCCCGGCTCGATGCGCGCGAGCTGGGTCATCAGGCCGTTGAGGATGTATTTGGCATAGCCCGCCCGGGCCACGTCGAACGACGGCGTGAGCCCCAGCTCGACCAGCTTGGGATCGCCCAGGTAGTAGAGGCCGAACAGGTCGGCGCGCGCCTCCTCCAGCGTCGAGGAGTAGCTGCGCAGCTCGCCGCCCGCGACGCCCGGAGCCAGCTGGCCCGAGCCGTGGCCCAGACACTCGTGCAGGTCGGTGTGCAGGTCGTCGGCCAGCTTGCCGTAGGCCGCCATGCGCTCGCGGTCGTCGGCGCGCAGGACGAACTCCCGGTCGAAACCGCTGCCCTGCGCCGCCTTGTCATAAGCGTAGGTGATGTTGTCGATGGTGACCGACTTGGAGCCGTGCTCCTTGCGGATCCAGTCGGCGTTGGGGAGGTTGATGCCGATGGGCGTGGCCGGGTAGCAGTCGCCGCCCAGCATGGCCACGGTGATGACCTTGGCCGAAACGCCCCTGACCTCCTTTTTCTTATAGGCGGGATCCACGGGCGAGTGGTCCTCGAACCACTGGGCGTTTTCCGAGATCACGGCCGTGCGGTGGCAGGCCGAGCTGTCGATGAAGTTGACGTTGGCCTCCCACGACGCCTTGCGGCCCAGCGGATCGCCGTAATCCTCGATGAAGCCGTTGACGAAGTCGACGTTCGACACCGTGTCCTTCACCCAACCGATATTGTAGCGGTCGAAGCATTTCAGATCGCCCGTGCGGTAGTATTCCACCAGCGCCTCGATGTTGCTCTTCTGCGGCTCGGCAGCCACCGCGGCGGCCTTCTCCAGCCAGTAGACGATGCGCTCGATCGCCGCCGAGTACATGCCGCCGACGCGCCACGTGCGCTCGACGATCTCGCCTGCGTCGTTCTTGGTCAGCTGCGAATTGAGCCCGTAGGAGACCGGCTCGGGATTGCCCGCATCGGCGGCGGCCATCGCGGCGTAGAAGCGCTCGGCCTCAGCCTGCGTCACGCCGCGGTAGTAGTTGCTCGACGAGGTGACGAGCAGGTCGTCGCCCGCCCGCTGGTTAAGGCGCGTGGGATAGGCCTCGGGGTCGAAGATCGCCCGGCAGACGTCGCCGCGCAGGGCGTTGAGCTCCGCGCCGAAGCGCTCCTCGGGGATCGACTCGATGGCTTCGAGCAGGAACAGCTCCGAGAACTCGGGCGTGAACTTGTCGTTGGAGTAGTGGTGGTGGATGCCGTTGGCGAACCACACCTTCTTGAGGTATTTCTCCAGCGCCAGCCACTCGGGGGCGGTGCGGTCGCCGGCGTAGTGCTCGTAGAGGGTCTCCAGCGTGCGCCGCACGGGGAGGTTCATCGGGCAGTTCTGGTCGAAGAGGATGTCGCGTCCGCACTTGGCGGCCTGGGCGAGGTAGTAGACGAGCTCTTTCTGGTCGAGCGGCAGCTGCTCGAAGCCGGGGACTTCGTAGCGGATCACCTTGACGTCGTCGAAGCGGTCGACGATCCACGGCGTCTCGCTCGACGGCGACTGGCAGGCGGCCAGCGCGAAAAGGGAACCGGTCATGGCATAGATGGTTTTCATAGATCGTACAGGATTCGGTTTTCGGGTGCAAAGATACGACAGAAGAGGCCAATAAAGAGCGCCGGGCCCGAAAAATAGGGTTCGGCCGAGGCAAAAGGGGCTATTCGGGCCGCAGCAGGAGCGCCGTCGCGTCGTCGTGGCGTTTCACGCAAGGATACTCCGCCTCGTCGCCGTGGCGCCGTTCGTAGTCGCGCAGCCGCGAGATCGCCTCGCCGAGCGGGAGCTGCCCTGCGAGCACCTCGCGCGGAGCGGCCAGGGCGAAATCGACGAACAGCCGGTCGAATCCGTCGCTGCATAGCAGGATCCGGTCGACCTCCTCCGCGGCATAGCGCGCCGACAGGAACTCGGCTTCGTAGCCGGCCTCGTATCCGACGACCCAGTAACCGCCCGGCCGGTTCCGCCGGGACATGTTCTCGCAACGCTGCCGGACGATCTGCGCGGCATCGGCACGGCCGCTTCGGACCGCCTTCGCCGCGACGAGCGTCCGCGCGGCGAACGGCACGACCCGGTCGTCGTAGAACCGTACGATCCGCCCGTCGCGCAGAAGCAGGTAGACGGCGCTGTCGCCGATCGTGTCCAGCGACAACGTATCGCCCGCCAGACGGACCGAAGAGATCGTGAACGAGGGGCGGAGCGAGGCGTCGACGTCCTCCAGCGGACAAGCCGCCGCGATGCGCTCCATACACGCCCCGACCTGCCGGGGAAAGGGCTCGGAGGGATCGTAACGGCGCCCGAAGCACTCCCCGAACGACCGAACGAGCCATCGGGCGATCGAGGGATGCCCGCCGAAGGGACAATCGGCGACGGGCGAAGCGCCGTCGGCGACGAAACAGATGTCCCCCCGGGTGAAAAGCAGGTCCTCCGTATAGTCGCGCCCGCCCGGATCGACGACGGAATCCACGACCGTCAGCATGACCCTCCGGCGGCCCCCGCACAGTATCCCGCCGCGATCAGCAGGGCTCCGATCGTGAAGATGACGGCGGTTTTGAGGTAGGTGTGCCGGCTGCTGTTGTAGTCGATCAGCAGACGGAGCACCGAGAACGACAGGTTCAGCACGCCGCCCATGACGAGCAGCAGCGCCGCCGCCTCGCGGAACGAGAAGTTGCCGACGATATTGATCGTGGCCATGATAAAGGCCAGCACCGAGGCGAAGAAGGCCAGCAGCTCCAGGTATTTCGACTTCACGGCATCCAGATCGCGGAACAGCCGCCCGGCCGTCTGTTTGCTGGTCGCCAGATCTTCGTTGATCGTCCGGGTGGTGGCGGCGAGCTTCGTATCGAGCTCCGTGAACATCTGTTTCGATTTGATCTCGATCAGATGGAAGTAGTATTGCGTGGTGCGCAACACCGAGTCTTTGTCGCTGAGCCGCTCAAGGTCGATCGCCTTTTCGAGCAGCTCGCACGCCTCGGCGAATTTGCCGCGCTGGAACAGCAGCCGTCCCTTCGTGCTGTAATATTTCGGATAGGACTTGCGGTCGATCGCCCGGTCGATAAGACGCAGCGCTTTGCGGATCTTCTCCTCGGGAACACCCTCCACACCTTTCTCCAGCGCCAGCACGACGGCCGAGGCATAGGTCTGGTCGACGCCCGGGTTGTCGGCGATCGCGTCGACGGCCTTTTCGGCACACTCGATCGAGGAGAGCAAATAATCCCAGTCCTCCGACGTGCGGTATTTATAGCGGAAATAGAGCGCCCGGTTGACCTGCGTGAGGGGATAGGCCTCCCTGAACCGATCGTTGTAGCGTTCGGTCAAAAGGCAGAAATCGGTGACACGCTCGTGGCGCCGGTAGAGAATCGACAGCGCATAATAGGCGTCGAAGCGGCGGCGCTCGTCGGCCGACGGATCGTCGAGAATCCGCTTCAGCACCGGCTCCGCCGCCTTGTCGTCGTCGAGTACCAGGTCTCTCAACCGGACGACGTATTCGTAGGATCCGGCCGCGAGATCGGCGATCCTGCTCAGTTCATTCAACGCGGATTCGTTCATAGCTGCGGGGGTATAGTAGGGACAAATGTAATGAAATCGACGGTGGGATCCTACGCCCGCAGCGGATTTTTTACCGATTCGGCTCCGGCGGGGCGCAGACCGGAACGGCGGCTTTGAATTTTTAATTCTTAATTTTTCATTTTTAATTATCTTTTCTACCTTTGCGCCGCATTCGTTGCAAACAAAGGAGATGAAAGTATTTCACAGCGTCAAGGAGCTCCGCGCCGCACTGGACGGGCTGGAGCAGTCGGGGATCGGCTTCGTGCCGACGATGGGCGCCCTGCACGCCGGCCACCGCTCGCTGGTCGAGCGAGCGCGCCGCGAGAACGCGACGGTCGTCGTCAGCGTCTTCGTCAACCCCACGCAGTTCAACGACAAGAACGACCTGAAGCACTACCCCCGCACCCCCGAGGCTGACGAGCGGCTGCTCGCCGAGGCCGGGGCCGACTACGTGCTCATGCCCTCGGTCGAGGAGATCTACCCCACGCCCGACGAGCGGCAGTTCGACTTCGGACAGGTCGACAAGGTGATGGAGGGCGCCACGCGCCCGGGCCACTTCAACGGCGTGGCGCAGGTCGTCAGCCGTCTGTTCGACATCGTGCGCCCGGCACGCGCCTACTTCGGCGAGAAGGATTTCCAGCAGATCGCCGTCATCAAGGCCATGGTCGGGCAGCTTCGGCTTCCCGTCGAGATCGTCGAGTGCCCGATCGTCCGCGGCGACGACGGGCTGGCCCTCTCCTCGCGCAACCAGCTGCTCGACGCCGCCCACCGCGCCGCCGCACCCCATATCTACGCCACGCTGCGCGCCGCCGTGGGTCAGTCGCACCTGCTCGCGCCCGCGGAGCTCAAGGCCTGGGTCAAGGCCGAGATCGAGCGCGAGGGGCTGCTCGAAGTGATCTATTTCCAGGCCGTCGACGCGCTGACCATGCAGGAGGTCGCCGCGTGGAGCGACAGCGACCGCATCCAGGGCTGCATCGCCGTCCAGGCGGGCGACATCCGGTTAATCGACAACATCCGCATCCGATAATGAAATTCCAGATCGAAGTCATCAAATCGAAGATCCACCGCGTGACGGTCACCCAGGCCGATCTGAACTACGTGGGGAGCATCACCATCGACGAGGCGCTCATGGAGGCCGCCAACATGATCGAGGGCGAGAAGGTCCAGATCCTGGACATCAACAACGGCGAACGGTTCGAAACCTACATCATCAAGGGGCCGCGCGAGAGCGGCTGCATCTGCCTCAACGGCGCCGCGGCACGCAAGGTCCAGGTGGGCGACGTGGTCATCATCGCCTCCTACGCCCTGATGGATTTCGACGAGGCGAAGCAGTTCCGCCCGTGGATCGTCTTCCCCGACACGGAGACCAACCGCCTCGTCGGGTAACGGACCGGAAAGACCATCATCGAATAATTTAGCAGAAAATCGCTCCTTTGGGGCGATTTTTTGTTTGAAATGGCTATATTTGCCGGTGTAATCGGTTGACAGCAATGGACATTTTCCTCTCCATAGCGGCATGCGTGCTGGCACTGGCCGGTATCGCGGGCTGCATCGTCCCGGCCATCCCGGGCGTCGTGGTGAGCTATGCGGCGCTGCTGTGCGCCGCGCTGACCGACTACTCGACCCTCGGCGCGACGGAGCTTTGGCTGTGGCTCGCGGCCACCGCGGCCGTCACCGTGGCCGACCTCTACCTCCCGGCGTGGATGACGCGCCGCCTGGGCGGTTCGCGCGCGGGGGCCGTCGGCGCCACGGCGGGGGTCTTCGTCGGCTTCTTCCTCTTCCCGCCCGCGGGAATCCTCCTCGGGCCCTTCGTCGGGGCCGTGGCGGGCGAGCTGCTCAACGACCGGCGCGACGCAGCCCGCGCGCTGAAGGTGGGCCTCGGATCGTTCCTCGCCTTCGCGGTGGGCACGGGGCTCAAGATAGCGGTGGCAATGGCCATCACGGCCCGCATCGTCGCCGAGATATGGACCGCAACATGGTGAAACCAATTCCATTCATATGAAAAAACTTCTGTTTCTGACGGTGATCGTCGCAGCGATGCTCACCGCGGCTTGTAGCAAGTACAAGTACGAGACGGTCAAGGGCGACCCGCTCCAGACCCGCATCTACACCCTCCCGAACGGGTTGAAGGTCTACATGAGCGTCAACAAGGAGACGCCCCGCATCCAGACCTACATCGCCGTGAAGGTGGGCGGCAAGAACGACCCGGCCGAGACGACCGGTCTGGCCCACTACTTCGAGCACCTGATGTTCAAGGGCACCGAGCAGTTCGGCACGTCGGACTACGCGGCCGAGAAGCCCCTGCTCGACGAGATCGAGCAGCTCTTCGAAACCTACCGCAAGACCACGGACGAGGCCGAGCGCGCGGCGATCTACCACCGCATCGACTCGGTCAGCTACGAGGCCTCGAAGATCGCCATCCCCAACGAGTACGACAAGCTCATGTCGACCATCGGCGCCAACGGCACCAACGCCTACACGTCGCAGGACATGACCGTCTACGTCGAGGACATCCCCTCGAACCAGATCGACAACTGGGCCCGCATCGAGGCCGACCGCTTCCGCAACCCCGTGATCCGCGGCTTCCACACCGAGCTGGAGACCATCTACGAGGAGAAGAACATGTCGCTCACGCGCGACAGCCGCAAGGTGTGGGAGGCGATGGACGCCGCACTGTTCCCCCACCACCCCTACGGCACGCAGACGGTGCTGGGCACGCAGGAGCACCTGAAGAACCCCTCGATCACCAACGTGAAGAACTACCACAAGACCTACTACGTCCCCAACAACATCGCCATCTGCCTCTCGGGCGACTTCGACCCCGAGAAGATGATCGCCACGATCGACAAGTATTTCGGCGACATGCAGCCCAACGAGAACCTGCCGAAGCTGCAGTTCGAGCCCGAGCAGCCCATCGCGTCGCCCGTCGTGCGCGAGGTGTTCGGTCCCGAGGCCGAGAACGTCATGCTGGGCTGGCGCCTGCCCGCCGCCACGGACGCGTCGTGGGACGTGGCCCAGATCGTCGGTTCGATCCTCTATAACGGTCAGGCCGGCCTGATCGACCTCGACCTCACGCAGCAGCAGAAGACGCTGCTGGCCTACGGCTACGCCTCGTCGCAGCCCGACTACGGCACCTTCCTCGTGGCCGGCCGCCCGAAGGCCGGACAGACGCTCGAGGAGGTGCGCGACCTGCTGCTCGGAGAGGTCGCCAAGCTGCGCTCGGGCGACTTCGACGAGAAGCTGATCCCGGCGACGATCAACAACCTCAAGAAGGAGATGATGCAGGCCTACGAGAACAACAGCTCGCGCGCCGACATGTACGTGCAGTCGTTCATCAACGGCTCCGACTGGGCCGACGAGGTGAAGGCGATCGAGCGCATGGAGCGGGTGACCAAGGAGGATGTCGTGGCATGGGCCAACCGTTACCTCGGTCCGGAGAGCTATGCGATCATCTACAAGCGCGTGGGCAAGGATCCCAACGAGCAGAAGATCGCCGCCCCGAAGATCACCCCGATCGTCACCAACCGCGACCAGCAGAGCGCCTTCCTGACGGAGATCCAGCAGACGGAGGTCGAGCCCATCGAGCCGCAGTTCGTCGACTTCGCGAAGGAGATGTCGCAGTTCGACGTGCAGCCCGGCGTACACGCCCTCTACAAGAAGAACGAGACCAACGACATCTTCCGCCTGAGCTACGTCTTCGACACCGGCACGGAGCGCGATCCGGCCCTCAACCTCGCCTTCGACTACATCAGCTACCTGGGCACCGAAGCCCTGACGGCCGAGCAGATGGCCTCCGAGATGTACGACATCGCCTGCTGGTTCTCGATGAGCGCCGGCTCGACGCAGTCGACGATCACCATCTCGGGTCTGAGCGAGAACATGGGCAAGGCCATCGATCTGGTCGAGCAGCTCCTCGCGGGCGCCCGTCCCGACGAGGCGATCCTCGCCAACATGAAGCAGGACCTGCTGAAGAGCCGCGTGGACTCGAAGCTCAACCAGCAGGCCAACTTCGGCGCCCTGCAACGCTACGTCTTCTACGGTCCCGAGTTCATCAAGCGCACGACGCTCGACAACGCCGCACTCGGAGCGCTGACCTCCGAGGAGCTGCTGGCCAAGGTCCGCGAACTGACGGGCAAGCAGCACGAGGTGCTCTACTACGGCCCGATGCCGGAGAAGGAGGTCGCCGCGACGCTCGCCGCGCACCACAAGACCGCCGGCGAACTCCAGCCGCTGGAGAAGGCGTACAGCACGACGCAGCCCACGGGCGACCCGAAGGTGATCCTCGCGCAGTACGACGCCAAGCAGCTCTACTACCTCCAGTACTCGAACCGCGGCGAGGAGTTCGACGTGACCAACGACCCCGAAATCCGCCTCTACAACGAGTACTTCAGCGGCGGCATGAACTCGATCTGCTTCCAGGAGATGCGCGAGGCGCGCGGCCTGGCCTACTCGGCCTCGGCCTTCCTGAGCATGCCGGGCAACCTGAAGGACCACTACATGTTCTACGCCTTCATCGCAACGCAGAACGACAAGATGCGCCAGGCGATCGAGGCGTTCGACCAGATCATCAACGACATGCCCGAGTCGGAGGCCGCCTTCGCCATCGCCAAGGAGTCGATGCTCTCGCGCATCCGCACGGCGCGCACCGTCAAGCAGGGCGTGCTGTGGTCGTACCTCTCGCTGCGCGAGCTGGGTCTGGAGGAGGACCGCTCGAAGCAGCTCTTCGAGAAGGTGCAGGCGATGACGCTCGACGACGTGAAGGCCGCCCAGCAGAAGTGGGTCAAGGACCGCAAGTATATCTACGGCATCCTGGGCGACATCAAGGATCTGGACATGAACTACCTGCGCACGCTGGGTCCCGTCCAGACCGTCTCGCAGGAGGAGATCTTCGGCTATTAGCCCGGTGCGGGGCGATGCGTCCCGCCCGCTTTTAACGACAGCCCCGGCCATTTCTGGCCGGGGCTTTTTTCGGCGTTCGACGGACGCATACGGCACGGGCGCTCCCGAAGGGTGGCGGTCCGCAGCCGGCGGAGCGGCGCGATGAAGGCGCAGCCGACAGCGCGGCCCCCGCCCGGGGAGGCTGCGGGCCGCCCCGCTTCGGATATCCGAAGCGGACTTTTTATAACAAGGTCTGCCGGCAACCTTCTTTTCGGCTCTTCGGTATCGCCGAAGAGCTGCGGGCCGCAGCCACCCGGCGCGAAGGCCCGCTCTTCTCGCTACCGCTCGAAAAGCCGCCTCCGCTGGCTGCGGACCGCCGCGGAAATCTCCCAAGCGGGCGATGCCGAATCGGAAGAAGCACTTCGGAATCTGAAATATTTTCGATTTTAAGCGAGATCGTTTCGTGCTTCGTGAAGAACGGGGCGGATGGGTAGTACATGGGTACGTACGTCCCGCAGACCGCAGCCGGCGGACTGGGTTCGAGATGTTTTCGATCAGTGTGGTGCAGGTGTCGTGCATCGCGAAAAATCCCCGGACGGGTAGTACTTCAAGTACGTCCCGTTCGGGGATTCGAGCGATGTGCGGCAGATGCGCCGCAATCATCGAAAACTAATAGCGGTAGTGGTCGGCCTTATAGGGTCCCTCGGGCTTTACGCCGATGTAGTCGGCCTGCTTGGGCGTCAGCTGCGTGAGCTCGACGCCGAGGCTCGCCAGATGGAGCCGCGCGACCTCCTCGTCGAGGTGCTTGGGCAGGCGGTAGACCCCGACAGCCAGCTCCTTCTGCCACAGTTCGAGCTGGGCGAGGCACTGGTTGGTGAAGGAGTTGGACATGACGAACGAGGGGTGGCCCGTGGCGCAGCCGAGGTTGACCAGACGCCCCTCGGCCAGCACGAAGATCGAGTGGCCGTCGGCGAAGGTATACTTGTCGACCTGGGGCTTGATGGTGGTCTTCACGGCGCCCGACGCGTCGAGGCGTGCCATCTGGATCTCGTTGTCGAAGTGGCCGATGTTGCAGACGATGGCCTGGTCGCGCATGCGCTCCATGTGTTCGAGGGTGATGATGTCGCAGTTGCCCGTGCAGGTGACGTAGATGTTGCCCTCGGCCAGCGCGCTCTCGACGCTCTTCACCTCGAAGCCCTCCATGGCGGCCTGCAAGGCGCAGATGGGGTCGATCTCGGTGACGATGACGCGGGCGCCGTAGGAGCGCATCGAGCGGGCGCACCCCTTGCCCACGTCGCCGTAGCCGCAGACGACGACCACCTTGCCGGCGATCATCACGTCGGTGGCGCGCTTGATGCCGTCGGCCAGCGACTCGCGGCAGCCGTAGAGGTTGTCGAACTTCGACTTGGTGCACGAGTCGTTGACGTTGATGGCCGGGACGAGCAGCTCGCCCGCCTCCTGCATCTGGTAGAGGCGGTGTACGCCCGTGGTGGTCTCCTCGCTCACGCCCCGCCACTCGGCCACCGTGCGGTGCCACTTGCCGTGGTCCTCGGCGAGGATCCGCCGCAGCGTCGAGAGGATCACCTCCTCCTCGTAGGAGGAGGGGGCGTAGTCGAGCGTCGAGGCGTCGTTCTCGGCCTTGTATCCCTTGTGGATGAGGAGCGTGGCGTCGCCGCCGTCGTCGACGATCAGCTGCGGGCCCTTGCCGCCGGGGAACGACATGGCCATGGCCGTGCACCACCAGTACTCGGGCAGCGTCTCGCCCTTCCAGGCGAAGACGGGCACGCCGCGCTCGGCGACGGCCGCGGCGGCATGGTCCTGCGTCGAGAAGATGTTGCACGAGCACCAGCGCACGTCGGCGCCCAGCTCGACGAGCGTCTCGATCAACACGGCGGTCTGGATGGTCATGTGAAGCGAGCCCATGATGCGCACGCCACGGAGCGGTTTTTCGGGGCCGTACTTGCGGCGCACGGCCATCAGACCGGGCATCTCGTGCTCCGAGACCTCGATCTCCTTGCGGCCCCACTCGGCCAGCGACATGTCGGCCACCTTGTAGGGAATCGTAGAATCCAAATACATATTCAGTTGGGTTTAGTCGTTATCGTCCAGATAGATTTTCCGGCCGGGATGCCGGGCGCCCCAGGCGCGGATATCGCTGCGCAGCTTCTCGCGCAGCGCCTTGTTTTCGAGCAGATGCCAGTAGTTGCACAGGAACGACTTCTCGACCTCGAACGTGTGGCGCGTGAGCCAGGGCAGGAGCCGCCGCGTGATGCGCGCCTCGAAGAAATGGTAGGCGATGCGCAGGCGCTGCCCCTCGGCGGCCCGGGTCTGCGGCGTGCAGAAGTAGACGCGGCGGTCGCTGTCGAACTTGTAGGTGCGGATCATCCGGCGGTACTCGTCCATGTATTCGCGCAGGAAGTCGTCGAGCGAGAGGTTCTTCATGTAGACGGCGTAGTAGAGGTGGGGCTTTCCGCCCTCGTAGACATTGCGGCCCACGCCCAGCAGGTAGATGTCCATCTCGTCGAGCGGCAACGGTTGCCTGCGGCCGGGCGTGCTCGTGCGCTTGTCGTAGATGCCCAGGCGGTCGATCAACCCCTGACGCACGGGCGCGACGAGCAGGTCGTAGGCCGAGAGCGGGCGTGCCGGCTCGTCGAGATCGATCTTCATGGCGATACTCGACGTGAGCATCCCCTTGGAGATCGTCGCCGTGCCGCTGCGCTGCTTGTAGAGCATCGTGCCGTCGCTCAGGTAGACGATGGCGTTGATGCCGATGTGGTTCGAGAGGTCGGACGTGCGGAGCGGCTTGAGCAGCGGGCCGTACTCGAAAAGCGACCGCACCGACACCACGTCGTCGATCACGAAGTCCATGGCGCGGTTGGTCACCAGGTGGTTGAAATAGGTGCTGCGCATGGTCTCGAACCGCAGCTCGGTCGCGCCGTCGCCGACCGGGCGGACGGCGAAGTCGGCCAGACGCAGCGTGGGATAGTTGCGCAGGAAGCACCCCCGGTGCGCCCGGAAGATCTTCAGGAAGAGCGTCTCCAGCATGTTGTTCAGCCGGAACATCCGCTCGGGATGGTCGTCGAGCGCGATCCGCAGGCGGCCGTCGGCGCTGCCCACCTCCGGCTGTCCGTCGGGCGAGGCGGCATCGGGCGCGACGCAGCGCAGGGGCGAGACCGAGGTGTTGTGGAACAGCGGGTCGTAGAAGAAATCCGTCGAGGTATCCCCGTAGAGCTCCAGGCGGCGGACATACGATGCGTCGTAGCACTCCGACAGGTCGTCGTGGTCCTCGTGGATCTTGCGTTTGTCCTCCCAGAACAGGAGCAGCAGGTCCCACAGGTTGGAGAGAATCCATGCGGCCAGCACACCGATGACCACCGAGACGATGATCTCCCACCGGCTCTCGGGGGCCAACAGGTAGATGGACAGTCCCCCCGAAAAGAGGCAGAAGAAGACGATAAACGTCTTGCGCGCGCGGAGCGAGAAACTGTTCGGCCGGCCTATTCGGCGGAAAATGGTATGGCGGATCGACATGGTGCGGAGGTTTTATTGCAGCAGCAGCCCGTGAAGCCGCAGCGCCGCCTCGGAAGAGGTCAGCGGGTGTCGGCCGAACGAGGCGTAGAAGTTGATATAATGCGTCGCCAGCCGATCGTCCGTGGCGCCGTCGAACAGCACCCGGCCGTCGACTGCGACCCGCTGGCGCGTGTGGTCGATCACGATCGTGCGGCCGTCGCAGGTCTCCACCTCGGTGCGCTTCTCGTCCGACGGACGCGACCAGTCGATCTCGATCTCGACCTCGGCGCCGTCGCATGCGAAGCGGCGCAGCGCGCGACGCTCGTATCCGGCGGCATCGCGCTCCGAACGGCATTCGACGGGTACCAGCCGGTCGATCGCCAGCAGCGGCTCGTAGAACGAGAGCACGTTGATCCCCCCGTCGAGCCAGGCGCCGCACAGCACCCGCCGATCGGCCCGGACCTGCCCCGCAGCGTCGCAATAGGGATCGCACGAAAGGGTGCGGATCCGCCGGATGCCGCCGGCCAGCCACTCGGCGCACCGGGCGTAGAACCACTGCGCCTCGTTGCCGTACTGCCAGTGGAACATCACGCGGCAGGCAACGTCGGACGCCGCACCGAGCAGCGCCTCGCAGGCGGCGTAGTCGGTCGCCAGCGGCTTTTCGCACAACACGTCGCACCCGGCATCGAGCGCCGCGCGCACCGTGGCGGCATGGTGCTCGGCGGGAACGGCCACCACGACCCACTCGGGACGCACGGCGGCGATCATCGCCCGGCAGTCGGCGTAGAAGGGCACTCCGGGGGCTTTCGAGGCGCACGAAGGATCGACGTCGCACACCCCGACCAGCTCGGCATGCGGCGAACGCCCGATGCCCAGCAGGTGCTTCTCGCCGATGACCCCCAGGCCGACCAGCGCCAGCCGCACGGGGCGCGGCGGGGCGACGAGCGACTCGACGAGCCGCCGGTCGGCCTCGATCTGCCGGCGCAGGGCCTCGATCGAGGCGAAACACCGCTCGCCGCGGATGCGGTCGACGAGTTCGACACGCAGGCGGCGGCCGTAGAGGTCGCCCGAAAAGCCCAGAAGATGGGTCTCCAACCGGCGCTCGGCCCCGCCGACCGAGGGGTTGCAGCCGAGGTTCGACAGGGCGTCGAAGACAACGCCGTCGACCTCCGCACGCGAACGGTAGACCCCGTCGTCGAGCGGCAGATCCTGCGGCACGTCGAGATTGGCCGTGGGGAAACCCAGCTCGCGGCCCAGATGCCGTCCCTGACGGACGACCCCTTCGATGATCGGGTGCGGTGCGGTCATATCTTGTCGGTAAGCTGGCGCACGAGCCGGAACTGGGAGAAGAACTCCTTGGCAAAGACGCGCAGCACGGTGTAGGAGGGGATCGCCAGCAGCATCCCGAGGATGCCGGCGACGGATCCCGCGACGAGAATCACGAGAAAGATTTCGAGCGGATGGGCCTTCACCCGCTCGGAGTAGAGCGTCGGTTGCAGGATGAAGTCGTCCATCCCCTTGAGGATCAACAGCGATCCGGCGACGACGAAGGCCGTATGACCCGCCGTCATCCCCTCGATCGGCGAGACGATGCCCACCGCGACCGACACCACGCCGCCGATGAGCGGCCCGGCATAGGGGACGACGTTCATCACGCCCATCGTCAGTCCGATGAACGATGCGTCGGCGGCCTGCATGCCGAAGGCCATCATCACCAGCATGGAGGCGACGGTCAGCAGCAGGCTCTCGGCCAGGATCCCCGTGAAATAACGCGAGAGCAGCACGGTCACCTCGTCCAGCGCGCGGGTGACATTGGCGTGGTAGCGCTCGGGGAAGATCGCGGCGACCATCTCGTAGAAGAGACGGTCGTCCTTGAGGAAGAAGAAGGTGATGAACGACACGGAGAAGATCGCCACGACGATCGAGAGCGTGAGCCCCACGATCGAGGCGACGAGCGCGTTGACGCGGTCGAGACTCACCAGACCGTGGACCGCCTCGGCGATGGCGTCGGAGAGCGAGAAGGCGCTGTCGGGAAGGGCGAGCAGATCGCCCAGGCAGCGCTGAACGCCCGCCAGAGGTTCGGCGACGCCCTCCATCGCGGCGGTGAAGTCAAGCGTGGCGAGCTGGTGGACCTTGTGGAAGACCAGCGGCACGAAGAGCGAGCCGAGCAGCGCCGCGACGGCCCAGATCACCGCGAGCGTCACCAGGGCCGCCAGCGAGCGGGGCACCTGCCATCCGCGCAGCCGCAGCCGCGAGAGACGCCCGACCAGGGGCGCGCCGACGACGGCCAGCACCGCGGCGACGAGGATGTAGACGACGATCGCCGAAAAATACCACACGAGAAACAGCGCGAGCGCGACGGCAGCCGCACCCGCGAGCGTTTTCCACACGGTCTGGGAGGTCACCTGCATCGCGACGCTGCGTTTAGGCCTTGTGCAGGCGGGCGATGGGGGTCTGCGACCCGACGACCGAATCGCCGATCTCGACCAGCAGCTCGCTCTCCTTGGGGATGAGCACGTCGATGCGCGAACCGAACTTGATGAAGCCCGAGACGCTGTTCTGCTCGACCTTCTCGCCCACCTTCATGTACGACACGATGCGGCGCGCCAGGATGCCGGCGATCTGCCGGAAGAGGACCTTGCGGCCCGAGTCCATGCGGATGACGGTGGTCGTGCGCTCGTTCTCGGTCGACGACTTGGGATGCCACGCCACCAGGAAGCGGCCCGGGTGGTACTTGTAGTACTCGACTACGCCGCCGACGGGGACCCAGTTCATGTGGACGTTGGTCACCGACATGAAGATCGAGATCTGCATCATCTCCTCGCCGAGGTACTCGGTCTCCTTGACGGCCTCGGTCACCACCACGCGGCCGTCGCAGGGCGAGAAGACCAGGTCGGCGTCGTGGATGCGCACGCGGCGCGGCTCGCGGAAAAAGGCCACGATGAAGAACCAGAACAACAGCAGGAACAGCGTGCCGCCCCACAGCAGGGCCTGGGGCGAGGCGAGCAGCTGGTAGAAGATCCACCAGATCAAAAGGCAGACGACACCCGAGATGCCGATAATCGTATAGCCTTCCTTATTTATTCTCATAACGGTTGGGGTTAGCGAAGGTTACATGACGAACAACATATAGACGAAGACGAAGGGCGCCGAGAGCAGCATGGCGTCGAAGCGGTCGAGCACGCCCCCGTGGCCGGGGATGAGCGCCCCCGAGTCCTTGACGCCGGCGGCCCGCTTGAACATCGACTCGGCCAGATCGCCCGCCACGGCCACGACGGCGGCCACCAGGGCCAGCCCGGCCCACGCCGCGGGCGACGCGCCCAGCAGACGGCCCGCGGCGAAACCGGCGGCGACGGCCCCGACGAGCCCGCCGAAGAACCCCTCCCACGACTTCTTGGGCGAGAGGCGCTCGAAGAGCTTGCGGCGGCCGATCGTCATGCCCACCAGGTAGGCGCAGACGTCGTTGGCCCAGATGATGACCACGTAGGCGACCATCACCCACGGGTTCCACGCATCGGAGGCGAGCAGCGGCACGTAGCACAGCAGCGAGAAGGGCAGCGCCACGTAGACGATGCCCAGCACCGTCGCGGCGATGTCGGCCGCGGGATCCTCGCGCTTGCGGTAGAGTTCGCACACGAACATCAGCGGCAGGAGCAGCAGCAGAAAGGCCATGGCGCAGCCGAACGGCCCGCTCGCCGCACCCAGGATGCGGATGTCGTCCGATACGAAGGCGAAGTTGAGCCCCAGGAGCACGAGGCCCGCCAGCAGGCCCAGCAGACGCTGGGGCGCGGCGCCCCGGCGTTCGCACAGCGCGTAGAATTCGTGCATGCCCACGAGGGTCAGCACCGCGAGCAGGGCGCCGAAGCTCCACTGCGACCAGAGGATCGCGCCCAGCATGACCGCGGCCAGCGCCGCGCCGCTCGCCGAGCGGACCGCGAGGTTTTTCATCTTATCGTTCATCGTTTGTCGGTTTCAGGGTTGGCAGAGTCGGCCGCGGCATCGGTTGCGGACGGCCGGGCGGCAGGAGCCGCGGAGTCGGCGGAGTCGGCGGAGTCGGCCGGGGCGGCGGACACGGCGGACGCATCCGTCGCTTCCGGGGCGCTGTCGTCCGCTGCCCGCACAGCGGCTTCGCGCGCCGCCTCGGCATCCGCTTCGCGGCGCAGGGCGGCGGCTTCGGCCTCGCGGCGCTCGCGCTCGATGTCCTTCTTGCGGCGGCCGAAGATGCGCTCGACATCCTCGGTGAAGACCACCTCGCGGGCGAGCAGCAGCTCGGCGAGCTCCTTCACCCCGGCGGCGTGGTCGCGCAGCACGCGCTCGGCCATGGCCAGCGCCTCGTCGACCAGCCGGCGCGCCTCGGCGTCGAGCAGCTCGGCCGTATGTTCGGAATAGGGTTTGGTCAGCGCCATGTCGCTCTGCCCCGTCGAATCGTAGAACGAGAGGGCTCCCACGGCCTCGCTCATGCCGTAGTAGGCGACCATGGCGTAGGCCTGGCGCGTCACGCGCTCCAGGTCGTTGAGCGCACCGGTCGAGAGGTGGCCGAAGTGGATCTGCTCCGACACGCGCCCGCCCAGCGTCGCGGCCAGCTGATCCATCATCTGCCCGCGCGTGGTGATCTGCCGCTCCTCGGGCAGGTACCACGCCGCACCGAGCGCCTTGCCGCGCGGGATGATCGTCACCTTGATGAGCGGATTGGCGTTCTCCAGGATCCAGCTCACGGCGGCATGGCCCGCCTCGTGGTAGGCGATGATGCGCTTCTCCTCGTCGGTGATGATCTTGTTCTTGCGTTCGAGGCCCCCCACGATGCGGTCGATCGCGGCGAGGAAATCCTCCTTCGAGATGAATTTCTTGTCGTGGCGCGCGGCGATCAGTGCCGCCTCGTTGCAGACGTTGGCGATGTCGGCGCCCGAGAAGCCGGGGGTCTGGCGCGCCAGGAACGAACGGTCGAGCGCCGGGTCGAGCTTCAGCGCGCGCAGGTGGACCTCGAAGATCTCCTCGCGCTCCTTGACGTCGGGCAGCCCCACCTCGATCTGACGGTCGAAGCGGCCGGCGCGCATCAGCGCCTTGTCGAGAATGTCGGCGCGGTTGGTGGCGGCCAGCACGATCACGCCCGTGTTGGTCTGGAAGCCGTCCATCTCGGTGAGCAGCTGGTTGAGCGTGTTCTCGCGCTCGTCGTTGCCCGAGAAGCCGGCGTTCTTGCCGCGGGCGCGGCCGATGGCGTCGATCTCGTCGATGAAGACGATGCAGGGGGCCTTCTGCTTGGCCTGCTCGAAGAGGTCGCGCACGCGCGAGGCGCCCACGCCGACGAACATCTCCACGAAATCGGACCCCGAGATGGAGAGGAACGGCACGTTGGCCTCGCCCGCCACAGCCTTGGCCAGCAGCGTCTTGCCCGTGCCCGGAGGGCCTACGAGCAGCGCCCCCTTGGGGATCTTGGCGCCCAGCTCGCGGTATTTGTCGGCCTTGCGGAGGAAGTCGACGATCTCCATGATCTCGACCTTGGCCTCCTCCAGGCCGGCCACGTCCTTGAAGGTCACGCGGCGCGCGTTGTCCTTGTCGAAGACCTGCGCGCGGGCCTTGCCCACGTTCATGATGCCGCCGCCCCCGGCACCGCCGCCGCGCGACATCGAGCGCATGAGGAAGAACCACACGCCGATGATGAGCAGCCACGGCAGGAAGTTGACCAGCAGCGTCGTCCAGTCGTTGGCCCGGTTCTCGTAGACGACCGGCACGACGTGGCCCGAGCGCTGCTCGACCGCGCGCAGGTCCTCGCGCAGGGCGTCGACCGAACCGATCGTGAAGGTCATCTGCACGCCCCGTTCGGGCAGGCGCTTCAGGCGCGTGTCGACCGAATCGCGGCGGTAGCGCTCCACGGCCTCGCGGTGCAGGTAGACCTGCGCCTCGGTGCGGTTGATGACCTGGATCTTCTCCACCTCGCCCTCGGCGACCATCCGCTCGACGGTCGTCCAGTCGCCCTGCAACGGCGTGTCGTTCTGCTCGCCGAAGAGCCACCAGCCGACGATCAGCGCGGCGATCATGCCGTAGATCCAGTAGGTCGGACGCGGCATATTGACGTTCATCCTGTTTTTATTGCGGTTCTGCGTTGCCATACCTTACATTTCGTATTCGTAGCGTTTCGCCGGGGCATCGGCCCACAACTCCTCCAGGCGGTAGAAGTCGCGCAGCTCGGTCTGGAAGATGTGCACCACCACGTCGACGTAGTCCATGGCGATCCACACGGCGTTCTGCTGCCCCTCGATGCGCCAGAGCTTCTCGCCCAGCTCTTCGAGCACCTTCTCCTCGATGCCCGCGGCGATGGCGGCCACCTGGGTCGTCGAGTCGGCGTTGCACACCACGAAATGGGAGCAGATCGCCCCGTCGAAACCCCGCAGGTCGAGCGATACGATGTTCTGCCCCTTCTTGTCTTCGATCGCACCGACGATCGTCTCTATCAGTTTGTCCATGTTATCGTTTTCCATATAATCCCTAATTTTACCGTTCCGCCCGGGCCCGAAAACCGGGAGCGCAGGCGAGCGCCGCCCCGGCGATGTTCCGAACGAATGTCTTTGGCGCAGCCAAAGGTACGAAATAGAATCGACAATCGAAAATCCCGCGACAAAAACACCCCAGCAAAACCCGCGCCGAACCGCCCGGGCGGGGTGCGGAGAAGGCCCGCCCCGGGGCCGGCCGCCCGTTCCGGGGTTCAGCGCGCCGCGGCGACGACCTCCGCGGTTTCGCTCCGGCCCGTCCGTTCGAGGATCGTCTCCGACAACGCCCGGATGATCGAACTCTTGACATAGGTGCGCCGCACGGCCACGGCGATCTTGCGCGACATGGCCCCTTTGGCCAGCGGCTTGAGGCGGTCGCGCCGCTCGGCGGGGATGTAGTCGACGGCCATCTCGGGGATGATCGTCAGCGAGGCCGTGCAGTCGACGATGCGCATGAGCGTTTCGAGCGACCCCGACTCGAAGGTGTAGTGCGAAGGCATCTCGCGCTTGGCCTGGCACAGTTCGATGATCTGGTCGCGCATGCAGTTGCCGGGGCTCAGGATCACGAGGTCCTTGAGGTCGATGTCCTCGATGCGCACGTTCTGCCGCTCGTAGAGCGGGTTTTCGGGCGAGACGTAGGCGTGGAAGCGGTCGTTGAAGAGCTCCTGTTCGAGAATCCCCTCGCCGCACGTGCCGCTGGCCACCAGCGCCGCGTCGATCCGGTCGCGCTTGAGCGCCTCGACGATCTCGGCGGTCTTCATCTCCGAGACCTCCAGCTCGACCTTCGGGTAACGGCGCACGAAGTCGGGGATGAAGCGGTGGAGCAGGTAGGGGGCGATCGTCGGGATCACGCCCAGACGCAGCTTGCCCGCCGTCTCGCCCTTGAGCTCGGCCACCGCCTCGCGGATGTTGTTGTAGGCCCTGAGCGCCTCGCGCGCCCTCTCGAGCACCACCTCGCCCGCCTCGGTGGGGATCACCGGTTTTTTCGAGCGGTCGAGCAGCACCACGCCCAGCTCCTCTTCGAGCGACTTGACCTGCATGCTCAACGAGGGCTGCGTCACGAAACAATGTTCGGCGGCCTGCGAGAAACTGCCGCAATTGGCCACGGCCAAAAGGTATTCGAGTTGAACGATCGTCATAACGGAGAATTATTTCACACGACGAAAATATAAAATTATCCGATATTGACCAACTTTTTTAGGTCGCACGCGCCGTTTTTAGTAAGTTTGCGGTTAAAATACCACGGGAGAGATCCCTTTTCGTATCGTTGCGAAACAGGCACTCTTTGGAATCCAAAGAGTGGCGGCCCGCAGCCACCCGGCGCGGAGGGCCGCTCGTCTCGCTTCGGCTCGCCGAGCGCCTCCGCCGGCCGCGGACCGAAAAAGGAGATCGCACACAGAAAAAAGGGATCGCCCCGAAACACGACTATCACATGGCAAAAATCATCCTCACGGGCGACCGTCCCACGGGCCGTCTCCACCTGGGCCACTACGTAGGCTCGCTCCGCCGCCGCGTCGAGTTGCAGGACTCGGGCGCGTTCGACCGCATATTCATCATGATCGCCGACGCGCAGGCGCTCACCGACAACGCCGACAACCCCGAGAAGGTGCGGCAGAACGTCATCGAGGTGGCGCTCGACTACCTCTCGGCGGGGCTCGATCCCGAGCGTTCGACCCTCTTCGTCCAGTCGCAGGTGCCCGAGCTGTGCGAGCTGGCCTTCTACTACATGAACCTCGTGACGGTGCAGCGCCTCCAGCGCAACCCGACGGTCAAGGCCGAGATCCAGCTGCGCGGCTTCTCGGAGAGCGCCGCCGAGGGCGACACCACGCAGCGCGCGGGCATCCCCGTGGGCTTCTTCACCTACCCCATCAGCCAGGCGTCGGACATCACCGCCTTCAAGGCGACGACCGTCCCGGCGGGCGAGGACCAGGAGCCGATGATCGAGCAGACGCGCGAGATCGTCCACAAGTTCAACGCGATCTACGGCCCCACGCTCGTCGAGCCCGAGATCCTGCTGCCCGACAACGCCGCCTGCATGCGCCTGCCGGGGACCGACGGCAAGGCCAAGATGTCCAAGTCGCTGGGCAACTGCATCTACCTGTCGGACACGGCCGACGAGGTAAAGAAGAAGGTGATGGGCATGTACACCGATCCCGACCACCTGCGCGTGGAGGATCCCGGCAAGGTCGAGGGCAACACGGTCTTCACCTACCTCGACGCCTTCTGCCGCCCCGAACACTTCGAGAAATACCTGCCCGACTACGCCTCGCTCGACGAGCTGAAGGCCCACTACCGCCGCGGCGGGCTGGGCGACGTGAAGGTCAAGCGGCTGCTGATCGCCGTGCTCAACGAGACGCTCGACCCGATCCGCGCCCGCCGCAAGGAGTTCGAGGCGCGCATCGGCGACGTCTACCGCATTCTGGAGGAGGGTTCGGCCCGCGCCCGCGAGGCCGCCGGCGCGACGCTCGACGAGGTCCGCCGCGCCATGCGCATCAACTACTTCAGCGACAAGGAGCTGATCGAGACGCAGGCGAAGGCCTACGCCCAAAAACAGTAACGACTGCCCCGCCGGACGGGCCGCGACCGCAGCGGTCCGCCGGCCGAATCCGACCGCCGATGAACCTCCGTCTCCGCGCCGAGCGCATCTACGCCCTTTTCTACCGCCTCACGCGGCGGTTATCCCACAGCCAGATGCTCATGCTGCTGGCCGTGGTCGTCGGCGTGCTCGCCGGGCTGGGCACGTGGCTCTTCGAGGTGCTGCTCTACACCATCAAGGGGGGCCTGACGCGCTGGTTCCCGGTCGACAGCGCCCACTTCCTCTTCCTCGTCTACCCCGCCGCGGGCATCATCCTCGCCACGCTGTTCGTGCGCTACGTCGTGCGCGACAACATCTCCGAGGGGGTCACGCGCGTGCTCTACGCCATGTCGCGGCGCAATTCGCGCATCGCGCGCCACAACTGCTGGACCTCGATCGTGGGCGGCGCCACGACCATCGGCTTCGGCGGCTCGGTGGGCCCCGAGGCCCCGATCGTGCTGACGGGCGCCGCCATCGGCTCGAACGTCGGCCGCCTGGCGCGCCTCAACTACAAGCACACCACGCTGCTGCTGTGCTGCGGCGCGGGCGCCGCCCTCGCGGCGATCTTCAAGGCGCCGATCACGGGCGTGGTCTTCGTCCTCGAAATCCTGATGCTCGACATCACCGCCGGCTCGGTCATCCCGCTGCTGATCGCCTCGATCACCGCCACGACGATGGCCTTCATGCTGCGCGGATTCGACCCCATCCTCGCCGTGACGCTCGCCCCCGAGGATGCCTTCGAACTGTGGCAGATCCCGCTCTACATCCTGCTGGGCGGGCTGTGCGGCCTGATGGCGTGGTACTTCACCTCGATGAACGCCCGTGTGGGAGGCTGGTTCAAGCGCTTCGACAGGCAGTACAAGAAGTGGATCGCCGGAGGCGTCATCCTCGGCGTGCTGATCTTCGTCTTCCCGCCCCTCTACGGCGAGGGCTACGAGGGCTTCACGTCGCTCATGCACGGACGCGCCTACGAGCTGTTCGACAACTCGCTCTTCTACCGCTTCCGCGACATCGACTGGGTGGTGATCCTCTTCGTCGTGGCGACCATGTTCTTCAAGGTCGTCGCCATGGCCTCGACCAACGCCGCGGGCGGCGTGGGCGGTACGTTCGCCCCGTCGCTTTTCGTCGGCGCCTTCACCGGCGCCACGCTGGCCCTGCTCTGCAACTTCGTCTTCGAATGGCAGGTGCCCATCGTCTCGTTCACGCTCGTGGGCATGGCAGGGGTCATGGCGGGGGTGATGAACGCACCGCTCACCTCGATCTTCCTCATCGCCGAGCTCTCGAACGGCTACGGGCTCTTCATCCCGCTGATGATTACGGCCTGCATCTCGTTCGCCGTCGACTACTGGCTCGACCCCGACTCGATCTACACCAAGCAGCTGCGCCAGCGCGGCGAGCTGCTCACCCACGACAAGGACCAGTCGGTCTTCGTCTTCCTCCGGCTCGAGGAGCTGATGGAGACCGACTTCCTGCGCATCAAGGAGCACTTCACGCTGGGCGACATCGTCCACATCATCTCCACGGCGCGCCGCAACATCTTCCCCGTGATCGACAACTTCGGCCGCCTGCTGGGCGTCGTCCAGCTCGACGACCTGCGCGAGGACATGTTCAAACACGAAAAATACGGGCTGCCGATCTCCCACTACATGATCCAGCCGCCCGACAAGATTCTCGAACACGAGTCGATCCAGAGTATCCTACCCAAGTTCGAGGACAACCACACCTGGATGCTGCCCGTGGTCGACAAGCAGAACCACTACCTGGGCTTCATCTCCAAGTCGCGTATCCTGAACGCCTACCGCGAGCAGCTGGTGAAGATCCAGCAGTAGCGCCGAAAGGGCAGCCCCGGCCCTCCGGCGGAACGGCTCCCTGCCCAGCTACTCCCGCGGAACGGTCGCCGGCCCGTCGCCGGAATACCTGCCCCCGAAACGACATCCTCCGGCCACGCCCGGAACAACACGAAACCGCATGATGAACATCGAACTCTTCGACCGGACCGACTGCGCCGTCACGGCGTGCGACACCGAGGGCACGGTCCTCTACCAGAACGAACGCTCCGTTGCCGTCAACGGCGACGTGCGGGGCCGCTCGCTCCTCCCCTGCCACAACGAGCGCTCGCGCGCGACGATCGCCCGGCTGCTCGCCGAGGGCGGCCGCAACGTCTACACCATCGAGAAACACGGCATCCGCAAGTTGATCTACCAGACGGTCTGGCGCCGCAGCGAGGGCGCAATCGGCGGTCTGGTCGAGTTTTCGATGGAGCTCCCCGACGCGATGCCCCACTACGTGCGGGGGTGATCCCCTCTCCGGCCCGGGAAAGCAGCCGCCAACTACTTTCGCGTGCCCGAATTTTCGGAGGACAGGTTATGCCCTCCGTTTTTTATTCGCAAAATTTGTCGTGTTTGTTTGTCGATATGTAAATTATTCTTTACATTTGCAGCAGGTCACCCCCCCTAAAACTTCGCAATGATGAAAAAAGACCTTCTGCTGCCCCACGGTTGCCGAAAGATCGGCTGGGCGATGCTTATCCCCGCGGCCGCACTGGGCTTCGCGCTGAAATTGGCCGACTTCGACCTCGAATGGCTCGCCGCGGCCTTCGACCGCTGGCTTCCGGGCATGCCGATCATCGAGACCCTCAACAACGTCGCCCTGATCGGCACGCTCGCCGGACTGCTGCTCGTCGCCTGCTCGCGCGAGCGGGTCGAGGACGAGATGATCGGACGCATGCGGCTCAACGCGCTGCTCGTGGCGCTCTACGCCAACTCGGCCTACATCGTCGCAGCCGCCCTGACGACCTACGGGTTCAAGTTCTTCAACGTAATGGTCTACAACCTGCTGACCCTGCCCGCGATCTTCCTCGCGGTCTACCGCTGGCAGCTCTGGCAGGCAAGAAAGGAGGCCGTGGATGAAGAATAGGATCCGCGTCGCGCGCGCCGAGGTGCGCCTCACGCAGCAGCAGCTGGCCGACGCCGTGGGCGTCAGCCGCCAGACGATCAACGCCATCGAGGCCGGACGCTTCGTCCCCTCGACCCTGCTGGCGCTCAAGATCGCCCGGCAGTTCGAAAAACCCGTCGAGGAGCTCTTCCAGCTCGACGAGGAGGATTGACCCTCCGCACGGGTCGTCGCGCCGAAAAGCGGCACAACCCGCCCGAAACCCAAACGAAAGGGGTGAACCGCTCGATACGGTTCACCCCTTTGGGTTCGCGCCGGCAAGGCCCGGCCTATTATGGTTCGGAAGGAGCCCCTGCACCTTTCAATCCGCAACAGGCGAAAACAGCTCATCCCGAGGATTTTACGCGGCGTGTTGTTCCCTTTGCAGGCTGGGGCGGTCGCGCCGAAGGCGCGAGCCGGCAATGGGATGAAGCCAAAGGCTTCGATTTTCATGTGATTGCTCAAATTTGCAGACGTCCGCCCGGAGTGGCTGCGGGCTGCACGGCCTTAAAGGCCGCCTCTTGCCTCCTAATTCGAGTCGTAACCTGCGAAGACACGAACGAACCACCGAAGCTGCGGGCTGCGCAGCTCGAAGAGCCGCTGTTTTTCCACCAAAGGGCCTTCGCCGCCGGCCGCATCCCGAAGAGACCGCTCCCCCCCCGACAGCAGATGGCAGCCCGGCGGGCTGCCATCTGCAATCGTATTTACGTTCATCTGTCCCGGGCCGACCCGGGCCGGCGGACCGCTCCGTCAGAGCTTGATGTCGTAGATCTGGATCACCCCCTGCAAGCGGCCGGCGGCGTCGGTGACGAGCAGCGAGGTGATCTTGTTGCGCGTCATCATCTTCTCGGCCTCGATAAGCTTCTCGTCGGCGGCGATGGTCTTGGGCGAGGGGGTGGCGATGTCGCGGGCCGTGATGTTGAAGAACTCGGCGCGGCGGCGCTCCATCGTGCGGCGGATGTCGCCGTCGGTGACGATGCCCTCGATGCGCTCGCCGTCGCAGACGACGATCAGCCCCAGTCCCCCCTTCGAGATGGCGTGGATCATCTCCGCAGCCGGGCAGTCGGGCGCCACTACCGGTAGGTCGTGGTCGCGCATGACGTTGCCCACGGTCATCAGCAGGCGCCGGCCCAGACTGCCGCCGGGGTGCAGGCGCGCGAAATCGACGCTCGTGAAGCCGCGCAGGTGCATAAGCGACACGGCCAGCGCATCGCCCATGGCGATCTGCGCCGTCGTCGAGCTCGTGGGGGCCAGGTGGAGGATGCAGGCCTCCTCCTTGACCCCGACGTCGAGGTGCACGTCGGAGTTGCGCGCCAATGCCGAGTCGGGATTGCCCGTCATCGAGACCAACCGGTTGCCGTTGGAGTGGATGAAGGGGACGATCTTGAGGATCTCGTCGGTCTCACCCGAGTAGGAGAGCGCCAGCACGACATCCTCCGGAGAGATCATGCCCAGGTCGCCGTGGAAGGCCTCGCCGGGGTGGAGGAAGAAGCTCGGCGTGCCGGTCGAGGCGAGCGTCGCGGCGATCTTGCGCCCCACGAGGCCCGACTTGCCCATCCCCGTGACGATGCACTTGCCGCGGGCCGCGAGGATCAGCTCCACGGCCCGCGCGAAGTCGTCGCCCAGGGTCGCCTCCATGTCGCGGAGGGCCAGCATCTCGGTACGGATGGCCCGGCGGGCCACCTCCACGATCTGCCGTTTGTCGTTGTCGTTCATCATTATAGCAGGGTTTTGATGAGGTTTTCCAGATCGTCGAGCCGCAGCATGTTGGGCCCGTCGCTCTTCGCCGCATCGGGGTCGGGATGGACCTCGAAGAAGAAGCCGTTGGCACCGAACGCCTTGGCGGCACGGGCCATCGCCGGCACGAACTCGCGGTTGCCGCCCGTCTTGCCCCCGGCGGCGCCGGGGCGCTGCACCGAGTGGGTGCAGTCCATCACCACCGTCGGGGCGATCGCGAGCATGTCGGGGATGTTGCGGAAGTCGACCACCAGGTTGTTGTAGCCGTAGATGTTGCCCCGCTCGGTGAGCCAGATGTCGGCGGCTCCCGCCTCGCGGGCCTTCTCGTAGGGGTAGCGCATATCGGCGCCCGAGAGGAACTGCGCCTTCTTGATGTTGACCGTCCGGCCCGTCTTCGCGGCGGCGACGAGCAGGTCGGTCTGGCGGCAGAGGAATGCGGGGATCTGCAACACGTCGACCACCTCGGCGGCCGGCGCGGCCTGCCACGCCTCGTGGATGTCGGTCAACAGGCCGAGGCCCCACTTCGACTTCACGTCGGCGAGCATCTGCAACCCGCGGTCGATGCCCGGCCCGCGGAACGAGGCGATCGACGTGCGGTTGGCCTTGTCGAACGACGCCTTGAAGAGGATCTCCACACCCAGCGAACGGCGGATGGCCACCAGGCGCTCGGCCACCGTATCGAGCAGTTCGGCCGATTCGATCACGCACGGCCCGGCAATGAACTTCATAATTAAGAGTTAAGAATTACAAATTAAAAATTCCGCATCCGGAGGAAGGCTTCGGCCCGCTCCAGATCCTCGGGGGTGTCGATCCCCACGGTCTCCACGTCGCAGATGCCCACGCCGATGCGGTAGCCGTTCTCCAGCCAGCGCAGCTGTTCGAGCGACTCGGCCACCTCGAGCGACGACGGCGGCAGCGCGGTCACCGCCCGCAGCGCTTCGGCACGGAAGGCGTAGAGGCCGATGTGCTTGTAGAAGGTGTGGCGCGCGAGCCACTCCTCGCGCGGGATGCCGCGCAGGTAGGGGATCACCGAGCGCGAGAAACAGAGCGCCCGCGACCGGGCGTCGAGCACCACCTTGGGCGAGTTGGGATTCTCCAGCGCCGCAAGGCCGTCGGCCTCGGTGAAAGGCTTGACGAGCGTGGCGATGTCGGTCGCCGGATCGTCGAAGCAGCGCTTCACCGCCTCCAGCTGCTCGGGGCGGATGAAGGGCTCGTCGCCCTGGACGTTGACCACCACGTCGTAGTCGCACCCCCCGGCGGCGCACACCTTGTCGTAGGCCTCGCGGCAGCGGTCGGTGCCGCTGCGGTGGTCGGGCGAGGTCATAACGACCTTACCGCCGAAGGCCTCGACGGCCGCGCGGATGCGCTCGTCGTCGGTGGCCACGACGGCCTCGTCCAGCACGCCGGCCACCTGCTCGTAGACCCGCCGGATGACGGGCTTGCCCCCCAGCATCGCCAGCGGCTTGCCGGGAAAACGCGTCGACGCGTAACGCGCCGGAATGATTGCGATGTATTTCATATGACTGTTCCTATTTCACACCGGATCGGTTTTCGGGCCCGGGCGGGACGAGCGGTCCTCCGCCCGTGCGGCTCCGGGAAGCCGCCTCCGTCGGGCGCCTACTCCAGCGCCAAGGCCAGCACCTCGTCGTTGGTCCGCACGTAGCGGAACGTCAGCCCCTCGACATACTCGGGCTTGATCTCGGCGATATCCTTGCGGTTCTGCTCCGAGAGGATGATCGTGTCGATGCCGGCGCGCTTGGCCGCGAGGATCTTCTCCTTGACGCCGCCCACGGGCGTCACGCGGCCGCGCAGCGTCGTCTCGCCCGTCATGGCGATCCGCTCGCGCACCTTGCGCCCGGTGTAGGTCGAGACGATCGAGGTGACCATGGTGATGCCGGCCGACGGGCCGTCCTTGGGGATCGCCCCCTCGGGCACGTGGATATTGAGGTCGCGCGTCTCGAAGAGCTTGGGATCGATGCCCAGCTCCTCGTGGTGGGCCATCACCCACTCGTGGGCGATCGTCGCCGACTCCTTCATCACCTCGCCCAGGTTGCCCGTCAGGCTCAGCTTGCCCTTGCCCGGCGTGAGCACCGACTCGATGTAGAGGATGTCGCCGCCGACCTCGGTCCACGCCAGACCCGTCACCACGCCCGTCAGCCCGCCGACCTCGTACTGGTCGCGCAGGAACTTGGGCATGCCGAGGATCTTCTCGACCTCGCCCGCCGACATGTCGGCGGCGAAGGGCTCGTCGAAGGCGATCTGCTTGGCACGGGCGCGGGAGAGCTTGGCCAGCAGCTTGTCGAGCGTGCGCACGCCCGCCTCACGCGTATAGCAGGCGATGATGTGCTCCACCGCCTCGGGCGCGAGACGCATCTCCTCCTCCTTGATGCCGTGGGCCGCGCGCTGCTTGGGCAGCAGGTGGTCCAGCGCGATGCGGATCTTCTCCTCGGTCAGATAACCCGATATGTCGATCATCTCCATGCGGTCGCGCAACGCCGGGGCGATGTTGCCCACGTTGTTGGCCGTGGCGATGAAGAGCACCTGCGACAGGTCGTACTCCATGTCGATGTAGTTGTCGTGGAAGGTGGTGTTCTGCTCGGGATCGAGCACCTCCAGCAGCGCGCTCGACGGGTCGCCGTGGTTCGACACGGTGAGCTTGTCGACCTCGTCGAGGATGATGACCGGGTTGGACGAGCCGCAGCGCTTGATCGTCTGGATGATCCGGCCGGGCATGGCGCCGATGTAGGTGCGGCGGTGTCCGCGGATCTCCGACTCGTCGTGCAGGCCGCCCAGCGAGATGCGGCCGAACTTGCGGCCGAGGGCCGCCGCCACCGACTTGCCCAGCGACGTCTTGCCCACGCCCGGAGGGCCGTAGAGGCAGAGGATGGGCGACTTGAGATCGCCCTTGAGCTTCAGCACGGCCAGGTGCTCCAGCAGGCGCTCCTTGACCTCCTCCAGACCGAAGTGGTCGCGGTCGAGCTGCTCGCGGGCGCACGTCAGGTCGAGGTTGTCCTTCGTCACGTCGCACCACGGCAGTTCGAGCAGCAGCTGCAGATAGGTCATCTGCACCGAGTACTCGGCCACGGCGGGGTTGAGCCGCTCGACCTTCTGCAACTCCTTGTGGAAGGTCTCGCCCACCTCCTTGGGCCAGTTCTTCCCGGCGGCCGCCTCGCGCATCTTCTCGATCTCGGCGTCGGTGCCCTCGCCCAGTTCCTCCTGGATCGTGCGCACCTGCTGCTGGAGGTAGTAGTCGCGCTGCTGCTTGTCGATCTCCTGCTTGACGCGCTCCTGGATCTGGTTCTTGAGCTCGGCCAGCTGCTGCTCGCGCACGAGGATCTCCAGCAGCTTGCGGGCACGGGCCAAAAGGCCGGGCGCCTCCAGGAGCGACTGACGGTCCTCGTCCGAGAGTTCGAGGTTGGAGCAGATGAAGTTGATGATCCCGCGCTTCGAGTCGATGTTCTTGATGGCGAAGGCCGCCTCCTTGGGCATCGAGGGCGAGATGTTGATGATCCCCAGCGCCACGTCGCGGATCGAGTCGACCAGCGCCTCGAACTCGACGCTCGACATGTCGGGCGTCGTGTCGCGCAGCGCCGTCACGCGGGCCTTGAGGTAGGGCTCCGTGGCCACGTATTCGTTGATCTCGACCTTCTCCAGGCCGTTGAGTATCACGGTCAGATTGCCGTTGGGCATCTCGAGGATCTTGATGATGCGCGCCGCCGTGCCCACCTTGTACATGTCGTCGGGCCCGGGGTCCTCGACGTCGCTCTCGCGCTGCAACACGGCACCCAGCATGCCCCCCTCGGCATTGACCGCCCTGACGAGCGAGATGCTCTTGTCGCGGCCCACGGTGATCGGGGTGATGGCTCCGGGGAACAGCACCGACGAGCGCAGCGTGAGGATGGGGATGATCTCGGGGACCTCCACCTCCTCCACGGGCTCGTCGCCGCCCGTCACGATGGGAATCACGCGGTGATGCCCGTCGAGCAGCTCGGGCGCGAAGATCGAATCGTCGGTTTCCTGCTTATCTTTTTTGCTCATGTCTTACATATTATAAATGTTCGCAAAGGTAACGTTTTTTCGCGTAATTTATTTCATCTTTGACATAATGTTAATAACTTTGCCGTTCTGAAAACGCTGAACAATAAAACATACACCATGCAGATCGCAGACAAATATTCGCCCCGCGAGATCGAGGCCAAATGGTACGACTACTGGATCGAGCGCCGGCTCTTCCACTCCGAACCCGACGCCCGCCAACCCTATACGATCGTCATCCCGCCCCCCAACGTCACGGGCATGCTCCACATGGGCCACATGCTCAACAACACGTTGCAGGACGTGCTGGTGCGCCGCGCCCGCATGTCGGGCCGCAACGCCTGCTGGGTCCCGGGCATGGACCACGCGTCGATCGCCACCGAGGCCAAGGTCGTGGCGATGCTGCGCGAGCGCGGCATCGAGAAGTCGCAGCTTTCGCGCGAGGAGTTCCTGCGCTACGCCTGGGAGTGGAAGGAGCAGTACGGCGGCGTGATCCTCCGCCAGCTGCGCAAGCTCGGCGCCTCGTGCGACTGGGACCGCACCTGCTTCACGATGGACGAGGCCCGCACCGAGAGCGTCCTGCGCGTCTTCTGCGACCTCTACGACAAGGGCAAGATCTACCGCGGCGTGCGCATGGTCAACTGGGACCCCGCGGCACAGACCGCACTGTCGGACGAGGAGGTGATCTTCAAGGAGTCGCACGGCAAGCTCTACTACCTGCGCTACCGCCTCGAAGGCACCGACCGCAACATCATCGTCGCCACGACGCGTCCCGAGACGATCTTGGGCGACACGGCGCTCTGCGTCAACCCCGAGGATCCGCGCTACGCCGACCTGCCGGCCGACGCCCGCGTCATCGTCCCGCTCGTGGGCCGCTCGATCCCCGTGATCCGCGACACCTATGTCGACATCGAGTTCGGCACGGGCGCACTGAAGGTCACCCCGGCCCACGACGTCAACGACTACATGCTGGGCGAGAAATACGGGCTGGAGACCATCGACATCTTCAACGACGACGGCACGATCAACGACAAGGTGGGCCTCTACGTCGGCGAGGACCGCTTCGACGTGCGCCACCGCATCGAGGGCGACCTGGCTGCCGCCGGCCTTTTGGAGAAGACCGAGGAGTACACCAACAACGTGGGCTACTCGGAGCGCACGGGCGTGGCGATCGAGCCCAAGCTCTCGATGCAGTGGTTCCTCTCGATGGGCGAGCTGGCCGAGCCCGCGACGAAGGCCGTCATGGAGGACGCGATCCGCTTCGTGCCCGAGAAATACAAGAACACCTACCGCCACTGGATGGAGAACATCAAGGACTGGTGCATCTCGCGCCAGCTGTGGTGGGGCCAGCGCATCCCGGCCTGGTACCTGCCCAAGGGGGGCTTCGTCGTGGCGCCGACGGCCGAGGAGGCGCTGGAGAAGGCCCGCGCCAAGGCGGGCGACGCGTCGCTGGAGCTCGCGGACCTGCGTCAGGACGACGACGTGCTCGACACGTGGTTCTCGTCGTGGCTGTGGCCCATCTCGGTCTTCGACGGCATCCGCCGCCCCGACAACGACGAGGTGAAGTACTACTACCCCACCGACGATCTGGTGACGGGTCCCGACATCATCTTCTTCTGGGTGGCCCGCATGATCATGGCCGGATACGAGTACCGCGGCAGCGAGCCCTTCCGCAACGTCTACTTCACGGGCATCGTCCGCGACAAGATCGGCCGCAAGATGTCGAAGCAGCTGGGCAACTCGCCCGACCCGCTCGACCTGATCGACAAGTACGGCGCCGACGGCGTACGCATGGCGATGCTCATCTCCTCGTCGGCCGGCAACGACGTGATGTTCGACGAGGCGCTCTGCGAGCAGGGCCGCAACTTCGGCAACAAGATCTGGAACGCCTACCGCCTCGTCGGCGGCTGGTCGGTCGACGCCGCGGCCGCACAGAGCGAGAACGACCGGCTGGCCGTCGAGTGGTTCAGCCAGGCGCTGGGCCGCTCGCTGCGCGAGATCGCCGACGACTTCCGCAGCTACCGCATCTCCGAAGCCTTCAAGGAGGCCTACCGCCTCTTCTGGGACGACTTCAGCGGCCTCTATCTGGAGATGGTCAAGCCCGCCTACGGCTGCCCGACCGACGCGGCGACGATGGAGGCGACGCGCGGCTTCTTCGACACGCTGATGCGCCTCGTCCACCCTTTCATGCCCTTCGTCACGGAGGAGATCTGGCAGGACCTCGCCCCCCGCGCCGAGGGCGACTCGATCTGCACGGCGCAGATGCCCTCTCCCTGCGAGGAGCGCCCCGAGGTACTCGCCCGCTTCGAGCTGGCCAAGGAGGTCATCTCGTCGGTGCGCAGCATCCGCAACCAGAAGCAGCTGCCGCAGAAGGAGGCGCTGACGCTCCGGGTGGTCGTCGACGAGAACTACCCCGCGGAGTACGCCCCCGTGATGATGAAGATGGCCAACCTCACGGCGATCGAGCCCACGACCGAGAAGGACCCCGCGGCCGCCGCATTCCTCGTCAAGACCACGCAGTATTTCGTCCCGATGGCCGGGCGGATCGACGTCGAGGCCGAGCGCAAGAAGCTCTCCGACGACCTGAAATACTACGAAGGGTTCCTCGCCTCGGTGATGAAGAAGCTGTCGAACGAGCGCTTCGTCGCGTCGGCACCCGAGAAGGTCGTGGCCAACGAGCGCGCCAAGCAGACCGACGCCGAGGCCAAGATCGCGGCGCTCAAGGAACAGCTGGCGGCACTCGAATAGGATGCCCGCCGTCACCATCTACACCGACGGCTCGGCCCTCGGAAACCCGGGGCCGGGCGGCTACGGCGTGGTGCTCCTCTCGGGGCCCCACCGCAAGGAGCTCTCGGCGGGCTTTCGCCTGACGACCAACAACCGCATGGAGCTCATGGCCGTCTGCGCGGCGCTCGAGGCGCTCCGGGTCGAGGGCTGCGACGTGACGATCTATTCCGACTCGAAATACGTCGTCGACGCCGTCACCAAGGGCTGGGTCTTCGGCTGGGTCAAGAAGGGCTTCGCCGGCAAGAAGAACCCCGACCTGTGGATGCGCTTCCTGGGGCTCTACCGCCGCCACCGCGTGCGCTTCGTGTGGGTCAAGGGCCACGCCGAGACCGTCGAGAACAACCGCTGCGACTGTTTGGCCGTGGCGGCAGCCGGCGACCGCACGCGCCATGCCGAGGACACGGGCTACCGGCCCGAATAACCGAGGGAAGGGGCCGCGACAAACAGCCGGACCGAGCAGCCGGACCGAGCAGCCGACCGAACAACCGGACCGAGCAGCCGGACCGGATTGCCGGCCGCCGCACCGAACCGAAAGGGAGGAAAAGCCCTGCCCTACCGACACGAACGAGAGAGGTCCGACCCTGCGGGGTCGGACCTCTCTTTTTATCGGACCGGTCGATCGCACGACCGATCGGGAAGGGGCTACATGCCGCTCCTCATCAGCTCGGGCGACACGCGGAAGAGCACCATGCCGGGAGCGAACGAGGGCGGCGTATAGGGCATGCTCACGCCCGAACCGAACTCGGCGGCGATACCCGGCTCGAGGATGCGGAGATCGACCAGCGGCGCGATGTCGAGGTTGTTGGGGATGTTGGCCACACCGTCCTTGGCAGCGTCCTGGTCGGGATTGCCGCCCCAGGGGTTGCGCACGGCGCACAGCGCCGAGGGATCGGTCGAGTGCATGAAGGTGTAGGCGTGCAACGTCACCGTCTTCGTGTCGTCGAAGGGGATGTCGCCGGGGTTGAATCCGCCGACGATGAGTTTGCCCATGAGCAGGCAGTTCTTCACCGCGCGGGCCAGCTCGGCGGGTTCGAGCACGCCGCGGCCGAAGGCGAAGGTGGTGCCGCAGCCCGTGAACAGCGGCGGAACGTTCTCCGTGGCGATGCCGCCGACATTGTCGTTCACATGGTATTCCAGGTTCCACTTCATGATCGCCTTCTCGAGCACGGTCGACCAGCAGGCCACGTTGTTCTTGCCCGTGCAGGCCTCGATCGTCTTGTTGTTCGCTCCCTTCCAGGTCATGAACTTCGAGCTCACCGTCACCTCGACGGGCTTGCCCTGGGGATCGAACATCGCCACGGTGTAGGTCTTGTCGCCGTTGTCGGTGATGATCGACTTGATGAAGTCGGGATAGATGTAGGCCATCGAGGCGAAGGCGGCCAGCATGCAGCAGTCGCCGATGGCGTGCTGGTTGACATCGGCCGGCGAAGGAATACCAGCTGTCGGATAGAGGTCGACGCCCTTCTCTTTCCATTCCATGTCGTACATCTCCGCATCGGGCTCGAGGTTCGGGTTGGCGAGTCTCGCACGCATCGCATCCGTCGTCGGATAGTTGCGGGCGGCATTGGCATACATCGTACCCATAGGCGTCGACGACGTTTCGGTGAAGCTGCTCGCCTTGCCCATCAGGTCGTCGATGTCGAACGAGATCTTGCGGATGGTCAGCTCGGCGATGCGCGTCACGGCACCGCCGTTGTTGGCCTCGATCTCGAGCTTCAGGTAGCGGTAGGGCATCTTGTTGTCGAACTCGAATTCGCGCTTCTGCTTGCGCTCGGCGAACGCCTGGTCACGGCGCGTGTCGAGCAGCGTCCAGTTCTGGTCGTCGGTCGAGCCGTAGAGCGACCACGAGCGGGGGTCGCACTCGGGCGCATCGGCGGCCGAGGTCAGCGAATAGCAGTTGACGGCCGAGCTCTCGTAGCCGGTCCAGTGGATCGCAAACGAGGCGTGAGGCGTCTCGAAGACCGAATTGTTGTTGTTGTCGACAATCTGCGCGATACCGCTTCCCTCGGGCGAATCCTCGTACTCGGACGAGAGCACGCCGCCCGACGGCATGCGGGTGGTGTTGGAGGCGACCTTGACGGTCGAAGGCGCGGTCTTCACCGGAGTGTCGGGGCCGTCGTCGTCGCCGCCCGAAGAGCAGGCCGAAGCGAACGCCAGGGGCAGCGCAAGCGCCGCGATAACGGCAGTACGCCCCCACGCCGGGAGTTTCCCGGCGATCGAATGGATCAGTTTCATAGCGGGTTTGTTAGGGTTGGTTTTCGAAAAAACCGGCCCCGGAACGGGTGCCCGGGGCCGGTAATCGGGTTTTACGGGTTTCGTGCGGCCGTTAGTATACCGAGAACTCGTAGATGCGGACCGTGTTGCCCTCGCTCTGGTCGGGCTTGGTCACCTGAAGGCGCACGTAGCGGGCCTTGACCGGCTCGGCGAGCAGACGCTCGGTCTCCAGCGCCGTGTTGTCGTAGACCGTGTCGACGCTCTTCCACTCGCCCTGCTCGTCGCTCTTCACCTGGAGGCTGTACTCCTTGGTGATGTAGTCGAGGCTCTCCAGACCGGCGTGCATGACATACCAGCCGTGGATTTCGGTCTCGGCACCCAGATCGACGGTGATGAACTTGGGCTTGGCACCGCTCACGTCGCACCACTTGGTGGTGATGTCGTCGTCCAGCGCGCACTCGGCACGCTCCGAACGGTTGACCTGACCCGAGCGCTCCATGACCGGCTTGCCCTGCACCAGGTTGCGGCGAACGCTCTCGGCCTCGTCGGCACCCTTGAGCGGAAGCTCGATACCCAGCAGGTCGGTAGCGGGCACGACGTCGTTGTTGCGGTCGTCGGCCACCGTGGCGGCGAAGACCACGATCCGCGGATCGTCGGGCAGCGTCAGCTCGCGGGCACCCTTCGGGATGTCGATCGCGATGCCGAACAGGTAGGTCAGCTCGTAGGGCAGATCCTTGTTCTGGATCATGTTGTGGCGGTGGGTACCCACGAAGGCGATGTCAGCCTGCTTGAGGTAGCCCTCGGTGTGGCCCGTGTGGCCCCACTGGCCTACGAAACCGCTGTAATAGGGCACCAGCACCTTGTGCTCCTTGCCGTCGACGGCGAACACGGCCGTGTTGTCGTGGCGCGTCGAGGTGGCGAGCAGGTAGAGCTTGTTGTAGTCGCCCTCGGGCAGCGCGATCTTCTCGCCGCGGCACTTCACGCCGTTCTCCGTCTCGGGCGAGCCGATCTCGAAGCGGATGCCCTTGAAGTCGATGGCTGCGGGCAGCAGCTCGGCGGCGAACGAATTGCCCTTGCCGTCGAAGTTGGCATCCGAACGGAAGGCGTTGAACGATGCGGTCTTGGTGTTGTAGGGCAGCTCGACGGCCACGCTCTTCGAGGCGGCGAGCTTCGCGGCCGGAGCGGCGAGCTTCACCTTGAAGGTCTTCATGCCGAAGGGCTTCACGGCGAACTTGAGCTTGTTGCCGGCGAACTCGGCGGCACCGATCTCATCCTCGATACCGTTGAGCTCCTTGGCCGAGACGATGTCGGCGGCGAAGGCCACCTCGGTCTGCTGCGTCTGCTCGCCGGTCGTCTCGTAGAAACGAACGACATACTCGTCCGACTTCTCGGCACGCTTGAGCGCACGCAGCGCCACGTTGTCGTTCTCGCTGCGGACGAACGAGAAGCTGCGGCCCAGCGAACCCTTGCCCTTCGGAGCGACGAACGCCCGGAGCGGCTGGTTGAGCACCTCGGCCTTCGTCACCGTCCCGCCATCGCGGTAGTCGCCCGCGTGGCCGACGATCGCGTAGGTGAAGGTGTGGTGGCCGAAGTCCTGATGATCCTGGTAGGCGTAGCCGCCGCGGGTCTTCGGCGTGTGGAGCAGCGTCAGACGGATGGTGTTGTCGGCAGGCTTGTCCCAGCCGTACTTGCAGTCGTTGAGCACCGAGACGCCGTACGAACCGTCCTTCTCCGTCAGGTCGGCCCACTGCTGGGCATAGACCTCGTAGGCGGTCGGGGTGTTGTTGCCGCGGGCTACCGAACCCACACCCAGGTCGTAGGTGGCCTTCTCGTTGGCGAACGAGAGGGGGAACTCGGCTTTGAGCAGCGTGTTGGTCGACTGCCAGTCGACGTCGTTGCGGATGTCGATGCGGTCCTCCTGGCCGCCGTCGGTCAGGCTGACATACTGGCGGAAGGTCGACTCGCCGTAGGTGCGCTCGACGCATACCGTGGCGCGGACGGGACCCTGCTCCACGACCGAGATGCGCACCTGGCCGTCGATGGCCACGGGCTCGCGGTCGATCGTGGTCTTGGTGATCTCCCATGCGGGCCACGAGAACGACTCGTTCTCGGTGAACAGGGCCAGACGCACGGCCTTGCCCTCGGCGACGAGTTCGCGGCCGTTGCGCTTGTCGACGATCGAGGCCAGGTCGCCGTTCTTGTCGAGCGTCACCTTGTAGATCGCATTCTCGATCGACGAGGTCGAGGCCTTCAGCACGGTCGAGGGCTTCGTGGCGGCGCCGTTGCGCACGTCGTAGACGGCATAGCCCACGGCGGGAGCCGAGACGCGCACGAGCATGCGGACCATGCCCTCCTCGCGCGAGAGGATCTGGCTTGCGACCGGCTTGCCCTTGGCATCGTAGACGGCCAGGTTGCCCTTGCCGGGCAGCGACACCTCGATGACATCGGTCACGGGGACGCCGGCGGCGTTGTAGACGACCAGCGGGAGGCCCTTGACCTGGGTGTCGAGCGCCTGCGAGGCACCGCCCACCGAGGTCGTGAGCACATCGGCGAACTGGCCCAGCGAGATCAGCTCGTCGTTCCACGAGAACTCGTAGGCGCGGGGGATGCTCGTTCCGGTGAGGTCGTCGTGGAACTGGTGGAAGATGAAGCGCTTCCATGCCTCGGCGAGCGTCTCGGCGGGATAGGCCGCGGCACCCAGCCAGTCGGCGATGACGGCGCTGCGCTCGGCGGCGTCGGCCACGATCTCGTTGCGGCGGTTGTAGAGCTTCATGGCGGCCTGCGAGGTGTAGCAACCCGTGGCGTGGACGTCCATCAGCAGCTCACCGTCCCATACGGGCAGTTCGGGGTGCTTGTCGAAGGGCAGGTAGTCCTTGTAGAGCTGGTCGCTCGTGGCGCTGATGATCTCGATCGGACCGTCGCCCTTGAGGCTGCGCTCGACGGTGCGTACCGACTCGATGGTCGGCGCGCCGCCCGTGTCGCCCGTACCGTAGTAGTGGTAGATGGCGTCGACGGGGCTCGTGGCGAGGATGCGCTGGAGGTACTCGCTGTTGCTCAGGTCCTCGTAGCGCCACTTAGTGGTGTAGTTGTGGGCATCCATGACGGCCATGATGCGCGAGCCGTCGACACCCTGCCACAGACCCAGCTCGAAGGGGATCTTGCTGTTGCCGTGGAACGGGCGGTGGCGCCACATGAGCTTCTGGGTCGAGAAGCCGATCAGACCGCAGTGCGCGGCCACGGTGGGCATCGTCCAGCCGAAGCCGAAGCAGTCGGGCAGGAAGATGTCGGTGCCCTCGACACCCAGCTCGTCGCGGTAGAAGAGCTGACCGTAGAGGATGTTGCGCGTGAACGACTCGGGCGAGGGGATGTTGGGATCGTTGGCGTCCCACGTGCTGCCCGTCACGTGCCAGCGGCCCTCACGGACGTATTTCTTCATCAGTTCGTACTCGTGGGGATAGTACTCCTTCATCCACTGGTACTTGATGCCGCCCTCGAAGTTGAATACGTAGTCGGGATAACGCTCCAGCAACATGAGGTTCTGGTTGAGCGTCTTGGGAATGTACTCGCTGATGGAGCGCTGGATGTCCCAGTTCCACTGCGTGTCGAAATGGGCGTTCGACACGATGTAGGCCTTGCCGGTTTTCTGCTGCGCGTCGGCGTTTCCGCCCAGGGCGAGCAGTGCGAGACCCAGTAAAAGCGTGCGTTTCATCGGTTGTTGTTTGATTGATTTGGGTATTTAAAGGGTTTTACCTGCGTTCGTTGTAGACCCCCAGCTCAGCGATAGCGGGGGCGCCCGACGACTTGTCGACCCGCAGGCGCACGGCGTCGCCCCACACGGTGTCGAAGCGGTGGATCTTCACGCGGCCCGCCTTCGAAGCGGTCTCGATCGGGTGCCACTCGTCGCCCGCACGGTATTCGAGCGCGTACTCCTCCAGACGGGGACGGCCGTTCTCGGTGATGACGATCATGTTGAGCGGCGTCTCGCGGCCCAGATCGACCGACAGCCACGGGTGCTCGACCTCGGGGTTGGAGTTCCACGCCGTGTGGTAGTCGTCGTCGACGGCGAAGTCGGTGATGGCGTAGTCGAAGCTCCACGTACCCTCCGCCGGGCGGAACTTGGCGATGTTCGACGAGATGATCGGCGCCTCGGCCTCGGGAATGTCTGCCACGTGGCCCGTGTTCTTCCACGCGCGGCCGATCGCCTTGAGCGCCTCGATGGCGTTGTCGTCGAAACGGCCCTCGCGGTTGGGCGCCACGTTGAGCAGAAAGTTGCAATGGGCGTCGCCCATCGGCACGAGGTTGTCGCCGACGATGCGCTCGACGCTCTTCACGGGCGTCGTGGGGAAGTCGGTCTTCCAGAACCAGCTCGACTGCAACGGCAGGCACGAGAGCGCCGGCAGGCGGTTGGTCTCCTTGGAGATGTGCTGGCCGGCACCCTGCTCATAGGCCTTGATGTCGGTGTAGAAGAGCGCCTCGGCCGGATACTTCGCGGCGTTGAGGTCCAGCACCAGACACTCGGGCTGGAGCGACTTGATGAAGCGGTAGATATCCTCGAAGGGCACCTCGTCGTAGGAGATGCGCGACCAGGGGGCGTCCCAGCCGTCGATCACCAAAAGGCAGATCGGACCGTAGGAGGTCAGCAGCTCGCGCAGCTGCTCCTTGATCATGCGGATGTGGTCGGCGGTGATATGGCCCGGACGCAGGCGGTGGTGCGTGTCGAGAATCGAGTAGTAGAGGGCCACCTCCAACCCTTCGGCACGGAACGCGTCGGCGTACTCCTTCACCACGTCGCGACCGTAAGGGCTCTGCATCACGTTGTAGGGCGTGGTCTTCGTGTCCCAGATGCAGAAGCCGCTGTGGTGCTTGGTCGTCAGGCAGCCGTAGGTCATGCCGGCCGTCTTCGCGGCGCGGGCCCACTGGCGGCAGTCGAGCTTCGTGGGGTTGAACAGCGCGGGCGAGGCGTCGGGATCGGGCCAGTCCTGGTTGGCGTAGGTGGGCATGTTGTAGTGGACGAACATGCCGAAACGCATATCCACCAGCCGCTGCTGCAACTCGCGCAGCGAACGGGTCTGCGCGCCGACCGACTGGCACACCAGTCCGAACAGCACGACGATCGAAAAGATTCTTTTCATGAGGCAGTCCATCGTATTATTCCTGAATATCGCCTACGGCGACCTGGTATTCGTGCCACAGCGAGTCGATGTCGTACTGCTCGCCCAGCACGTGCTTGATCGCACCGTCGAACGACCAGGGAATCACCTCGCGCGTACTCTTGTTGAACTTGTAGAGGAAGTCGGGATCCTTGTTGTCGCGCAGCCATACGAAGAAGTAGCCCGTCGTGCGGTAGCCGTCCATGTAGTTGCCGCCGCGGGGACGTGCGTCGGGACCGAAGCCGCCGTTGGCCGCGCGCACGGCGTCGGCCATACCTTCGATGAAGGCCCACACGACGCGGTTGTCGCCGTAGCCGCCGATACCCTGGGGTTCGAGCTGGAAGGCGTGGGTGAGCTCGTGGAGCAGCACGCCGCGCGTCTCGAAGAGCACACGCTCCTTATCCTCGTCGCGGTAGCTGTTCTCGACGTGGCGCGTGCTGTAGAAGATATGCACGAAATCGCCGTGGCCGCTCTTGGCCGAAATGCCGTCCGAATCCTCCAGCGTGTAGTGGATCGTGCGGATGGCCGGGATGCTGTCCTCGGGCGAACGATAGAGCGTCGCCAGCACCGTGCGGGCCTGCTCGGTGATGTAGGCCGCCGGATCGGCGATGATCTCGTGATAGATTTGCGAACCGCGGGTTTCGGGAGCCTTGTCCTCGAAGCGGATTTGACCTACGTCGTAACCGTCCCACACCGAGGAGGGATTCATCGAGCAGGCGACAGCACCGGCCAGCAGAGCGACGGCGGTACCCAGAAGCGTTTTTTTCATGACAAAATCGAGTTTATTAGGTTTCAACGGATAAAACGAGGGCCGGACACCGGCGTGTCCGGCCCCGTTCAAACATCATTTTGCCTGCAAAGATAGACTATTTACCGTAAGCACGCAGATACATCCGCATCCAGGTGTTGCCCGTCTTCGAGATGGCGTAGTAGTAGTAATCGCCGTCGTTGGGCGTCGTGTCGTTCTTGGTCTCCTTGACGAAGATCAGACCGTCCTTCTGCGAGAAGAAGTCCATCATGGGCTGTACCTTATCGCGAAGCTGGGAAACGTTCGCGTCGTCGCCGCCGTAAGGCATCACGTAGGTGTTGCCGAGGGTGAACTTGGCGACATCCTTGTCGACCTCGATAATCGGGTTGCCGGCACCGTCGCGCTCGCACTGGAAGCAGGTATACCACATGTCGATGGCATCGTAACGTACCATGACGCCGACATAGGTACCGGCCCACTCCGAACAGTTGAGATCAGCAAAGGCCTCGCTCATCGACGGATGGTAGGCGCGCAGCTCGTTGACACGGTTGACACCGCCGTGATCCGAATCGTTGAGCATCGCCGCAATGTCGGTCGCCGACATCGCGCCTTTCAGGCTCAGGTTCGACGAACCGATCACACCGACACCGGCCAGTACATCGGCAGACACGCCGCCGAACTCCACGTCGCCGATAGCAACGGGCTCCCACGTGAGCTCCGAATAGGTGTCGTTGAACTCGACGGGCAGCGTCACGTGCTTGGCATCCTTGTTGCCGTCGGCCTCGATCCAGGTGATCGTCACCGACTCGACGGTTTCGGCATCGACATCCACGTCGAACGTGTAGTGCATAGCCAGGTTGCTGCCCTCATACAGACCGCCATACCAAAGGTTGTCCTTGGAAATCATGTTGAAGAACAGCGTCTTGAGCTCCGAAGCCAGCAGGGTCGTCACCTCGATCTGGTCGCCGTAGACCGTGCCCTCGTCGTAGATGGCGTAGGGACGCAGGTAGTAGGTCTCACCCGACTCGCAGCCATCAATCGTCACGTCGAACTCGCCCTTACCGCCCGTCGCAGCCTTCACCTTCGTGCCGGCCGTGGTCGGATTGGGGGTCGTGCCGTAGCATACGCCCTTCTCGATGATCGTCCAGGTGCTCGCGCCGCCCTGCACCTCGGCCTTGGCCGTGATCACCGTGCAACCGGCTACATGGCTCTTGATCTTGGCCGAAACCAGCGGGTAGGTCGTGAAGTCGAACTGCGAGCTGTAGTAGGTGTGGTCCTGACCGATGGCATAGGCGCGGACATAGTACTTGGTGTCGGGCGTCAGGCCGTCGATGATCGCCGTGAAGGCGCCGCTGCCCGAACCCTCGTCCACGTATTTCGAGTCCTCGATGGTGGGATTCTGCGTCGTGGCTATGCACACGCCGCGCTCGGTGATGCCCACGCCGTAGATCTCGGCCTCGAATACGGCCGACGTGGTGCTCACGGAGTGGATCTCGGAAGCCGTGGCATGCACCTCTCCCGAATGGTCGATATCGTCTTCGCAGGCTACTGCCGCCAGCAGCGCCGCGCAAGCTATCAGAAGTTTTTTCATGTCGAATGTTCTGTTTGTTTTGGGTTGTTTTTCCTGCGGGCGGGGTGCGCGAGCCCGGTCGCCGGGCTCACGCATCGTCCGCGGGTGGGGTTTACTCCTCCTCTACCTGCCAGTCGTAGTTCTGAACCATCAGCGGGTTACGACGGACATCGGCATCGGGAATAGGCATGAAATAGTGACGGGGCTCGAAGTAGCGCGTCTGCATGACGACCTTCTCGAAGAACTCGGGAGCGTCGCTGCGGTAGTTGAGTCCGTGCAGGTCGCCGCCCTCGCCGCCTTTGTGGTAGGTCGGGTAGATCCAGCCGTCGCCCACGGCCATGTCGGCCACCTTCCAGCGGCGCACATCGAAGAAGTGGCTCGACTCGAGCGCCAGCTCGACCAGACGCTCGCGGCGTACCAGGTTGATGACGTCGTAGTTGCGCGCCACGTAGTCGACGCGGTCGAAGCCGTTGGGATCCTTGCCCGTGCCGTACTCGGGAACGCCCGCACGGCGACGGATGTAGTTGAGCTGCTCGATGGCGCCAGGCGTGTCGCCGCACTCGGCCAGTGCCTCGGCGTAGCCAAGGTACATGTCACCCAGACGCAGGTTGTTCGAGTAGTGGTTGTCGCGGCCGACCTCCTTCGACGAACGGGCTGCCTTGCGGAAACCGTAGCCGGTGTAGGGGGCGTCGTGGCCCATCTTCTGGTTACCCGAGTTGCCGTTGTAGAAGAGCTCGGTGGTCACCTCGCCGGCAGTGGTCTCGGTGTTGAGCCACGTCGAACCGTTGTAGGTCACGCAGACGTAGAAGCGCGGATCGCGGTGCTCCCACTGCTTCAGGGTGAGGTTCGTGTTTGCCTTGAAGTAGTTGCGGCTCGGCACGACGGGGTCGTTGTAGTCCACGTCCGAACCGTACTTGCTCTCGTCGGGCACACCCGTGTACTCGTTCTTCTGGTAGTCGGGGTCGTCGTCGATGCGCAGACCCTTGTCGGTGAAGAAGAGGTCGACGAGCTCCTGGCTCACGCCGAAGCCCAGACCGCCGCGGATCTCGCCGACGTCGGTCTGACGGTGACCCGGCGTCACGGCGTAGTTCAGGTCGCCGTGCCATACGTTCTTGGCGCAGATGTTCTCCTTGCTGGCGTGGTAGCAGCCCGTGGTGATCTGGCGATACGACTCGTAGAAGTCGGTCTTGCCGTCGGTGGTCACCGTGTGCAGCTCGTAGTAGGTCGGGACGAACTCATCGAAGAAGGCCTTGTAGGCGTCGCGCGCCGTCTCCCACTTCTTGGGATCGTAGGTCTGGGGGAAGAGGTGCGTGCCGTCCGGGTTGACCAGGCTGCCGTACATCGTGTTGCCGTTGTAGAGCGGGCTGGCGGCGTAGAGCAGCACCTTGGCCTTGTAGGCCTTGCAGGTACCGCGGTCGATACGGGTGAAGTTGGTACCCGTGTACTTGGCGGGCAGTTCGGCAGCGGCGGCGTCGAACTCCGAAACGATGTAGTCGATGCACTCGTCGACGGTGTTACGTGCGCGGAGCAGCGAGCCGAGCTCCATGCCCGGATCCATCGGCTCGTCGCCCAGCAGGACGATGGGGCCGTAGGAGCGGAACAGGTGGAAGTAGTAGAGGGCGCGCAGCGCACGGGCCTGGGCCTTCCATACGGTCTTCTCCGTCTCGGTGATCTCGGGGTTCATGTCCACGTTCTGGATGAAGGTCGAGGCCTTGTTGATACCCTGGTAGAAGTGGTCGTACCAGAAGGTCACGTAGCTCGACGAAGCGGAGGTCTGGTTGAGGTTCCACTTGTGGCTGTTATGCCAGTCCCAGCTCCAGTTGGCCTCGATCGAACCGGCCATCCACACGCCGCCGTAACGGTCCGAGTAGTTGGTGTAGAAACGCTCGCCGGTGCAGTCGTCGGTGATGTAGGTATAGACGTTGTTGAGGAACTGCTCGGTCTTGGTACGCGACTGGAACGTGTCGTTCAGGTCCAGCTGCACACCGGGAATCTCCTCGAAGAAGTCGCAGCCGACCATACCGAACATCGCCAGGGCCAGCGCTCCCGTTTTTATGATTTTGTTCATACTGATTTTCATTTAGGCATTAGAAATTGAACTTCACACCGATCGAGTAGCTCGACGTGTTGGGATAGGAGGTACCGTTGTTGGTGTTGAGCTCCGGATCCCACAGCTTGAAGTCGGAAATGGTGAACAGGTTGGTACCCATGACGTAGATCGAGGCGTCCTTGAGGAAGCACTTGTTCAGCCAGCGGTCGGGCAGACGGTAGGAGATCGTCAGGTGCTTCAGGCGCAGGAAGCCCACGTCCTTCTGCCACCAGGTGCTCGTCTGCGTGTTGTTGGTGTTCGACTCTCCGTTGTAGGTCAGACGGGGATAGAACACATCGGTGTTGGTCGGGTTCTCGGGGCTCCAGCGGTCGCCGATGTTGTCGTAGAGGTTGTCCAGACCGTTCTGGCCCGAGAAGGGATGGATCGAACGGCCCGAGAGGCAACGGTCGGCCTTGGCGATACCCTGGAACAGGGCGCCGATCGAGAAGTTGTGCACCTGGAGGTCGAAGCCGAAGCCGTAGTAGATCTGCGGCACGTCGCCCTGGCCGATCAGGCACTTGTCGTTGTCGTCGATACGGCCGTCGCCGTTCAGGTCGCGGTACTTGATGTCGCCCGGATAGAGCTTACCGAACTGCGTGGCGTGCTCGTCGATCTCCTCCTGGCTGGTGAACAGACCGTCGGCGATATAGCCCCAGCGACCGTTGATGTTGGTGCCGCGGGTCTCCAGCCACGGGTAGGCGGGTGCCGGGGTGTCGTCCTCGACGATCTTGTCCTTGTTCCATGCGAAGTTACCGCGAACGGAGAGCATGACGTGCTTGCCGAGAGGCTGCGTGTACTCGAGCTGAGCCTCGATACCCTTGTTCTCCACGATACCCAGGTTGGCGTAGGGATTCTCCACGAAACCGGCGTACTCGGGGATGACGCGACGGCGCAGGAAGATCTTGTCGCGGTACTCGTGGAAGAGATCCACGGTCAGCGACAGGCGGTCGTTGAGGAAGTTGATGTCGATACCGAGGTCCTGCTTGCGCGAGCGGGCCCACGATACGTCGACGCCGTACTTCGAGATACCCCAGCCGCTGGTCAGACCGTACGACTCGCCGAAGCGGCCGCCGTACTGCGAATCCATGATGGCCTGGTACATGAAACGACGGTCGGTCGTCGTGTCGCTACCTACCCAACCGATCGTGTAGCGCAGCTTGAGGTAGGATACGGGATTGTTCGGACCCCAGAACTTCTCGTTGGAGAGCACCCAGCCCAGACCGAATGCGGGGAAGGTACCGTAGCGGTTCTCGGGCGAGAAGTTCTCCGAACCGTTGATACCGAGGTTGCCCTCGATGAAGTAGCGGTCGTCGTAGGAGTAGGTCAGACGGGCGGCGATACCCTTGTTCTTATAGGGCAGCGAACCCACCTTGTCGCTGGTCGTCAGGTCGCGGTAGATCTTCTGGTTGTAGAGCAGCAGACCGCCCACGCGGTGACGGCCGAAGGCGCGGTCGTAGTTGAGCGCCGCCTCAAGGTAGATCGTGCGGTTCGCAGCCGAGCCCTGGGAGAAGTCGAGCACCTGGTTGCCCTGACGGACACGGTCGGTGCGGTAGTTGCCCTCCTCGTCGAACATCGTATCCTCCAGCCAGAGGCCCGTATTGGGATCCTTCGAGCCGGCGAAGTAGTACATGTCGTCCCAACGGTTGTAGTTGAGCGTACGCGAGTTATAGGCGTCGAATGCCAGCAGGGCCGTGATGTTCAGACCCTTCAGGCCCTCGGTGAAGCCCAGGTCCTGCGTCACGCGGATGTTGGAGTTGAGCGTGTTCTTGAACTCCTGGTAGTAACCGCGCAGGGCGAGGTCCATGTAGGGGTTGCGCAGGTCGCCGTTGGGGCTCAGACCCGAAAGCGAGCCGTCGGGCATGGTCTTGGGCAGATAGACGGGGTTGATCTCCATCGACGACGAGAAGAGCGTCGCTGCGCTCTGCTGCGGATAGTGGCCCGTCGACAGATAACCCGACATACCGATATCGACCGTCGTCGTCTTGGTAGGCTTCAGGTTGACGTTGGTCGTGAAGTTGTATCGGTCGTAGTTCATTTCGGTGTTGTAGTTCTCCAGCTCGAAGTTGCGGGTCATACCCGTCTCGTTGTAGTAGCTCAGAGAAACGTAGTAGTTGGCGCTGGGCAGACCGCCTCGGATGCTCACGTTGGCGCGGCGGTTGTGGCCCCAGTCCTTGAAGATCTCCTTCATCCAGTCGACGGCCGGATAGAGATACTCGTTGTACATGCGGGGGTTGTCGTTGGGCAGCACGCCGTGGGCCTTCTTCGTAGCCACGATGTACTCGGGCGAGTAGAGCGGGCGGGCCGTGGGGTTGACGTTGGCATAAGCCTCGTTGGCAACCGTCATATAGGTATAGGCGTCGGCCATCTTCGGCACGTTGGTCATGCGCGTGAAGCTCTCGTAGTAGTCGAGGCTGATCGACGGCTTGCCCACCTTACCGGGCTTGGTCTTGATGATGATGACACCGTTGGCACCGCGCACACCGTAAACGGCCGTCGCCGAAGCGTCCTTGAGCACGGTGAACGACTCGATGTCCTCGGGGTCGATGTTGTTGAAGCTGCGCTCCACGCCGTCGACCAGCACCAGCGGCGCCGAGCTCTGACCGGCGAGGGTCGAGATACCGCGGATCCAGATATCCGAATCGTCGTGGCCCGGCTCGCCGCTGCGCTGTACCGAAACGACACCGGCGATGCGGCCCGAGATGGCCGACGAAAGGTTACCCGTGGGGATCTTGATATCCTCCGAACGCATCACCGACTGGGCGCCGACCACCGACACCTTACGCTGGCGACCGTAACCTACGACCACGAGCTCGTCCATCACCGACACGTCCTCGGCCAGCGTCACGTCGATGAGCTTGCGTGCACCCACGCGCTCCTCCGTACCCTTGTAACCAAGGAACGAGAAGACCAGGATGGGATCCTCGCTTTTCAGACGGAGCGTGTACTGGCCGTTCACGTCCGTAATGGCGGCGTTCTGCGTGCCCTTCTCCAGGACCGTAGCACCAGCCATCAACTCACCTTTTTCGTTCGTGACGCGACCCGTGACGGTTGCGTTCTGAGCAGCGGCCGGAAGGGCTGCCGTCAGCACGAACAACAGACAAACCGCTGTCGCGAATTGTCTGACCTTGTCATAGCATTTCCTCATAATTTTAAGTTTAGGTTTAGTGATAGGTTAAAAATGCTGAAACCAAAATTATAAGGATATTTCTCGCCGGGCGTGCCTCCCAGCGCCAATTTTCCGTCAAAATTCAGCACGGTCGTCCGGAGCACTCGCAAGGCGACGAGTGCACACCGCACAACGATGATTCACAGATCGATAGATTGATGCCAAGCGAAACAGTGCACACCCGCGTGTGCCGCCGTTGCACACCGTGCTCTCGATCGGGATACGCATTTGGAGCATCGAAGAGCGGCGATTCGGCCCGACGAAGCGCATGCGGCCGGCGCGGAGCGGGGCCGGCGAAGGGATCGGCCGAACGGGACGGGGAAAGGGAGAGAGCGGACAACGGGCCGGGCGCAGGCCGCGGACCGAAGAGGGGAAAGAGCCCGGCGCAGGCGGCGGGCAGAGCGAGGCGGAGAGCCCGAAAGAGCGAAGAGGCGGCACGGCCCGAGAGGCCCAGCGCAACCGAGAAACCGGAAACTCCGAAGAACCGGACGCATCCGAAGATACGGCGCTGCCGAATAAGGGCCAAACACAGCCTCCGAATAGGCGGGGTGGCCGACGACCGGAAGCAACCGCCACCGCCCAAAAACGCCGGGAACGGCCGATGACCGGAAGCAACCGCCACCGCCGAAAACCGCCGGGAACTGCCGAAGACCGGGGGGGGCATTCGGGGGGGGGAAAGCCGACCGGTCGTTATTCGGCCTCGGGATCGTCCATCTCGCCGTCGTCCCGGTCCGCGGCCCTGTCATTCCCCCCCCCACCCGGGACGGACTCCTTGCCGCCCAGATTGCGGTAGGCGCTGGGGGTCATGCCGTACTTGGCGGAGAACTCGCGGTAGAGATACGAGCGGCTGGTGATGCCGATCTCGGACATGACATCCTTGACCGACATCCGTCCGTCGAGCAGCAACATGGCGGCCTTCTCCAGCCGGTAGTTCTTGATGAACTCGGCGGGCGAACAGTCGGAGATCTCCTTGAACAGGCGGTAGAATTTGCGCGGGCTCATCGCCAGACGGTCGGCGATGAAGGTCGAACCGAGATTCTCGCGGTCGATATGCTCCTCGATGATCGAGACGATGCGGCGGATGAACTCGGCCTGCTCCCGCGTGGTGCAGGTGACGAGCCCGGCGATGCTCTCGGTGATGCCGTCGAGCGGGATCTGGCGGGCATCCGTCCGCCCGAGAATCGCCTTGTCCACGATCTCGCGCAGGAAGACGACATCCTGAGGCAACATGACGAACGAATCGGCCTGCATGATGAGCCGGCGTTGGATATCGGTACGGGCATTCCAGGAGAGCAGCAGCACGAAGGCCGTGCGCGCCAGCCGGTTGCGATTGCCGGAGATGAACTCCAGGAAGGTCTCCTCGGCTCCGGCGTACATCGCCATATCGACGACGAGCGCCGCCGGTCGCAGGGTCTCCATCACCTCCAGCGCCTGCTGGACGCTCCGCACCTGCCGCACCTCGTACCCTTCGGCGAGGATGCACTCGACCTGCCAGAACATTTCGTCGCGGTCCTCCAGCACCACCACGCTCTTGCGGCCCGCCTCGGGCTGCCGTTCGGCGGCGGGCAGGAACGAGAAACTCAGCTCCTGCTCGCTCTGCGAGTAGGCCACCACGGGCGTCAGCTGCCGGAGCATCGCCCCGACGAAGCGTTGCAGCAGCCCCAGTTCGAAGGCCGCATCCGCCCCCTTCGGTATCGGGGCGAGCCCGGCCGGCTCGCCCCGGAGGCTCTCGTGGAGCCGGCGGAGCAGGCTCCGCGAGGGCGTGCGGTAGGTCAGGGTCAGCATCCCGTCGGTCTCCGAGGCCGTCACCGTGACGCGCTTGGCTCCGGCGACGAACAGATAGATATAGCTGAAGAGGATCCGCAGCGCATTGCGGTAGACCGGGAATCGGAACTCCTTGGGGATCTCGACCTCGACATTGCTCAGATCGACGCCGCGCTTCATCAGCGGGAACATCACCTCATCGGAGATACTCCGGAGCGCCGTAGGGGCCGCATAGACGAACGACGCAAGGGGGGGGGGAATTTTCGCCCGCCTCGCGGAGCACCTCCGCAGGCGGCAGCAGCGAAAGGATCGTCTCCCGGATCCGGTCGGCCGCGCGGTCGCGCTGCTGCTGCGTCGCCTCCGCGGCGCGCAGCGCGTCGCAGGCCCGGTAGATCGCGGTCAGACCGGCCACGACGTCGTGGCCCGGCACCCCCGACCCGTCCTCGGGCGCACGGCCGCTCTCGCTCTTGAGCAGTTTGGCGAGGGTGCGTTTGTGGCGCATCAGGCGGCGCACCGTCCACACCGTGCAGCCCACCGCGACGACGAGCGCCAGGACGACCAGCAGGCGGAAGAACGTCGTCTGCCACCACAGCGGCAACACGCGGATCGGAATCGAAAGGCTCTGGAGCTCGGTGTCGAAGATCGCCTTCCGGTAGCGGATCCGGAGCGTATAGCTGCCCGCCGGAAGCCCCGTATAGGAGGCTTCGCGGACGGACGAGAACTGCGACCACTCCCGGTCGAAGCCTTCGAGCATCCACGAATATTCGATGTCCGATCCCGAAATGAAGTCGGGCACAGCGAACGTCAGCGCCAGCGCCCCTTCGGTATGGGGGAACCGCAGGGCGCCGCCGTCGGCCGTCCGGCATTCGGACAGGGCGACGGGGCGGCCGTTGAGCGAGATTTTCCGCAGCAGGATATCGGGGTAATAGCCGTGCTCCTCGGCATCGGTGCGGTCCACCCAGAGCAGGCCGTCCATGCCGCCGAAGAAGAGGCGGCCCGTATAGGGGCACCGGTAGTAGGCGTCGTCGCTGAACTCGCCGATCTGCACGCCGCTGCTATAATAATAGGAGTGCAGCGAGCTGTTGCCGGGGTTGTACTTGACCAGCCCCTTGTTCGTGCTGAGCCACAGATAGCCCTCGTCGTCCTCCAGGATGCCGTGGATCATGTCGTTGAGCAACCCCTCCTCGCGCCCGATATAGGAGGCCGAGACCCGTTTGCCTTCGAAATGCAGCCGCACCAGCCCCGCCGTCGTTCCGGCCAGCAGATCGCCGTCGCCCGCCCGGTGGAGGCACAGCACGTCGTCGATGGGTTTTTCGAGCAGCTCGCCGAGCGAGTAGACCCAGTAGCTCTGCGAGCGGGGCTCGAAGCGCACCAGCCCGTGTCCGCGGCTCGCCAGCCACACCACCGAGTCGCCCTCGGGCAGCAACGAAAAGAAGGTGTTGATCTCCTCCTGTTTGTAATAGAAGTGGTAATGCTTGCGCGCCTTGACGGCGATACGTCCGCCCGAGCGGTCGAGCGTCAGGCGGTCGAACCCGTTGCGCGTGGCGGCATAGAGCGTCGAATCGTCGGCCTCCCACACCTCGTGGATCTCCTCGAAACCCGACGCGTCGGGCAGGTCGAGATGGCGCAGGGTCGCGTCGCCCGCCAGGCGGTAGAAGAGCCCGTCGGGGCCCGATCCGATCCAGAATCCGTCCATGTAGCGGCTCTGCCGGAGCGAGTAGACGGGGAACTCCACGTCCTCGCGCGTGTAGGAGCTCGCGGAACGCCGCCCCCGGGGCGTATAGACCTGCGCCTTGTCGGCCGTCATGCCCCGCCCGTAGTCGGCGATGTGTATCAGGCCGTCGCCCTTGGTTCCGAACCACAGGCCGCCCGTGCTGTCGGTGAGGATCGAGCGCACCTGCCGCGTGAAGTTGGGCGAAAGGGTCTGCGTCATCAGGTTCGTGGCGATCGTGTGGCGCTTGGTGTACATCATCACGCCCCGGCCGTCGACCCCGATCCACAGAATCCCCTGCGCAGGATCCTGGTAGAGGCAGAAGATACGCAGGTTGCGGTCGATGATCTCCTCGCGGTACGACTCGGTCGCCCGCAGCTGGACCAGACCGTTGGAGCGGAAGGCGATCATGAAGTCCTCGTAGAAGGGGACGATGCCCACGATGGTGCCGTATTTGCGCAGCAGCGACGCGATGTTGCGGATGTAGACCTTGGTCTGCCGCCAGACATCGTATATATAGAGGTCCTTCTCCGAGTCGACGAAACAGAACGAGCGGTCGTCCTGGTAGAAGATCTGTTCCACGGGATTGTGGTGGAAACGCATCGAGACGACATTGACGCGGGCCTCCTCGCCGCTTCCGGCATCGAACGTATCGAGCGCGATCTTGTGCAGGTCGCTCTGGGCCCCGGCCTCGGGAAAGAGCCACAGCTCGCCGTCGGCGGTGACGAACGAGCGCGCCTCGGTGTCGCCCACCGTCGCGTCGAGCCGCCGCGCGCCGACGAATCCGCCGATGCGGGGGTTGAAGTAGGCCACGCTGTCCTGCATGACCAGCCAGGAGTTGCCCCGCGAGTTGGAGCAGAGGTGCGCGCCGGGCGGGAGCGCGTAGTTGGCCACCACGGCCCGCTCGTCGCACGAGAAGCGGTTCAGGCCGACCTGCGAGTAGATCCACAGGTGGTCGCCGTCGGCCTGGCTGATGCGCGATATGACGTTGTTGTCGAGCGACACGGGCTTGGAGAAGTCCGTGCGGAAGACATCCATCTCGCAGCCGTCGAAGCAGTTGATGCCGTCGTAGGTTCCGAACCACATCAGTTCGTCGCGGTCCTTGAAGATGCAGAGCACCGAACTGTGCGAGAGGCTCTGCTGGTGGTCCAGCCCCGAGACGATGTAGACGTCGCGCGTCGGCCGTGCAGGGCTGACCAGCGGGCCGGCCGTCGCCAAGAGAATCAGCGCGATACGGGCGATATGTCGGACGAAGGGTTTCAATTCGGGTGCGGCGGATAGCAGTTTTCGCTCCGAAAGTTACGGATTTTTTGTCGTTCGGCGTGCGTTTTTCGAAATTTTTGTCCGCAGGCCCGCTCCGCCGCCGACCGCCGCGGGGAGTTGCCGCGAGCGCTCCGCGCCCCGTTTTTCGCACGGCTACGCCCCTTCGCGTCACCCGTTTAGCACCCCTCGGAAAGGGCGGCGGACGGGCCGAAAGTTGCATATGGTCTCCTTTTTATATATTTTTGCGAGAACTAACCCCAAACTTCCTCATCCGGCAATGCTGAAAACCTACATACGGCTGCTGGGCTTCGCCCGCCCCATCGCCCGCTACGCCATCCCCTACTTCTTCTACTCGCTCTTCTACGCGCTGTTCAACTCGCTGACGTTCCTGCTCATCATGCCCATCCTCGGCACGATGTTCACCCCCGACCTCGCCCACGAACCCGTAACGGCGCTTCCTCCGCTGCGGCTCGACGCCTCCTACCTCTCGGCGCTGTTCGACTACGCCTATTTCCGCCTCTTCGACGTCTACCGTCCCGAGAACGTCCTGCTGCTGCTGGCCGCGGTCACCGTCACGGTGAGCTTCCTGAGCAACCTGTTCCGCTACCTGGGGGCCTGGACCGTCGAGAGCATGCGTACCCGCACGCTCCAGCGCATGCGCGACGAGATGTTCTCGCGCGTGGTCGACATGCACGTGGGCTACTTTTCGGACCAGCGCAAGGGCGACATCATCTCGAAGGTCACCTCCGACGTCAACGTCGTGCAGTTCTGCATCACCAACACGCTCCAGGTCGCCTTCCGCGAGCCGTTCCTCATCGTGGGCTACACCGTCATGATGATCGCCATCTCGTGGGAGCTGGCCCTCTTCTCGGTGCTCTTCCTGCCGGTCGTGGCCCTGATCATCGGCAGCATCGTCAAGCGCCTGCGCCACCCCGCGCGCACGAGCCAGGCCCGCATGGGCGAGATGGTCTCGACGCTCGACGAGGCGCTGGGCGGCATCAAGATCATCAAGAGCTACAACGCCACCGACTACATCCGCCGCAAGTTCCGCGCGCTCAACGCCGACCTCTCGCGTCTCACCCTCTCGATGGCGCGGCGCCAGCAGCTGGCCTCGCCCATGAGCGAGTTCCTGGGCATCTCGGCCGTGGGCGTCATCCTGGTCTTCGGCGGCTCGCTGGTCATGTCGGGCTCGCTGAGCCCCGAAGGGTTCATCGCCTTCATCGCCATGTTCTCGCAGATCACGCGCCCCGTGCGCACCTTCATCGACCAGTTCGCCAACATCAACCAGGGCATCGCCGCCGGCGAGCGCATCTTCTCGATCATCGACGCCCGCAGCGCATTGCAGGACCGCCCCGACGCCCGCGTCTTCACCGGGCTCGAACGGTGCATCGAGCTGCGCGACGTGCATTTCGCCTACGACGACAGCCGCGAGGTCATCCGCGGCATCTCGCTCACGATCGAGCGGGGCCAGACGGTGGCCCTCGTGGGCCCCTCGGGCGGCGGCAAGTCGACCCTCGGCGAGCTGCTCCCGCGCTTCTACGACCCCACGGCGGGCGACATCCTGCTCGACGGCGTATCGCTGCGCGACTACACGCAGGAGAGCATCCGCGCCCACATGAGCATCGTCTCGCAGGAGACCGTGCTCTTCAACGACACGATCGAGCACAACCTCTCGATGGGCCGTCCCGACGCCACGCACGCGGAGATCGTCCGCGCCGCCCGGATCGCCAACGCCGACGACTTCATCCGCGACTGCCCCGAGGGCTACGACACCAACATCGGCGACCGGGGCACGAAGCTCTCGGGCGGCCAGCGCCAGCGCCTCTCGATCGCCCGCGCCGTACTGAAGAACCCCGGGATCCTCATCCTCGACGAGGCCACCTCGGCGCTCGACACCGAGAGCGAGAAGCTCGTCCAGGAGGCGCTGGGCAAACTGCTCGAAGGGCGCACGTCGGTGGTCATCGCCCACCGGCTCTCGACGATCCGCAACGCCGACCGCATCGTGGTCGTCGACCACGGCCGCATCGCCGAGCAGGGCACCCACTCCGAGCTGATCGCCCGGGGCGGCATCTACGCCAAACTCATCGAAATGCAATCGTTCGACTGACCGCGAAGCCATGTTCTCCGACAGCGCTCCCGACCTGCAATCGTTGCAGGCTCTGCTCGAAACCGCCCGCATCGGGTGGTGGAAGGCCGACTTCTCGTCGGGCTCGATGCGCCTCGACGAAAACCTCGCGGCGCAGCTCGGCCTGCCCGCCGATCCCGCGATCGAAGCGCTGCTCCAGCGCCTGCGACCCGACTACGCCGAGCAGATCCGCACGCAGTTCTACGCGCTGAAAACCGACAACCGCTTCGACGAGACCTTCCCGCTCACGGGCGCCGACGGCTCCGAGATGTGGTTCCACTTCCAGCTGGTCGGCCGGCTGAGCGACCCGCAGCGCGGCATCAGGCTCTTCGGCTCGGCCCAGCACGTCCCCGCCCGCGACCGGCAGGAGGCCGACCGCCTCTCCAACGACAGCACCTACCACGCCCTGCTGCGCCAGGCCCGCCACCGCGAGCAGGTGCTCGACCGCCTGCCCATCGGCTACATCCGCCTGCGCATGCTCTACGACCCCGAGGGGCGCGCCGTCGACTTTCTCTTCCTGGCGATCAACCGCACGGCGCAGAGCCTGCTCGACCTTTCCGACCGCCACATCGGCCGCACGGGCCGCGAGCTGAAGATGGAGGAGCTCGACCGCTACCTCCGCACGCTCTCGGCGATCCGTCCGGGCAACTACACCGCCGAAGAGTGGTACACCGGCTGGACCGACCGCTTCCTGCGCTGCTTTTTCTACAACACCCCCGGCGACCCCACCGAGATCGTTCTGCTGCTGCTCGACCAGACCGACACCACGCGGGCCCACCGCGCCCTCGACGAGCAGGAGAAGCTCCTGCGCAACATCATCCAGACGGCACCCGTCGGCGTGGAGATCTACGACAGCCGGGGCCGGCTGGTCGACGTCAACGGCTGCGACCTGGAGATGCTGGGTCTCACCGACCCCGAGCAGCTCCGCGGACTCTCGATCTTCGACAACCCCAACCTCCCCGGCCCCGCCCGCGAACGGCTGCGCCGCGGCGTCGAAATCGACTTCTCGGCCCCCTACGACTTCGCCAAGGCCCGCGGCTACATCCCCACCGCGCGCAACGACAGCTTCGACTGGACGGCCCGCATCCGCTGCCTCTACGACCGCAGCGGCGCGATCACCCACTACCTCCAGATCAACATCGACACCACCGAGCTGCGCCGCACGCAGGACCGCCTGCGCGAATTCGAAGCCCTCTTCCGCATGATCTCCGACTACGCCCAGGTGGGCTACGCGGGCTACAACCTGCTCACGCTCGAAGGTTATGCCCAGGAGGTGTGGCTGCGCAACTACGGCGAGAGCCCTTCGGCATCGATCGCCGACGTGGCGGGGCGCTTCGACCACCTGCACCCCGACGACCGCGCCGAGATGCGGCGCACGCTCGACCAGCTGCGCGAAGGCAGCCTCCGCTCGCGCAGCCTCACCTGCCGCGTGCTCCACGACGACGGCTCCACGCGCTGGATCTCCGCCCACCTGCTCTGCCGCGACTACCGGCCCCGGGAGGGCGTCGTCGAGCTCCAGACGATCAACTACGACATCACGCGGCTCAAGCTCACCGAGCAGGAGTTGCTGGCAGCCAAGGAGCGCGCCGAGGAAGCCAACACCCTCAAGTCGGCCTTCCTGGCCAACATGAGCCACGAGATCCGCACGCCGCTCAACGCCATCGTCGGCTTCTCGGAGCTGCTCACCGAGGAGGAGGACCCCGCCGCACGGCGCGAATACGGCGAGATCATCCTCCACAACAACGACCTGCTGCTCCAGCTCATCTCTGACGTGCTGGATCTGGCGCGCATCGAGTCGGGCCGCACCGAAATCGCCCTCTCGCCGCTCGACGCCGCAGCCTGCTGCCGCGAGACGGTCGAGAGCCTCTCGCTCCAGGCTCCCGAGGGGGTCGAGCTCCGCACGGCCCAGCCGCTCCCCGCGCTGCGCATGGTATCCTACCGGCAGGGAATCCTCCAGGTGCTGGGCAACTTCACGCGCAACGCGCTCAAGTTCACCCGACAGGGATCGGTCGTCGTGGGCTTCGACCGCCGCGGCGAACGGGTCCGCTTCTGGGTCCGCGACACGGGCATCGGCATCGACGGCGACCAGCTGCCCCGCATCTTCGAGCGGTTCTACAAGGTCGACACCTTCACCCAGGGCACCGGCCTCGGCCTCTCGATCTGCCGCACGATCGCCGAGCAGCTGGGCGGGAGCGTCGGCGCCGATTCGGTCCCGGGCAGCGGCTCCTGTTTCTGGATCGATCTGCCGCTGAACGAAGAATCCTCCGCCGCGCACCGTTTTTCCGAAAATTGATTAACTTTGCAGCTAAACTGAAACTGCGTCCGCCCCGAGCGCACCCGGCCGACGGCGGCACGCGGCCCCACCCTGCCGAAACAAAACATACATACCATGAAGTTCAAGGAATACAAAGGTCTCGACCTGGCCGGCATCGCCGCCGAAGTCCTCGCCGAATGGGACGCCCGCGACACGTTCCGCAAGAGCGTCACCACGCGCAAGGGACACCCCACGTTCGTCTTCTACGAAGGTCCCCCCTCGGCCAACGGCATGCCGGGCATCCACCACGTCATGGCCCGCACCATCAAGGACGTCTTCTGCCGCTACAAGACCCAGCAGGGCTATCTGGTCCACCGCAAGGCGGGCTGGGACACCCACGGACTGCCCGTCGAGCTGGGCGTCGAGAAGAAGCTCGGCATCACCAAGGAGGACATCGGCCGCACGATCTCGATCGAGGAGTACAACCGCACGTGCCGCGAGGCCGTCATGGAGTTCACCGGCGTGTGGGAGGAGCTCACGCGCAAGATGGGCTACTGGGTCGACATGCAGCACCCCTACATCACCTACGACAACAAATACATCGAGACGTTGTGGTGGATGCTCAAGCAGCTCTTCGACAAGGGGCTGCTCTACAAGGGCTACACCATCCAGCCCTACTCGCCGGCCGCCGGCACGGGCCTTTCGAGCCACGAACTCAACCAGCCGGGCTGCTACCGCGACGTGAAGGACACGACCGTCGTGGCGCAGTTCCGCATCCTCGACCCGCGACCCGAGATGGAAGGCTGGGGCACCCCCTGCTTCCTGGCCTGGACCACCACGCCGTGGACCCTGCCGTCGAACACCGCCCTGTGCGTCGGCCCGAAGATCGACTACGTGGCCGTGCGCACCTACAACCCCTACACGGGCGAGAAGATGACCGCCGTGCTGGCCGAGGCGCTGCTCCACGCCCACTTCAACAAGAAGGCCGAGGGGCTCGCGCTGGACGCCTACAAGGCGGGCGACAAGCTCGTGCCCTATGAGATCGTCGGCCGCTACAAGGGTCCCGAGCTCGTGGGTATGCGCTACGAGCAGCTGCTGCCGTGGGTCAAGCCCACCGAGCTCGACGCCGACGGCGCTTGGCACGACGCCTCGGCAAAGGCCTTCCGCGTCATCGCGGGCGACTACGTCACCACCGAGGACGGTACGGGTATCGTCCACATCGCCCCGACGTTCGGCGCCGACGACGCCTTCGTGGCGCGCGCCGCGGGCATCCCGTCGCTCTTCATGATCAACCGCCGCGGCGAGACGCGCCCGATGGTCGATCTTTCGGGCAAGTTCTACCTTACCGAGGAGCTCGACGAGCGGTTCGCCGCCGCGTGCGTCGCACCCGACTACGCCGAATACGCCGGCCGCTGGGTCAAGAACGCCTACGACCCGCAGTTCACCGTCGACGGCCGCTACGACGAGCAGGCCGCCCAGGCCGCCGAGTCGCTCGACGTCTACATCTGCCTCAAGCTCAAGGCTGCGGGCCAGGCCTTCAAGATCGAGAAGCACGTCCACAACTACCCCCACTGCTGGCGCACCGACAAGCCGGTGCTCTACTACCCGCTCGACTCGTGGTTCATCCGCTCGACGGCCTGCAAGGAGCGCATGATCGAGCTCAACCGCACGATCCGCTGGAAGCCCGAGTCGACCGGCACGGGCCGCTTCGGCAAGTGGCTGGAGAACCTCAACGACTGGAACCTCTCGCGCTCGCGCTTCTGGGGCACACCGCTGCCGATCTGGGCAACGGAGGACCGCTCCGAGGTGAAGTGCATCGGCTCGGTCGAGGAGCTCATGGCCGAGATCGAGCGCTCGATCGCCGCGGGCCACATGACCGAGAACCCGTATAAGAATTTCAAGGTGGGCGACATGTCGGAGGAGAACTACTCCACCGAGCGCATCGACCTGCACCGCCCCTACGTCGACCGCATCGTCCTCACCTCGTCGAAGGGCGAGCCGATGCGCCGCGAGCCGGATCTGATCGACGTGTGGTTCGACTCGGGCGCCATGCCCTACGCCCAGCTCCACTACCCCTTCGAGCACAAGGAGGGCTTCGATCGGGTCTACCCCGCCGACTTCATCGCCGAGGGCGTCGACCAGACGCGCGGCTGGTTCTTCACGCTGCACGCCCTCGCGTCAATGCTCTTCGACTCGGTGGCCTTCCGCAACATCATCTCCAACGGTCTGGTGCTCGACAAGAACGGCAACAAGATGTCGAAGCGCCTGGGCAACGCCGTCGATCCCTTCGACGTGCTGGCGACCTACGGCGCCGACGCCACGCGCTGGTACATGATCGCCAACTCGCAGCCGTGGGACAACCTCAAGTTCGACCGCGAGGGCGTCGACGAGGTGCGCCGCAAGTTCTTCGGCACGCTCTACAACACCTACTCGTTCTTCGCCCTCTACGCCAACGTCGACGGCTTCACGGGCCGCGAGGAGGAGATTCCCGTCTCGGAGCGTCCCGAGATCGACCGCTGGATCATCTCGCTGCTCAACACGCTCGTCGGCGAGGTCACGCGCTGTCTCGAGGGCTACGACCCCACCCCCGCGGCCCGCGCCATTCAGGAGTTCGTGGGCGAGAACCTCTCCAACTGGTACGTGCGCCTCAACCGCAAGCGCTTCTGGGGTGGCGGCCTGACCGCCGACAAGCTCGCGGCCTACCAGACGCTCTACACCTGCCTGGAGACCGTGGCGCAGCTCGCAGCCCCCTTCGCGCCGTTCATCTCCGACCGCATCTTCTGCGACCTGAACGCCATGAGCGGCCGCCACACCGACGAGTCGGTCCACCTCGCGCCGTTCCCCGCGGCCGACGCGGCACGCGTCGATGCGTGCCTCGAAGAGCGCATGGCACTCGCCCAGCGCCTCTCGTCGATGGTGCTGGCCCTGCGCCGCAAGGTCTCGATCAAGGTGCGCCAGCCGCTCTCCCGCATCCTCGTCCCGGTGCTCGACCCGGCGATGACCGAGGAGCTCACGGCCATCCGCGAGCTGGTCATGGGCGAGGTCAACGTCAAGCGGATCGACCTCATAGAGAACACCGCAGGCGTCATCACCAAGCGCATCAAGCCCAACTTCAAGACCCTGGGCCCGCGCTACGGCAAGCAGATGAAGCAGATCGCCGCGCTGGTGGCCACCTTCTCGCAGGAGCGGATCGCCGCGATCGAGGCCGCCGCCGAGACCGTGCTCGATCTCGACGGCGAGCGCATCGTGGTCACGCCCGCCGACTTCGAGATCACTTCGGAGGACATGCCCGGGTGGCTCGTGGCGTCGGAGGGCAAACTCACCGTGGCGCTCGACATCACGGTGACCGACGAGCTGAAGGCCGAGGGCGTGGCACGCGAATTGATCAACCGCATCCAGAACATCCGCAAGGATTCGGGCTTCGAGGTCACCGACCGCATCCGCGTCGAGATCGAGCGCAAGCCGCTCGTGGCCGACGCGCTGGAGCGCCACGCCGCCTACATCGCCCAGCAGACGCTCGCCGTCGAGGTCGTGGGAGCCGACGCTCCCGCAGGCACCGCGGTGGTCGCGAGCGAGGTCGACGAGCAGCCGCTCACGATCGCCGTCACGCGGGTATAAACCGGTCGGGGCGCATATTTTCGTCCTGAATTTGGTTTTCCCGGAATTATTGTTTAATTTTACCTAAAACCTACCGACTATGGCTGACGAGAAAACCAGATACAGCGACGCCGAACTCGAGGAGTTCCGGCAGCTGATTCTCCGGAAGTTGGAGAATGCACGCGCCGATTACGAACTGTTGCGCGCCACGATCACCCACACGGCCGACAACACGACCGAGGATACCTCGCCCACGTTCAAGGTGCTCGAAGAGGGTGCCGCCACGCTTTCGAAGGAGGAGAGCGGCCGTCTGGCCGCCCACCAGATGAAGTTCATCCGCAACCTCGAAATGGCGCTGGTCCGCATCGAGAACAAGACCTACGGCATCTGCAAGACCACCGGGCGTCTGATCCCCAAGGAGCGCCTGATGAAGGTTCCCCACGCCACCGAGTGCATCGAGGCGAAGGAGGCCCGCAAATAACCCGCCGCGGCCCGGCATCCGGTGCCCGCCGCGGAGAACATACGGAGCCGCAGGAGCTGCCGGCAGCGCAAGCTACGGCAGGAAACGGCCGGAGGCCCTCTGTCCGCCTCGCGCCGGCAACGCGGCCGGTCTGCCGTCTCCGCAACCGCACGGCTCCGATCCGGCACAATCGACCGTCTACGACCGAACCCGTCTCGCACCCGAGGCGGGTTCGTCATTTTCGGCACGATAAATGCCGTTGCGGGATCGATCGGCACGAAGCCCGGGCCGCACCGGATCGAACCCGAGGTCCGGTCCTGCCGGCAGCTGCCGGGAACGACACCGGCGCAGCAGTCGGACGCAGGCGATCCGGAGGCGGGGAAACGGAGCGGAACCGGTATCCGGGGACAACTACCGGACACGGCCGGGCACCCCGCACCCCCGGGACAACCGTCGGACACCCCGCGACGACAACCGCAGAGCGATCGTCGGACACGACTGGGCACCCCGCAACACCCACGGGACTGCCGCCGGGCACCCCGAACATCCGGAACAGCCGCCGGAACAGCCGCCGGGCACCCCACGACTACGGCGACAGAGAGAGCAGGAACCAATGGGACACAGACAATCGACCGCATATCGTGCGATCCTCCGCGCACTCCTGCTTATCGGCCTGCTCGCCGGCGGGCCCTGCGCGGCATATCCGCGCCCCGCCCGACTGCCATCCGCAACCCGTTCCGCACTTCCCCGCGACAGCCAGTCGGCGACCCGCGCCCCAAATGGGGAGTACACCGCCTCCGAGAACCAAGCAACCTCCGAGAGCCGGGCAACCTCCGAACACCGAGCAACCTCCGAGAACCCCGCAACCGTCGAGAGCCGCGCCGAAAGTCGCGCCGCCGGCGCGACCGCATCGCCGCCCCACCCCCGGCGCACGCCCCGCCAACCCCTCGACACCGTCACCGCCCACCGCTCGCCCACCGTCGCCCGCGACAGCCTCGACTTCGCCCCCAGCGAACGCAACCGCCGGCTCTACGACAGTATCCGCACCAAGGCCCACCGCCGGGCCCTCCCGCGCATGCTCTACCGCATCCTGTTCCGCCCCTCGCCCGACGACTCCCTCGCGACCGCCGACCACCCGGGCCGGGCCCTCGACGAGAGCCTCCCGCTCCGACGTTTCGACGGCTGCACCGTCGGCTCGGTCCGCATCGAACGCGCCCCCGTCTTCCGCCCCAACGGCAACTGGTTCGAACGGACAGGCAACCGCCTCCACGCCATGACGCGCGAGCGGGTCATCCGCCGCGACCTGCTTCTCCGTCCGGGCAACCGGTTCGATCCCCAGCTCGTCGTCCGCAACAAACGGCTGCTGCGCTCGCGCGTCTACCTCGCCGATGCCGACATCGAGGTGCGCCGCGATCCCTTCGACTCGACGCGCGTCGACCTCGTCGTACGCACGCGCGACAGCTGGACCATCGCCCTCGACGGAGCCAGCCGCCACGACGGCCGCGCCATGCTCGGGCTCTACGACGCCAACCTTCTCGGATCGGGCAACCTCCTCCGCATCGAGACCAATTTCGACCGGCACGACCTCTCCTACGGCGGCAACCGATTCGCCTATGAGATCCCCAACCTCCTGGGAACCTTCTTCACCTCGACCCTCTCCGCCGGCCGCGACTTCCACGACTCGGAGTTCCGCGCAAGCCTCTACCGGGAGTTCCTGCGCCCCACCGACTACATGCTGGGCCTGGCCTACGACAACATCGCCTCGCGCCGGCGCATCGCAGGGCTCGACACCCGCCCCGCGACGCGCTCGCGCCGCCTCGACCTGTGGGGCGGCTACTCCCGCTACCTCCCCGCCGCACGGTCGAGCCTCTTTCTCACGGGCCGCTACCGCCGCACTCGCTTCGTACTGCGCCCCGCCGTCGACGCCGGGCTCCACCCGGCCTTCCACGACGGCGATCTGTGGCTCCTCTCCGCAGGCCTCTACCGCGAACGCTTCTACACGGCCAACATGGTCCACGGCTTCGGCACGCGCGAATACCTCGCCACGGGCTTCCGAGCCCAGCTGACCGGCGGATACTCCCGGGGAGAGTTCGCCGACGAGGCCTATCTGGGGCTGGGCCTCAGCGCCGGAGGCTTTCTGCCGCGCGGCTACTTCATGGCCTCGCTGTCGCTGGGGAGCTTCATCGACCCGCGCTCGGGCGCGTGGCGCCGCAGTGCCGTCGACATCGACCTGAGGTGGTTTTCCAACCTCTACGCCGTGCGCCGCAGCCGCCTGCGCCAGTTCCTCTCGGTCGACTACACCCAGGGGTGGAACCGGCTCGCCGGTGCCGGCGAGGCGATCGAGTTCACCCGCCCCGACGGCCTCCATCTGCTCGACGAGCGGCGTCCGGGAACCACGCGCGCCGTGCTCAACACCGAAACGGTCCTCTTCACCCCCTACCAGCCCCTCGGGTTCCGTATCGCGCTCTTCGGCTTCGCCGACTTCGGCACGATCGGCTTCTCGCCCAACCTCTTCCGCAACGATTTCTTCACCGCCTTCGGCATCGGCGTCCGCCTGCGCAACGAGCGGCTCGTCTTCAGCACCCTCCAGATCCGCCTGGGCATCGCCCTGGGCAAGGGCGGCGCGGCCGGCTGCGACTATTTCCGCATCGGCTCGTCCGACCCGCTCGACGATATCGCCTACCGCCCCGCACGCCCCGAGACCGTCCGGTTCGAATAGCCCGCCTCCGGAGGAGGCCCGCTCCCGGCACCGAGGCCGCCCGCGCCGCGCGAATCCGGAGAGCGGCTGCGGCGCGCGGAGAGGCATGCGGATTCGGGCCGGTGGCATAACGAAGAACCGCTCCCGGTGGCGGGGAGCGGTTCGGATGAACTTTTTTTCGCTTATGGATCGCCGGAATGCCGCCGGCTACTTGGTCTCGATGAGAACCACGCCGTCCCGGCCCTCGTCGCCGTATCGGTCGACGGCGGCCTTGTCCTTGAGGATGGTGATGCTCTTGATCTGCGAGGGCTTGAGTTTCTCGACCTTCTTGGTCGAGGACTTCTTGCCGTCGATGAGAATCAGGGCATCCTGCCAGTCGGAGGTGTAGACGCGCGTGATGTTGCCTGTGATGCGGACGGTGCTGCCCGAGCGCTCGGGGTCGGCGCTATCGGTCGTCGTGACCGACGTGGTGGAGATCCGATCGGTCGTGGCGGTCGAGGTGACGGTGGTCGCGGTGCCGGTCTGGTCGGAGCGGGTGACGGAGACGATGGGGAGGGTCTCGCCGTCGTTCCTGACCACCGTGACGGTCGTCTTGCCGTCGGAGGAGGTCGACACGGAGGTCGAGGTCGATCCGTTCCTGACCTCCGCGTTTTCGGCGGCCTTCTTCGTGGTGACGACCACGGCACCGTCGCGTCCCTCCTCGCCGTATTGCTCTACGGCGGTCTTGCCCTTGAGCACGGAGATGGAGGCGATCTGCGCGGGATCGATCGACGAGAGGTCGTCGAGGCGGATGCCGTCGACGATGTAGACGGGCTTCGGCGCCGAAGGATCGGATTTTCCCAAGCCGGAGATGACGACCGTTTCGACTTTTTTCGTATCTTTGCCCTGCTGCTTGTCGTCGGGGACGACATAGGCGGTCCGGGCGAACGCTCCGAGAGCGAGGGCGACGAGCGGGAGGGTCAGGAGCGCCTTGGCTGCGGCCCACCGCGATGATCTTTTTTGTAACATCATGGTAATACGGTTTTTAAGTTTACTGTGATTGAAGCTGTTGGCGACTGAGTACCACCTCCCGCCAGCAGCTTTCCTTATGAGTAACAGTTGGTATTGACGCGCATCGACGCCGCTGTCGAGCACCGCCTCGTCGGCCTCGTATTCGTGGATGGCCCGCAGTTCGCGGCGCAGCAGCCACATCGCGGGGTTGAACCACTGGAGACAGCCCGCCAGATCCGTCAGTAACAGGTCCCACGAATGGCGGAAGCGCACATGGGCCCGCTCGTGGGCGAGGATGGCGGAGCCGTTGCGGTCGAGGTCGTCGGCCGAGATGACGATGTAGCCGCCCCAGCTGAAGGGGGCGATCGCCTCCCCGACGACCACCAGCGAGGTGCCGTCGTCGAGCCTGCGCCGCGTGCCGCGGCGAACGATGCGCCGGATGTCCGCGAGCGAGCGTAGCGTGAAGGCGAGCGTCGCGACCGCTCCGGCGAGGAAGAGCACCCCGGCGAACAGCTGCCACCGCCCCGAATCCGCAGCCGCCGTCGCGGCTGCGACGACCGGCTCGCCGGCGGACAGCTCGGGCAGGAAACCGGCGGGCGCCTCGCGATAGACGGTGATGACGCACAGAGGTAGCACCAACGACACGACGATCGCCCCCAGGATCAGGATGCGGTTGAGCCGGTGGAAGGTCTCGCGGCCGAGCAGCAGCTTGAAGAAAAGGTAGAAAACCGCCAGGCAGACCCCGGTCTTCAGCGCATGGAGCAGGAGGGCGTAGAGGATCATGCTAATCGTTTTTTTGGCTGTCGATGCGGTCGATCAGCTCGCGCAGTTCGTCGACCGAGATCTTCTCCTCCTCGACCAGCGCCGAGACGGCCCCCAGGTAGGAGCTGCCGAAGTAGCGGCGGATGACTCCGCCCAGCGTGCGGCGCGAGAACTCCGTCTCGGAGACGAGCGGATAGTACTGATAGGTGGTGCCGTAGGCCTTGTGGCCGACGTAGCCCTTGGCTTCGAGGGCGCGCACCATCGTCGAGAGGGTGTTGAAGTGGGGTTTGGGCTCGGGCCAGAGCTCCACCAGATCGCGGACGAAAAGGGGACCGCGCTGCCAGAAACAGTGCATGAGCTCCTCTTCGCGACGGGTGAGTTTTTCGAGTTTTTCCATGGGTATGGCATTTGGATAGTGCAAATATAACTATTGTTTTTCGTTTTGCAACTATTTTCAATAGTTTTATCCGTTTTTTCCGATTCGCGTCGGAAAAATTGGGGGATTCGGGGATTTATACCTATATTACAACCGGCTTTGGTGCGTCGCTCGCTTCGGGCCCGTCCGAAGCGACGACCCGCAGCCCGGGGGCGGAGGGCCGCTCGCCTCATCCGAAAGCTCGCCGTCGACCTCCGCCGGCTGCGGACGGATCAATGAAGTTGTTCAAACGTAAAAAGAGGATACCGTGTCGGGAAAACTGTTTTCGGAAAGGGAGGTGCGCGCCGTGGCGCTGTTCGTGCCGCTGGCGGCGCTGGTGGTGCTGGCTTTCGTGCTGGCGCGGCCACGCGGCGAGGCGGAGGCCGCCCGCCGCGCGGAGCGGGCGGCGGGTGTTGCGGCCGAAGCGCAGGCTGCGGGTACGGCGGGTACGGCGGATGCGGCCGGTGACGGGCCGGCGGCCGGAGCGGCTTCGTCCCCTTCGGCGGCGGACGGCGCCGACAGCGCGCGGCCGCGGCCGCGGCCGTTCGACCCCAACACGGCGGATTACGACACCTTGTGCGCCCTGGGGCTCACGCCCCGCCAGGCGGTCTCGCTGCTCAAGTTCCGCGCCGCGGGCAAGGTGTTCCGCATCGCCGAGGACGTGGCGCTCTGCCACGGGATCGACGACTCGCTCTTCCGCCGGCTGCGCCCCTGGATCCGCATCGGGCGGCGTTATGCCATCGCCCCGCCCGCCTACCGCCCGGGACGGATCGTCGACGAACGGCATGCGATCGACCCCCGCCCCTTCCGGATCGACACGGTGAGCGCCCGCTACCTGCGCGCGATCGGGGCGCTGTCGAAACGGCAGGCCGAGGCCTTCGTCCGCTGGCGCGACGCGAGCGGCATCTACGACATGGAGGAGCTGCGGGCCTGCTACGTGGTGAGCGACTCGGTGGCCGCCGCGCTGGAGCCCTACCTCCTCTTTCCCGAACGCCCCGCGGCGGACAGCGGCACGGCGGCCATACGGCGCGTCGAGCTCAACACGGCCGACTCGGCCGCGCTGCGCAGCGTAGCGGGGATCGGACCGCGGACCGTAGGCGCCATCCTCCGCTACCGCGAACGGCTGGGCGGATTCTGCCGTGCGGAGCAGCTGGCCGAGGTTCCGGGGGTGACGGAGCGCAATTACGAACGAATTTTGCAACAAATTTGCTGCGATTGTTGCGAAATTAGGAAAATAGATGTTAACTTTGCATCCCCGAACGAGTTGGCACGCCACCCCTACATGGCGCCGCGCACGTTGAGGAAATTACTCAAACACAGACAGCTGAAAGGAGGTTGGAGTACCGCTGAGGAGATGATCGAACAGGACATACTGACCCGCGAGGAGGCCGCGAGACTGGCTCCCTACCTGCGGTTCGGCACCGAAAGCGGCACCGAGACGAACGACGACAGCCTCTGACCCACCCGGAAGGAGCCCGGAAAAGCTCCGAAGAACACGATTACAAAACAAACAAAAAAAGAATACTACTATGATTATCATGCCGGTAAAGGAGGGCGAGAACATCGAGCGCGCCCTGAAGAAG
>CANASP010000003.1 GCA_947364365.1 uncultured Alistipes sp.
ACCCGGAAACCCGGAAACCCGGAAACCCGGAAACCCGGAAACCCGGAAACCCGGAAACCCGGAGCGACGACCGACGGCAACCATTCAAACACATCGGATTTGGAAGATAACAAAAGCAGACAGACGACGGATACGGCCGCCGCGAAGCGCGAGCGCGCGGTGATGGTGGCGGTCATCCGCGACAACCAACCGCCGGCACAGGTCGAGGAGTACCTCGACGAGCTGGAGTTTCTGGCCGAGACGGCCGACATCACGTGCGAGCGCCGCTTCACGCAGCGCCTGCCGCAACCTTCGTCGCGCATCTACGTGGGGCCGGGCAAGCTCGACGAGATCGCCGCGTGGTGCAAGGAGCAGGAGATCGACGTGGCGATCTTCGACGACGAGCTCTCGCCGTCGCAGACGCGCAACATCGAGAAGGCGATGCCCTGCCGGATTCTCGACCGCACGCGCCTGATCCTCGACATTTTCCTGTCGCGGGCCCAGACGGCCTACGCCAAGACGCAGGTGCAGCTGGCCAACTACGAATACATGCTGCCCCGTCTGTCGGGCCTGTGGACCCACCTCGAGCGCCAGCGCGGCGGCACGGGGACGCGCGGCGGCGCCGGCGAGCGCGAGATCGAGACCGACCGCCGCATCATACGGGGGCGCATCGCCAAGCTGAAGGAGGATCTGAAGAAGATCGACCGCCAGATGGCCGTGCAGCGGTCGAACCGCGGCGCGATGGTGCGCGTGGCGCTGGTGGGCTACACCAACGTCGGCAAGTCGACGCTGATGAACCTCCTGTCGAAAAGCGAGGTCTTCGCCGAGAACAAGCTCTTCGCCACGCTCGACACCACGGTGCGCAAGGTGGTCTTCGACAACCTGCCGTTCCTGCTGTCGGACACCGTGGGCTTCATCCGCAAACTCCCCACGGAGCTCATCGAGTCGTTCAAGTCGACGTTGGACGAGGTACGCGAGGCCGATCTGCTGGTGCACGTGGTCGACATCTCGCACCCGCACTACGAGGAGCAGATCGCCGTGGTGAAGCAGACGTTGCAGGAGATCGGCGCAGGCGACAAGCCCGTATACCTGGTGTTCAACAAGATCGATGCCTACACCTACACCGAGAAGGATCCCTACGACCTGACGCCCCCGACGCGCGAGAACCTCTCGCTCGACGAGTTGAAGCGCAGCTGGATCGCGCAGGAGAACACCCCCTGCATCTTCCTCTCGGCGCGCGAGCGCACGGGGATCGAGAAGTTCCGCACCGACCTCTACGGCATGGTGCGCGAGATCCACGCCGGGCGCTACCCCTTCAACAACTTCCTCTACTGACGCCAAAACCCTAAAAACCACCTCCATGACCCTTCACATCCTCAGTGAACAGAACACCGTACTGAACAAGTTCATCGCCCAGATCCGCGACCGCGAGATCCAGAAGGACTCGATGCGCTTCCGCCGCAACATGGAACGCATCGGCGAGATCTCGGCCTACGAGATCTCGAAAACGCTGCACTACGCCCCCCGCATCGTGGAGACGCCGCTGGGTCAGGCCGAGGTGGCCCAGATCGACGATCGGATCGTCGTAGCGACGATCCTGCGCGCGGGGCTCCCGTTCCACCAGGGCTTTATCAACTACTTCGACGACGCGCAGAACGCCTTCGTCTCGGCCTACCGCAAGAGCACCAAGGACGGCAAGTTCACGGTGAAAGTCGAGTACATCTCGTGCGGCGATCTGGAGGGCAAGACACTGCTGCTCGTCGACCCGATGCTGGCCACCGGGTCGTCGCTCGTGCTGGCCTACGAGGCGCTGTGCGAGCGCGGCGGACAGCCGGCCCACACCCACGTGGCGTCGGTGATCGCCTCGGAGCAGGGCATCGACTACGTGATGAACCACATGCCGCACCAGACGACGACCGTATGGGCCGCCGCGGTGGACGAGGAGCTCACCTCGCGCTGCTACATCGTGCCGGGGATCGGCGATGCGGGCGACCTGAGCTACGGCGAGAAGATCTGACAAGGAGACCGCATACGAACGGACGGGGCGCAGGATCGGAGACAATCCTGCGCCCCGCCTTTTTTCGACCGGATCCCGGGAAAGCGGACGCGGCACCTGCGGCCCGCCGGGCCGCCGCCCGGAAGCCGCCGTGCTGCCGGAGGCGCCATGCGCGAGATTCGCCGTGCGCGGGGTCCGCCGCCTCGGGCCGGTCACTCTCCGCGGGAGTCGCAGAGGCAGCCGGGCGATTCGAATTCGAGGGTGGCGTGGGCGATGCCCTCGCTGCGCAGCAGCGCCTTGATCCGCCCCTTGACCGTTTCGAGACACGAGAGATCCGAGACGACGACGTGGGCCGTGAGGGCGTTCTCGGTGGTGGAGAGGGCCCACACGTGGAGATGGTGGACCGCCTCGACCCCCTCCTGGGCGGCGATTCGCTCGCCGATCCGGACCGGATCGATCCCCGCGGGCACGCCGTCGAGCGCCAGGCGCAGGCTGTCGCGCAGGAGCGACCACACCGACGCGACGATCACCCCGGCGACGAGGAGCCCCACGATCGGATCGAGGGGCAACCAGCCCGTCCAGCGGATGAGCAGGCCCGAGACCACCACCCCGACCGATACCAGCGCGTCGGCGGCCATGTGGAGGTAGGCCCCCTTGACGTTGAGGTCGTGCTCCTTGTCCTTGAGGAAAAGCCACGCCGTGAAGCCGTTGATCGCGACACCCACGCCCGCGGTCCAGGCGACGGCCGCCCCGCCGACCGGCGCCGGATGGCGCAGCCGGGCGATACTCTCGGCGACGATGACCCCCACGGCGACGAGCAGGAGGAGCGAATTGGCGAGCGAGATGAGCACCGTGCTCTTCTTATATCCGTAGGTATAGCGCGGGCGGGGCGGCACCTGCGCCAGGCGGAAGGCCACGAGGGCCAGCAGGAGCCCCACGACGTCGGAGAGGTTGTGCCCGGCATCGGCCAACAGTCCCATCGATCCGTACCAGACACCCGCGGCGAACTCCACGACGACGAAGGCGACGTTGAGCGCGATACCCAGGCGGAAGGCGCGGTTGAGCGAGACGGCGGAGGCGTGCACGGAGCGGGAATGGTGATGCGGCATGGCGGGAAAGGGTTATGGGGTCCGCTTCGGGAGGCTGCAATTACGCTGCCAGTTTCGCGTTGCGACGCACTCTTATATATGCAGGACTCCATTGGTGCGGGCTGCGCGGCCCTGAAGAGCCGCTATGTGCAACAGAAGAGAGCCAGCGGAGGCGGTTTTCGGAGCGGCAGCGACAGCTCTCCGCCCGGAGGCGACGCCGTGGCTACTCGCTCTGGGGCAACGTCTCCTTGATCTCCGAGAGGTCGACCAGCTTGTTGACGATGGCGTAGATCGTAAGACCCGCGGGCGAGTGGATCTGCAACTTGGAGGCGATGTTGCGGCGGTGGGTGATGACCGTATGGGCCGAGATGCAGAGCGCATCGGCGATCTGCTTGTTGGTCATGCCCTTGACCACGCAGACGATGATCTCGCGCTCACGCACGGAGAGCGGCTCCTGACGCATCGTGACAGCCCCGTCGGCGGCCAGCCGCTCGACGGCGGGGATGAAGATCTCGTTCTCGATGGCGTTGTGCGACGCGAGTTCCCGTTCGCAGGTGAAGATATCGTAGAGCACGCCGTTGAGCTCGTTGGTGCCGCCCGAGGGGTAATACTTGATGATGATGTTCTTCAGCTCGCTCAGGCGCGACTCGATCTGGTCGTGGTGGCGGCGGAAGGTGTCGATCGAGTAGTCGCTCGGCTCCCCGGCGAGCAGCGCCTCGACATAGGGGAAGACGGTCCGCTCCTCGTAGGTCATGTGGCGGTTGACCTCGGCGGCATACTCGTCGAAATAGCGCATCACGGCGAACGACACGTCGCTCAGGCTGCAATCGACCGCCTCGATGAGCTTGCGGCGGATCGACGGCAGGCGGAAGTCGAGGAAGTAGCCGTGGGAGTTGTGGAGGTAGTCGGTCAGCGCGCGCACCGAGACCTCGACGCCCTCCTCGACGCTCCGCTCGGGGTGCATGTGCCGGTCGACCACGGCCAGGAAGGTCGCGGCGTCGACCTTGTTCTCGTCGCACACCTGGGCGATGGTCTTGTCGCCGAAGCCCAGGGCGATGCCGAAGCGGCTCATCACCTGGAGAACGGGATAGTGGTCGCATACCAGATCGCACATGCGATCGTCGGCAGAATACCCGGTTTTATACATGACAGTCCTCTTTTGCAAAGTTCACGCCAGCAAAGTTAATCAAAAATGGGGAGCCGGGAAATACCTAAAAAGAGGGATCAGCGGCGGGCGATGTCGACGTAGGTGCCCTGAAGGAGCGCACGGCCGATGTCGGCCAGCGCGGGGTCGCTCCCCTCGCGGAGCCGGTCGGAGGCGCCGTCCCAGATCGCCTGACCCGAGGCGTCGACCACGCCGAAGCCCTCGTTGAAGACGTAGTAGCCGAACGCGCGGGCAGGCGGGGCGAACAGGTCGCGGCTGAAGGCGAAGTCGTCGTGGGGCAGCCCCAGCTGGCCGAGCAGCGTGGCGGCCAGGTCGATCTGCGAGCCGTAGGTCTCCACGACGCGCGGCTCCCCGACGGCGCCGCCCAACCACAGCATAGGGATACGGTGGCGCAGGGGCACGTCGTAGGCGAGGTCGGAGGGATAGGGGTAGCCGTGGTCGGCGACGAGCACCAGCAGCAGGTCCTTCCACGCGGGCGACGATCGGAGGCGGTCGACCAGGCGCCCCACGCAGTCGTCGGTGAAGGCCATGGCGTTGAGCAGGCGGTCGTCGAAGCGGTCGAAGGGAACATCGAACGGCGTATGGCTGCTCAGGGTGAGCCACCCGGCGAGGAAGGGCTGCCCCTCCCGCGCCCGCTCGATCACCCGTTCGGCGAAGAAGTCGCCCATGACCCGGTCGTCGTAGCCCCAGTCGGCCGCCGGCGTGTCGAAATGCAGATCCTTCTGCCAGACGAGCTCGCGCCACCCCGTGGCGTACATGTAGGAGGCCTGATCCGTGAAGTTGAGGTCGCCGCCGTAGGTGAAGCTCGTCTCATAGCCCGCACGCGCGAAGCTGCGGGCCAGCGACGGCAGCTCGCGGCACTTGGCGGGAAGCTTCATGATGGAGATGCGTGTCTGCGCGGGATAGCCGCTCAGGATGGCCACCTCGCCGCGGTCGGTGCGGAACGAGTTGGCGAAGAAGTTCTCGAACCAGACGCCCTCGCCCTTGAGCTGCTGCATGCGCGGCATGACCCACTCTCCGTCGATGCGTTCGTCCATGATCGTGCGGGCGAAACTTTCGAGGATGACCACCACGACGTTGGGGCGGTCGGTCGTGAGCAGCCGCTCGGCAGGCGCGGCCGTGCGGTCGCCCGCGATGGCGTCGAGGCGCGAGGCGAGCTCCCCGTCGGAGAAGAAGGGATAGGCGGCGGCGTAGTCGTCGTTCTTGCCCAGCGTCGAGAGGAACGAGAAGGCGGGGTTGACGGCGGCGTGGTTGAGCAGCGTGTCGGCGCTGAAGCAGACCTTCGAGACGTTGGCCACCGAAGCGCCCAGCCCGCCGCGGATGGCCAGGAAGTCGAGCCCGGCGAGGAGCAGCATCGCCGCCGAGGCGGGTGCGGCCCACCGCAGGGGCAAAGGCTCGGCGTCGAACCAGCGGCGCACGACACGGCGGTAGGTCCACGCGAGGGCGCCGCCGTAGACGACGGCCAGCGCCGTCTGCCGCAGCCCCGTGGCCCAGTCGACGCTGGCCATCGCCTCGCGCGGGTCGGCCAGGTAGATGAGCACCGTGGCATCGAGCGGGAAGCCCCAATGGGGGTAGAGGGCCACGTTGACGGCGAAGGTCGCGGCGGCCAGCAGGGCGACGAGGGCGAAATAGAGGTCGAGCGCCACGGTCCACACCCGCCGCGGGACGGGGAGCCACAGCGTCGCGAGGGTGCAAAGGAGCGGCAGCGCCGTGATGTAGCCGGCGACGGTGAGGTCGAGCTTCAGTCCGTGCCAGAGGACGGCCCACCAGTCGGAGGCCGGGACCGAGGCGGCGTTGTAAAGCATGAAGACCGGTTTCTGGAGCGCCATGGCGACGAGCGTGGCGAGAAACACGGAGACGAGGAAGATCGTTTTGCGCTTCATCTTGACTGACGGTTAGGGAACGGGATCGTAGCCGCTGCCGCCCCAGGGGTGGCAGCGCGCCAGGCGCCGGAGCGTGAGCCAGCCGCCCCGCAGCGGGCCGTGGCGGCGCAGCGCCTCGAGCGCATAGGCCGAGCAGGTGGGCGTGAAGCGGCACGAGGGCGGCGTGAGGGGCGAAATGCAGAGCTGGTAGAGGCGCACCAGCGCCACCAGCGGCAGCGCGGCCAGGCGCCTACATGCGCTCCGCGATCGATTCCAGAATCCGGCGGAGGGCATGGTCGATGGTTTTGTAGGGGAGCACCTCCTTGGAGGAGTAGACGAGCGCCAGGTCGACGTTGAGCGGCGCGGCGCCGGCGGTGAGCAGCTCCTTATGCAGGCGGTAGGCCTCCTTGGTGCGGCGGCGCAGCAGGTTGCGGCGATTGGCCCGCTTGTGGAACTTCTTGGGGACCGAGAAGAGCACCTCGACCGACCGCTCGGCATCGGGCTCGGCGTACCACACGTAGCGGAAGGGGAAGACGAAGCCGCTCTCGCCGCTCTCGAAGAGCCGACGGACGGCCCCGAGCGAGCGGAGCCGCTCCGAGCGGGAGAGCGAACGATCGGGCATGGCTGAATTATTTACGGGAGTCGGACGTGCGGCGCGTCCGGCTCTTCTTGAGCAGTTTGTGCTGCTGGCTGCGGATGAACTCCTCCTTGTCGGGGTCGTCGCCCGGCACCACGGGTTCGGGCTCCTCGCCGCGCGAGAGCTTGTCGAGCAGCAGGTCGATGGCCTTGACCATCGAGGGGGCCGCGGGGGTCGGCGCGGCGGCCACGACCACCAGCCCCTCGTGGACGGCCGTGCGGAGCGTGGCGTCGCCGAAGACGGCGACGGGCGGGAGCGCGGCACCGTCGAACTTGGCCACCAGCGTGCGCACGTCGGTGGGCGAATAGAGCGCCAGCAGGTCGTAGTCGGCCGGGTGGACGTCGTCCATGTCGGCGGCGACCGTACGGGCCAGGATCACCGGGTCGACCGGCAGCTTGAGCTTGGCCAGCGTCTCGGGCAGCTCGGGCTTGTGGGGCTCGCTCAACGCCAGGAGGAACTTCTCCTCCTTATGCTTGACGATCAACTCGATAAGCGAGTTGAACGTACCGTCGGCGAACGAGATCTTGCGCTTGCGGTAGACGATGTATTTCTGGAGGTAGAGCGCGACGGCCTCGGTCTGGCAGATATACTTCATCGTCTCGGGGACCGTGATGCGGGCCTCCTCGCAGATGTGGAAAAAGCTGTCGACGGTCGTGCGCGAGGTGAAGATCACGGCCGTGTGGGTCAGGATTTCCACGCGCTGCGAGCGGAACTCCTTGAGCGAAACACCCACTACGCGGATGAAGGGTTTATAGGCGACTTCGATGCCGTGGCGGCGGGAGAGTTCGAAAAAGGGCGATTTCTCGACGATAGCGGGCCGCGGCTGCGACACCAGTATGTTCCTCACTTCCAAATTACCGGAGTTTTAAATTACCAATCATTCGGTCTTATCTCGCCAGAAGCAGCCATACGAAGCTCACAGGAAAGATTTCGACGGTGCAAAGGTACAAAAACCAATGCAAAATCGAAATTTTTTTACCAAGAAACAGATGGAGCGTCTCGCGCAGGTAGAGCATGTAGGTGACGGCGATCCCCCCGGCCACCAGACACAGCCACACGTTGCCCTCGCCCCGCGGACAGAGGGCGTAGAGCGCCAATGCGGGGACGACGACAACGACAGCGAGCGCCAGGTAGATGCGCCCCACCGACAGCAGCTGGGAGACGGTCGCCTGCGTGCGCGTGACAGCGCCCGCCAGACGCAGCAGAGCCGCCCGGAAGAGCACGACGACGGCGCAGAGCGCGGTCGAGAGCAGCGGCAGGGCCAGCAGCAGCTCCGGCGCGAAACGGGCCGAGCGGGCGGGCGGGAGCAGCTCGTCGGCCCCTTTGACCGCCGCGAGCCCCACGAAGAGCAGGCCGATGGCGGTGGTGACGTGGAGAAAGCGGGCGAAACCGCTGCGGCCGGGGTCCTCGGCCAGGCGCTCGCTCGACGCCGCATCGCGCGAGATGCGGCTCAGGAGGCTGCGCACGTCGCCCAGATTGCGGTAGAGCAGCATGACGTAGAGCCCCGCGAGCAGCAGCACCGCCCCCTCGAACGAGACGGTGGCGACGAGCGATCCGCGCGCCTCTGCGCGGAAGGGCGGCGCGTCCGCCCGCTCCGAGCGGAGGCCGTAGACCGTCTCCGGAGCGGCCTCGCGCCAGCGCACGAGCGTATCGCCGGCCCGAAACGCGTCGGCAAGGCTGTCGGGCGCCGCCTGGCAACGCCCCCACGGCAGCGCCAGCGTATCGGCCACAGCGGACGTGTCGGCGGACGGCAGCGCGGGAGACGCCGCCGCGGTCGAATCGGAGGCCCCGGCTGCCGCCGGGGTCGCGACGATGGCCGACGACGACGCGGCGGGCGCCGGCGGCGTGGCGGCGCGGAAGGATCCGAACGTGCGGTATGTCGCGCTGTCGGGCATTATTCGAAGAGGCGTTTGAGCGTGATGCGGATGGTCGTACCCTTGCCGATCTCGGAATCGACGACGGCGATGCGCCCCTGGTGATACTCCTCGACGATGCGGCGCGAGAGCGAGAGGCCGAGGCCCCAGCCGCGGGTCTTGGTGGTGAAGCCCGGCTCGAAGATCCGCTTCCAGTTGCTCTTGGGGATCCCCTTGCCCGTATCGCGGACGTCGATCATCACGTGGCGGTCGTCCGACGAGATGCGCACGTCGATGGCCCCGTGGCCCTGAAGGGCGTCGAGCGAGTTTTTCATCAGATTCTCGACGACCCACTCGAACAGCGCGGCGTTGATCGACGCCTGGACCGGCGCGATGGCCAGCCCGTTGTAGTCGAGCGTCACGTTACGCGGGATGCGCTTGCGGAAGTACATGACCGACTCGCCCACCACCTCGTTGATGTTGGCCGGCATGAGCGGCGTCTCGGAACCGATCTTCGAGAAGCGGTCGACGATCTTCATCAGGTGCGTGAGGTCCTTCTGCATCTCGTCGACGGCCGTGGGATCGACCTGCTGCGAGCGCAGGTACTCGATCCACCCCAGCAGCGACGAGGTGGGGGTGCCCAGCTGATGGGCCGTCTCCTTCGCCAGACCGATCCACACGCGGTTCTGCTCGTCGTGCTTCGACGAGCGGAAGGCGATGAAGCCCAAAAGGCCGAAGACCGTGATGACCAGCAGCTGGACGTAGGGGAAGTAGTAGAGCGACTTGAGCAGCCGCGACTTGCCGTAGAAGATGATATGGTAGTGGTCGGCGCTCCACCAGAAGCGCACCGGCAGGGGCGGATTCTCCTCGGTGAAGCGCTCGATCTGACGCCGCAGCCGGTCGGGATGGTCGATGATCCGGTCGGGGATCAGGTGCGATTCGAGCACCTCGAGATCCTGGTTGGTGATGATGAAGGGGATGTTGTTGTTGTTGGAGATGAGGTCGTGGACCAGCGGATCCTCCAGCGCGCCCCCCTCGGCGTCGCGGTTGACGCGCTCCATGGCGTGGGCCCACAGCACCACGTCGTGCTGCTCCTTCTCCTTGAGGCGGCGGGCCATGTTGTTGGTGTAGAGCAGCGAGAGGCCGCCGAGGGCGACCCCCACGACGATCACCACCACACGGTTGCGGAACGAGAACAGAGCGCGATGCAGTTTCATGGCCGGAAGCTATTTGCGCAGGGTATCCTGCTCGCGGGTGATGCGGGCGTACTCCGCATCGTCGCGCAGCACCTCGACGGCGCGGGCGACGGTGCGGTCGTCGGGCAGCGAATGGGCGATCACCCCGGCCGCGTAGCCGTGGCGCAGGACGATGTCGCGCTCGATCTGTTCGACGATCTGCTCGCGGTAGGTGTCGAGCAGTGCCGCCGTGTCGTCCTCCAGCCCCTCCTCCATCGCGGCGAAGCGCTCTTTGAGGTCGGAGAAGCGGTCGCGCTCGGCGGCCTCCTTCAGCAGCTTGAGCGCCCGGCGCGTGTCGGACTCGTAGGGCACCTCCTTGTCGGCCATGAAGCGCCGGAAGGCCTCGTACTCTTCGTCGGGCAGCGCGAAGCGATGGATGTCGATCTCTTCGCCCGCATGGCGGCGCATGTAGTCGTCGCCGAAATCCTCGATGAAGCCCAGGGCGTAGAGCGTCATGGCGAAGCGGCTGACATACTCCGCCTCGGTGCGGATGTCGGGCATGATGCCGCCGCCGTCGTAGACCTTGCGGCCGGCACGGGTCGCGAACTCCGAGATGAGCGAGTCGGGGACCGTGCGCACCGAGCCCTCCTGCGAATGGGAGTAGTCGACGGCCTGGATGCAGCGGCCCGAGGGGATGTAGTACTTGGCCGTGGTGAGCTTGAGCGTGGTGTTGTAGCCCAGCGGCTCGGTGGACTGGACGAGCCCCTTGCCGTAGCTGCGGCGGCCGACGACGACCGCCCGGTCGAGGTCCTGCAGGGCGCCGGCGAGGATCTCGGCGGCCGACGCCGTGCTGCCGTCGATGAGCACGGCGAGCGGCAGGTCCGGGAGCAGCGGCTCGGTGGCGGTGCGGTAGCTGCGGCGCGAGTCGGCCGTGCGCCCCCGCGTGGTGAGCACCTCGGTGTCGCGGGGCACGAACAGCCCCAGGATCTTGACGGCCTCCTGCATGATGCCGCCGCCGTTGGAGCGGTAGTCGAGCACCAGGGCCCGCAGGTCGCCCTCCGCGCGCAGCCGCTCGATGGCGCGGCGCATCTCCTCGTAACACCCCTCGGTGAAGTCGTCGTGGCGGATATAGCCCACGCCCTCGGCGACCCAGCCGGCATAGGGCACGCCGGGAATGGCGATGCGCTCGCGCGTGATCGCCAGGTCGCGCTCCTCGTCGGCGAGCGTGCGGACACGGATCCGCACCTTGGTGCCCGGCTCGCCTTTGAGGGCCGAGGAGACCTGCTCGGAGGTGTAGCCCGCGGCGTCGCGGCCGTCGATCGAGAGGATCTTGTCGCCGATCCTAAGCCCCGCGCGGTCGGCCGGCGAGCCGGCATAGGGCTGGGCGATGCGCACGTAGTCGTCCTTCTGGCGGATGAGCGAGCCGATGCCGCCGTACTTGCCGGTGGTGAGCAGCTCGAAATCCTTCATCCCGGCCTCGGGGATGAACTCCGTATAGGGGTCCAGGTCGCGGACCATGCCGGCGGCGGCCCCCTCCATCAGGCGGTCGGGGTCGACCTCGTCGACATACTGCTGCGAGAGCGTGCGCATCATGTTGACGGCGATCTCCATGTTGCGGCCCAGGCCGAAATCGTCGTGCGCCGCGCGGACGAAGAGCAGCGCGGCGACGGCACCCGCGAGGAGCGCCGCCAAAGTGCGGAAGGTTTTTCTAACCATGTCGTTTCATACTTAAATAAGAGTCGAGCCGGTAGGCGGCCCGGGCCACGCCGCGGCGGTTGCCCTCCAGCAGGATCCACTGGCCGTACTGCGAGACGGCGATGCGGTCCTCGCAGAGCATCTGCAACCGGCGGAGCAGGCCGTCGCCGCGGAAATAGAGCACCCCGTCGCTTTCGCCGCACGCGACGAAGCCCGCGGCGCGGAAGGCCTGCTCGATCTGCGTGCGGTCCTCCTCGACGTCGCCCTCGACGCGCCGGGCCGTAAACCCGAAACGGGGATAGAGAAGCGACAGCACCACGACGACGGCCGGCAGCAGCAGCCCGCGCGGCGTGCGGAACATGACGTAGAGCGTCTCGTCGAGCGAGAGGCGGGCCATCCCCGTGGAGAGGTTGAGCGCCACCAGCACCGAACAGAGAACGCACAGGGCGACGAAATATTTTGCGGAACGGATGAAGTAACGTTTCATTATCGTAGGTTTTTTCAGAGTTCGGCGAGGTGGTCGGCGACCTGCTGCATGAGCCAGCGGGGGGTGGAGGTGGCGCCGCAGATGCCCACCGACGCGGCGCCGGCGAGCCACGAGGGATCGACCTCCGCGGGCTCCTCGACGACGTAGGTGCGGGGGTTGGCGCGGCGGCAGACCTCCGACAGCACGCGGCCGTTGGACGACTTGCGGCCGCATACGAACACGACGCGGTCGAAGCGGGCGGCGAAGGCCGCCAGGTGCTCCTCGCGGCCCGAGACGCGGCGGCAGATCGTGTCGTCGAGCTTCACGGCGGCGGGGTCGGCCGAGCGGCGGCGCATCTCGGCGCCCAGCCGCTCGAACAGCGCGAGGCTCTGGGTGGTCTGCGAGAGGAAGTGGATGGGCCGCGCGAAGTCGATGGCGCCGAGATCCTGCTCGTCCTCGATGACCAGCGTGGGGTCGGCGACCTGCCCCGTGAGCCCCACCACCTCGGCGTGGCCCCGCTTGCCCAGGATGACGACCTGCCCCCCGACCTCGCGCATGGCGGCGTGGGCCTCGACCACCCGCTGTTGCAGCCGGGCGACCACCGGGCAGGTGGCGTCGACGACCTCGATACCCAGCGCACGGGCGCGGGCATAGGTCTCGGGCGGCTCGCCGTGGGCACGGATGAAGAGCCGGCAGCCGGCCAGCCGCGGCAGGTCGGCGTGCGTCACGGTGCGCAGTCCCAGCCGTTCGAGGCGCTGCACCTCGACGCGGTTGTGGACAATGTCGCCGAGCGAATAGACCGTGGCGCCCCCGGCGAGCGCCTTCTCGGCCTCGCCGATCGCCCGGACGACGCCGAAGCAGAATCCCGATTTATCGTCGATCTCGACTGTCACGGTTGAAAATGGAAAATTGAAAGTTGAAAATGGGGTCTTGCGGCGGGTGCTCCGGACCGGACGGAGGCCCGGGCGGAAGGCCTTGCGGCGGCAGCTCCGGCCGGCGGGCCGTCAGGCGCGGACGACCTTATCGAACAGGTCGAGGAACCACGCCATCTGCTCGTCGACGGTCATGCGGCTGTTGTCCAACACGATGGCATCGTCGGCCTTGCGCAGCGGCGACACCTCGCGCGAGGTATCGGCCCGGTCGCGCTCGACGACGTTGCGCTCGATCTCGTCGAGCGACACCTCCTGCCCCTTGGCCCGCAGCTCGTCGTAGCGGCGGCGGGCCCGCACGGCGGGATCGGCCGTCATGAAGAGCTTGAGCTCGGCGTCGGGGAAGACCGCCGTGCCGATGTCGCGCCCGTCCATCACCACGCCGCGGCGGCGCCCCATCTCCTGCTGCATGGCCACCAGCTTGGCGCGCACGGCGGGGATGGCGCTCACGCCGCTCACGCAGTTGCTCACCTCAAGCGTGCGGATGCGCCCCTCGACCAGGTCGCCGTCGACATAGATGTCGCTGGCCCCGCGCTCGGGGTTGTAACGGAAGGTGATGGCGATCCGGTCGACGAGCCGGCAGACGGCCTCCTCGTCGATCATGCCCGAGCGGATGGCGCCGTGCTCGAGGGCGTAGAGCGTCACGGCGCGGTACATGGCGCCCGTGTCGATGAAGATATAGCCCAGCCGCGCGGCGATGGCCTTGGCGAAGGTGCTCTTGCCGCACGACGAGTAGCCGTCGACGGCGATGATGATCTTGGGGTCAGTGGACATTGGGGAAGATATCAAAGAATGTCGAAAGTATCGTATAGATGCCTAAAATGCCGATGATGAGGCCCGCCACGTGGTTGATCGTGAGCATGTGCCGCGGGCGGAAGCGCCGGCGGAAGAGGCTGATCAGGCAGGCCAGCAGCGTCCACCACGCCGCGGCGCCGCCCAGGAAGCCCGCGATGACGAACAGCGCGCGGACGAATCCGCCGAAGCCCGCGCCCGCGACGTCGCCGCTCGATATCTTGAAGACGGCGAAGAAGGCCAGAATGTAGGGGATGACGATGATGAAATTGGCCAGCGTGATGCCGAAGATCGAGGCGAAATCCTGCCACAGCGAGGTTTTGCCCGCCCGGTTGCGGCGGATCTGCGGCACGGGGTTCTGCGAGAAGATGTAGACCCCGACGATCACCACGAAGATCCCGCCCACGACGCGCAGCAGCGTGCTGTAATGCTCGATGTGGGTCTGGAGGATCGAGTAGAAGAAGAAGGCGGCCATCGCCATGAAGGTGTCGGCGCAGGCCACGCCCAGCCCCGAGGCGATGCCCGAGCGGCGGCTTTTCGACAGCGTGCGCTGGATGCAGAGCACCGCCACGGGGCCGACGGTGATCGACGCGGCGACACCTACGCAGATGCCGCGGAAAAGTATTTCGATGATGTCGAAGGTCATGTTTCGCCCGCAAGGGAATTTACGGGCAAAGATACGAATAAGGCGAGTGCAAACCAAAATTTATTTTGAGTTTGCCGAGCCGGAGTATCTTCGGCGAAGCCAAAGTACGAATAAGGCGAGCGCAGAAGCAAGCGGAACGCTTGATTATGCCGAGCCGGAGTATCTTCGGCGAAGCCAAAGTACGAATAAGGCGAGCGCAGAAGCAGGCGACAGCCCGATCGTAGCGGGATGCGAACCGCCCCGCCCGCAGCCGCAGACGGCACCGGCGACGGTTCTGTTGATAAAATATCGAAAACTTCGCGCCGCAGACGGCATATCGAAGGACGAAAGTTCCTAATTTTGCGTTCGATAAACCGCGGCCGCCCCGCCGCAGCGTCCCGCTTTCGGGATCGCCGGATGCCCGGGGCTGCCCAAACGACACGCTGATATGGCGGAAACGAAACCTTTCGGATTCGATATCGACCTCGACGAGGCGACGGCCCAGGGCCACTACGCCAACCTGGCGATCATCGCCCACTCCACTTCGGAGTTCATCCTCGACTTCGCCACGGTGCTGCCCGGCGTCGAGAAGGCGCAGGTCAAGAGCCGCATCATCCTCACGCCCGAGAACGCCAAACGGCTGCTGCGCCTGTTGCAGGACAACATCGTACGCTACGAGAGCCAGATGGGCAAGATCGAGACGCCGAGCGTCTCGCCCTTCAACGGGCCGGGGCCCAAGATGGGCGAGGCGTAGGCGGTGCGAAGCCGCGGGTCGCGGCCAACATCCCGAGAAGCCGGAGAGAGACCCGATCGACAAAAAAGCGGCGTCCGCGCTTATAGCCTGCGTCGGACGGTCGCTTTTTCGCCGGACGGAGGACTTTGACGCGGCATAACCGGAATCGCGGTCCGCAGCCAGCGGAGGCGGCTTTCGAGCAGGAGCGAGAAGAGCAGCCCTCCGCCGGGGGTGGCTGCGGGCTGCCGGCCCCAAAGGAGCCGAGCCTGCAAAGAGACAACCAATCCGCCGGACGGTGGATGCGAGCTGCCGGCCCCAAAGGAGCCGAGCCTGCAAAGAGACAACCAATCCGCCGGACGGTGGCTGCGGGCTGCCGGCCTTCAGGCCGCCATTTTGCAGCCAAAAATTCGGGGCGCAGCCTGCGAAAGACGCACGAACGATAAGTGAGCTGCGGGCCTTCGCCGGGAGGAGGTTGCGACCCGCCGGCTCCGACGAGCCGCACGCACAAAAAAAAGGAGCCCCACGGGGCTCCTTTCGTCGTTATCGGGAATGCCGCTACTCGGCCTCCAGCGCCGAGGCGATCGCCTGCGCGATACGCTCCATCTCGACCGAAAGGGCGCCGATCGATCCGTAGACGATGCGGCCGTCGCGGCCGATGACCACCGAGCGGGGAATGTTCTTGGTGGCGAAGCGCTCGAAGACGCTCTTGTCGGAATCCATCGCCGTGATCGGCTTCAGCCACGCATAGGAAGCCCCCTTCTCCGAGGCGAAGAAGGTGTCGAGCGTCGCGGGGGTATCGGTGTAGGCGACGGGCAGGAACACGAAGCCTTCATCGGAACCGAAACGGTCGAGGATGCGGGCCGGCAGCGCCTCGGGCGCCAATTCGCGCAGGCAGGGACCGCACCACGTGGCCCAGAAGGTGAGCAGCACCACCTTGCCGCGGCAGGCCGCGAGCGAGATCGCGCCGCCCGCGTATTTCGGCGCCGTGAAGTCGGCGGCCCGGTCGCCCTCCTTGAGCAGCGTCGTCTGGTCGTACTGCTGACGGATGGCACGGGCCACGCGCTCCTCGGGGGTAAGGCCCTCGCCGCCCGTCAGGTCGAGCGCATCGGGGTGCTTCTGCGGCTCGGCGGACGCGTCGGCCTCCTTACGGAGCGTCATGCGGAAAGCCCGCACCCCGTCCTCCTCGCCGAGGTCCATCTTCGCCACCCGGTCCCGGCTCACCGCACGGAACTCCTCGGTCGTGACCTCGCGGCCGTCGATGTAGTATTTGGGGACCTGAGCCAGGCCGGTCTGCGCCACCAGCAGCGTCGCGAGCAACGTCAGCAGAAAAACGAATCGTTTCATGATCGGATTTTTTTAGGTATCTCTGCCGCAAAGGTAACTAAAATTTCCACACAAACAACTATTTTATTTAGTTTCGCAACTAAAAACAATCGTTTTTCCGATGCGGAGCGTGCGAAGTCCGCCACCGGCACGACACGACTCTACACGGCACGACGAGGGCCCGCCCCGAAGGGCGAGCCCCTATCATACGGACCTGACGGGCCCTCTATTCGAAGATCCCGGGATAACGGCGGATGAAGTAGACGGGCGTGCAGCTCCACGCATGGCAGGCGCTGTTGACCGGACTGAACCCGTAGGGCGAGATGAAATCGTCGTCGGGATCGTAGGCCTCCCAGAACGTGTCGGCCCCCTTGTCGACCATGCCGCCCCAGTAGTCGACCAGATAACGGCGGGCCTCCCGCTCCAGGCCGCAGGCGAGCAGCCCTTCGATGACATAGTGGGTGGCATAGGGCGTGCCGGGCTTCACGACGTCGGGAGCGGCGAGCGCTCCGGTCATCGCCTGCCGCGCGGCCTTCCCGTCGACCACGCCGGCCTTGACCATCCAGGCCTGCGAGAGCACCGACAGCTGGCGCCCGGCGCCGCTGAAGAAGAGTTTGCGCTCGGGGTCGTAGAGCCGCGTGCGCGCCGCCCGGCGCATCTTCGCCGCCAATGCCGGCAGCCGCGCGACCTCGCGTTCGCGACCGAGCGCCTCGGCCAGCGCATAGGTCTCGTCGAGCGCGAAGATCATCGCCGCCTGCATGGCCGCCTGCGTATCGAGCCCCTCCCGCCAGTCGAAGAACTGCCACGTGGGAACGGGCGACCGCGAGGCGTCGAACAGATACGTCCCGTCGACGCACTCCTCGGCGAGTTCGATCTGACGGAGGGCGACGGGCCAGAGATCGAGGGCCGTCGTCCGGTCGCCGGAATCCTCGAGGTAATCGAGCAGCGTGGAGTTGAACAGCAGCGAGTAGGGGATCAGGTAGGCGGAGTTCGGCTGGACGTGGGGCCGGGGCTCCTCGAAGATGTTGGAAGGGATGCAGCCGCGGTCGTCGGTCAGGCCGGCGAACAGATAGAGGCAGCGCTTGGTCAGCAGGTAGTTGCCGAAGCTGTATTTGTTGGCCAGCGCCTGCAGGTAGAGGTCGCCGGACCAGAGCCGCCTGTCGCGCTTGGGGCCGTCTTCGAAGACGGTCTGCATGCACTCGCGCAGGGTCGCGAGGCTCACGTCGTGGATGCGCGCGATCATCGGATCGCACGTCGGGGCGAGCGGCGCGGGGCCCTCGCCGGCCGAAGTGACGGCCTCGAACGCGAGCGAATCGATGGCGAAGTCGTAGTCCCACGACACGCCGAGCAGCTCGATCTTGACATAGCGGCACGACATGCGGCGGGGGAAACGCACCCAGCAATCGGAGCCGGTCAGCGTCACCGTCTCGTCCTGCATCCAGCCCCTCGACAGCGTGCCGGGCCACGGGTCGAGCGGCGTGTTGAGCTCGGCGGGCAACTCGCCGAAGGTGAACCGGAGCTTCACCGGCGCATCCTGCGCCGTGCGGTCGAGCGTGGCGATATGGAACGCGCAGTAACCGGTGACGTGGTCGCCCAGATCGACGGTCGTCTCCCCGATCGCCTTGAAGCTGCGGGCATAGAGGCTGTCCATCGGGCCGGCGGCCTCGTAGCGCCAGTGCTGGAAAGCCCGCTCGTCGCGGACGGGGCGGACCAGGCCGATGGGCTCGACGGCGCGCCGCACGAGCTCCGGACGCGATGCTTCGGCGATACGGAGCCACCGTTCGCGGTCGTTTTCGAAGGGGCGGGACGCGGCGGCCGGCAGCGCAAGCGTCAGAAAGAGCGAGGCGAATAACAGACGGAACATGACAACGGAGGTATTAAATTGACACGGAACGGGAAACGGATGCGGGCTACAGCACTTCGGCGACGACGTAGGTGCTGCCGCCGACGAAGATCATGTCGTCGGGCGAAGCCAGCTCCCGGGCCCGGGCGAGGGCTGCGCCGACGTCGGCGACCGTCTCGCCCCGCAGGCCGTAGATCGCCCCCTTGGCGGCCAGCTCGTCGGCGGGAAGCGCGCGGGGGGTCTGCGCCTGGGTGAAGAGATAGTGCGCATCGGCGGGCAGCTGCGGCAGGATGTGGGCGAGGTCCTTGTCGCGGGCGAAGCCCACGACGCAGAACAGACGCGCACGGGGCGTCGCACGGAGCTGCTCGGCCACGCAGGCGATGCCGTGGGGGTTGTGGCCCGTGTCGCAGACGACGAGCGGCGCCTCGCCCAAACACTGCCAGCGGCCGCGCAGCCCGGTGTTGGCCGCGGCCGAGCGCATGCCCTCGACGAAGGCGCGGCGCGAGATGGTGAGCGGCGTCTCCTCGTGGAGCAGGTCGGCGGCAGCCGCCGCCGTGACGACGTTGTGGCGCTGGTAGGTGCCCGCCAGATCGAGTTCCAGATCGAACGGACGGCCGTCGCGCGTGCGGCGCAGGCGGAAGCGCTGGCCCCCGGCCACGGGCTCCTGCCCCTCGCAGGCGAACTCGTGCTCGGCATAGACCACGCGCGACTTGGCGGCCGCGGCGGCCTGCTCGACGACGGCGTCGTAGCGCGTGTCGCTCTGCCCCACAAGCACCGGGATGCTCTTCTTGACGATGCCGGCCTTCTCGGCGGCGATCTTCGCCAGCGTGTCGCCCAGAAGGTCGGTGTGCTCCAGTCCGATGTTGGTGATGACGCTCAGGACGGGGACGATGATGTTGGTGGCGTCGAGCCGCCCGCCCAGCCCCGTCTCGACGACGGCCACCTCGACGTCGCTCTGCGCGAAGCAGTCGAAGGCCATCGCGGCGGTCATCTCGAAGAACGAGAGGTCGAGCTCCTGCATCTTGTCGCGGTGCTTGTCGACGAAGTTGACCACCTTCTGCTTGGGGATCATCTCGCCGTCGACGCGGATGCGCTCGCGGAAATCCGTGAGGTGGGGCGAGGTGAACAGACCCGTGCGGTAGCCCGCCTGCTGGAGCACCGAGGCGAGAATGTGCGACACGGAACCCTTGCCGTTGGTGCCGGCGACGTGGATCGTGAAGAAGTTGCGCTGGGGGTTGCCCAGGTGCTTGCAGAACGCGGCGACGCGCTCCAGCCCCGGTTTGTAGGCCGCGGCGCCCTGCGATTCGAAGGCGGGCAGCGCATTGAAGAGGAATTCGAGGGTCTGGGTGTAATTCATATCGGAGGAGAGTTGTTATGATACGAGGTAATTGCGCCGCTTGACGCGGTAGGCCACGAAGTAGAGCACCGAGAGCAGCAGGACGTACTCGGCCAGGCGCCCCAGGTAGTCGCCGTGGCGGGTGTAGAAGGTCACGCGGTCGCACAGGGGCACACGGGCCGTGATGACGCCGCGCTCGTTCCAGCCGAGGGTCTCGCCCACGGCGCCCGAGGGCGCGATGAAGCCCGAGCGGCCGGTGTTGGCCGCGCGGGCGATGGCGCGCCGGTGCTCGACGGCGCGCAGGCGCGAGATCGTGAAGAGGTGGCGGTAGCCGGGGGTGTCGCGCCACCAGCCGTCGTTGGAGACGATGGCCAGCACCTCGGCCCCCTGCCGCACGAAGCCCCCCGTGAAGTCGCCGTAGAGCCCCTCGTAGCAGATCGAGGGGGCCAGCGCGACGCCGTCGTGGACGAAGGGTTCGGTGCGATCGCCGCGGCCGATCTGCCCCAGCACGCCCCCCAGGTCGACGACCAGGAACCGCAGGGCGCGGAAGATCCACGTGGGGGTGTTCTCCACGCCGATGACCAACCGCCCCTTGCGGTGAAGCTGCACGCGCGAGGTCGTATCGATGCCCAGGGCCGAGTTGTAGATGTCGCAATAGACCGAGCCCCCCTGCCGCAAGGGCCGCGCCGTCTCGCTGCGGATGCCCTCGGGGTAGATGCGCAGCGTGTTGGCGCCGGCGACGAGCAGCGCCCCGGGACAGCGGCTCCGCAGCGTGTCGCGCAGCTCGTCGAGGAAAGCCCCCCGGAGCTCGGGCTCGCGGTAGAAGCCGGGCAGGGCGGTCTCGGGCAGCAGGACGAACTGCGCGTCGGCGGGGACCTGCGCCACGAGATCGACGATGTTGCGCTCCTGCCAGGAGGTGTCGTCGGAGAACTTGTCGTAGCAGTCGACATCGGGCTGGATGATCGAGACGGTCACCGACCGGGCGGCGTCGAGCGGCGACGCTCCGCCCCGCTCCCGGCCCGCTTCGGCCCGCAGAATGCCCAGCGAAAGGGTCATCGGCACGAGGAGCACGGCGACGGCCGCGACCCAGCGGCGCACCTCGCGGCGCGCCCGCCACGCCTCGAAGAAGAAGAGGTTGCAGAGGAGCACCCACAGCGAACCGCCGAAGACGCCCGTGTATTCGTACCACTGCACGGCCCACACATCGTGCGAGAAGCCGTTGCCCAGGATGAGCCACGGCCAGGAGAAGTCGCCGACCGTATACCAGTATTCGGTGGCGATCCAGGCGGCGACGAGGGTGGTATAGGCCAGCGGGCGCGGGGCCTTCTTCGAGACCGTGTGGTAGGTCATGAAGGCCACGAGGTTGAGGAACGTGGAGGCCAGCGTGGCGGCGACGGGTCCCACGGGGGTGGCGAAGCCGATCCACCAGACGGTGGCGGCGTTCCACAGCGCGAACGTCAGCGCGGCCCAGCCCAGCATGCCCCGCCAGCCGCGGCGCGTGGCGGGCTGTCCGGCGCTGATCCACAGCAGCGGGACCAGGGCCACGGGCAACGTCAGGCCGCTCCCCGAGAGCCACCCCGGCGAAAGGAGAAGTACCGACAGCACGACGGCCGCGAGTTTACGAGACATTGGACGGCGATTTTATGATCGCAAAAGTAGTCAATCCCCGCTTAAAAACGAAACATTCGGAAAGAAACTCCCCTCAACGGGCGGTATAGACGACCTTTTTGGTTTCGAAGAAGGGTTCGTCGAAGAAGGCGGCGATGTCGAACAGCCGCCAGGGCCGCCCCGTGAGGGCCAGCTCCTCGGCCAGGTCGCCCCCCTTGAGGTAGAGGATACCGTTGTCGAGCGTGCCGCGGCGACCCCGCTCGATGCGGTTCCAGACCCACCCCACGAAGGCGGGCATGGCCGTGACGGCGCGCGAGACGACGTAGTCGAAGCGCTCGGTCAGCGTCTCGACCCGCGCGCAGCGGGGCGTGAGATTTCCAAGTTCCAGCCCAGCGGCGACCCCCTCGACCACCGTGATCTTCTTGCGGATCGAGTCGACGGCCGTGAAGCGCGCCTCGGGAAAGAGGATCGCCAGCGGCACCGACGGGAAACCGCCGCCGCACCCCACGTCGAGAATGCGGGCCCCCGCGTCGAAGCGGCAGACGCGGGCGATGGCCAGCGAGTGGAGCACGTGGCGCAGGTAGAGCTGGTCGAAGTCCTTGCGCGAGACGACGTTGATGCGCGCGTTCCACTCGGCGTAGAGGTCGTAAAGGGCCGCGAAGCGCGCGCGCTGCTCGGCCGTAAGATCGGGGAAATATTTCAGGATCAGTTCCATACCCCCTCTTCCTTCTCGACGATGCGCTGCATCTTTTCGAGGAACTTGTCGGCGGGCATGCCGCCGCCGAAGGTCAGCACGAGGCGCCCCTCGCCGTCGAAAACGAAGTAGGTGGGAATGCTGCGCACGGCGTAGCGGCGCTTGAGCTCCTTGCCGTCGAGATCCTTCTCGATGTCGTACTTCACCGAGACGAAGTGGGCGTTCATGTAGTCGCCGAGCTCCTTCTGGGGGAAGACCACGCGCGTCATCTGCTGGCAGGGGCCGCACCACACGGCGTAGAGATCGACGAAGACGAGTTTCTGCTCGGCAGCGGCCTGCTCGACGGCCTTCTTGAGCGTGAGGTCGGCGAAGCGGGTCTGCGCTCCGGCCGTAAAGGCGCCGCAGAGGGCGACGAGGGCGATCAAAACGATTTTTTTCATAGGTGTTCTATTTTTTCGGTTACGGATTCTTTCCGCTGCAATTCCCGTTCCGGGTTACCGCTCGCCCTCGCGGATCAGGCGGCACATCCGCTCGCGGGCGCGGTGGATCTGCGTCTTGACGGTGCCCAGCGGCAGCGAGAGTTTGGCGGCGATCTCCTCGTAGGAGTACTCGTCGAAGAAACGCATCTCGATGAGTCGCCGGTAGCGGGGCGGCAGCTGCGAGAGGTAGTATTCGATCTGCGAGCGGCGCTGGAGGTTGATGACGCTCTCCTCGGGGGTCGGAGCCCCCGAGACGGGCGCCGCGAACCGCTCGTCGATGGGCAGGTCGTCGGAACGCCGCCGCACGTAGTCGATGAAGGTGTTGCGGGCGATGGTGTAGATCCACTGCCCGAAGGTGTAGTCGGGACGGTAGCGGGCGAGGTTGATGTAGACCTTGACGAAGGTCTCCTGCAACAGGTCGTCGGCATCGTCCGACCCGCAGAGCCGCTGGATGAAGAGCCGCCGGATGGCGTCGCCGTAGCGGTTGAAAAGATATTCGAAGGCCGCGTCGTCGCCCGCGAGCACCAGCTCGACCAGCCGCCGGTCGTCGGCCACGATGTAGTCGGCTATCTCCATACGCGGTCGTCGCGGCGCATGAGCCGCAGGCGCAGCACCAGGGTCCAGAGGGGTTCCGACAGATCGTAGAGGAAATAGGCGCCGACCATGCCCTCCTCGCCCAGACGGCGGGCGATGCGGCGCACGACCCACGCCACGACGCCATAGCGCACCGCGAGCAGCACGCCCGCGGCGATCTTGAGCTCGGGAGGCATCACCGCCAGCATGCAGAGCGCCACGGCGAAGAAGAGCGTGCGCGAGAGCAGCTCCTGCTCGATGCCCGTGCGCACGCGCCGGGGGTAGAAGCGGAACGACGAGCCGTAGTAGCGCAGCTGGCTCATCCACCAGCGCATGCCGCCCCAGCTCTTCTCGCGCAGCGTGGCGCGGGGCGAGAGGATGACGCTCACGTTGTCGGGCGTCATGACCTTCTGCAGGAAGAGGTCATCCTCGCCGATATTCATGTTGAGGTGGGTGAAGCCGTTGGCACCGAAATAGATGCGCTTGGTGAAACCGAAGTTGTGGAGCGTGCCGCGGTAGGGACGGCGCTGGACGGCCCGCGCGAGCCAGTCGGCCGCGTGCATCATGCGCCAGGTGCGCATGAGGTAGTTGGCCAGCCCCTTCGTGCGCTCGATGCCGCAGTAGCTCAGGACGATCTCGCCGCGGCGGAACCCCTTGGCCATCAACGACAGCCAGCGGTCGGTCTGGGGGCACGCATCGGTCGAGGTGAAGACCATGCACTCGTAGTGGGCCGACTTGATGCCCACGTTGAGGGCCATCTTGCGCGAGATGGGGAAGCGCGGGTCGAGGAGGATCTTGGTGGTCGTTACCTGGGGGAACGACGCCTTCAGACGCACCAGGTCCTCGTAGAAGTCGCCGTCCTGGCCCACGTAGACGATCACCACCTCGAAATCGGGGTAGCTCTGGGCGAGGATCAGCGGCAGGCGCTCCTCGATGAAGCCGTAATCCTCGGAGAACATCGGGACGACGACCGAGACCGGCGGCTCGGCGTCGAGCACCTCCGGCCGGCGGTCGTTCTTGTAGCCGGGGATGCGGCCGCAGACGAACAGATAATGGTAGAGCTGCACGCACAGCAGCACGAGCAGCACCCCCGCGAGCGAGAGCCCCTCCCAGCCGTAAGCGGCAAGACAAGATTCGACAAGCTGCATAGAAAACGAATATGAATGCAAAGATAGGTGTAAAATTACAAATAATCGCGGATAAATAAGACAAACTTGTCGGGCTTTTTCCGGGCGGAGAGTAATTCGACCGTATCGGCGGAGGGGCGAAGGAGGCAGCAGCTCCCCCGTCGGGGAAGGACTCTTTTTTTCATGTAACTGCGGCTCATCAGAGCTGTGCGGGCCGCAGCCTCCGGCGGCGAAGGCCCGCAACTTCGTCGCCGCCCTTCGCAGGCTGCGCCCCGAATTCGACAGCAAAAAGCCTCCGGCCGACACCCGCACAAGCTCCCACCGCGCCCGATTCCCGATATATGTGGTCCGAAATTCAGATTTCAGAATTATTTTCCGTAATTTTGCCCGATATATGAGTATGACATTTACGCTGCAACACAAGGACGCGGCCTCGCGGGCGCGCGCCGGCGAGCTGCGGACCGACCACGGCGTCGTCCGCACGCCGATCTTCATGCCCGTGGGGACCGCCGCCACGGTCAAAGGGCTCTTCCACCGCGACGTGCGGGACGAGGCGAAGGCCCAGATCATCCTGGCTAACACCTACCACCTCTACCTGCGCCCGGGCATGGAGATCATCGAGCGCGCGGGAGGCGTCCACCGCTTCTCGACCTGGGAGGGGCCGATGCTCACCGACAGCGGAGGTTTCCAGGTCTTCTCGCTCGCGGCGTGCCGCAAGCTGCGGGAGGAGGGGTGCCACTTCCGCTCGCACATCGACGGGTCGAAGCACCTGTTCACGCCCGAGAGCGTCATCGACACCGAGCGGACGATCGGCGCCGACATCATGATGGCCTTCGACGAGTGCCCGCCGGGCGACGCGCCGCGCGACTACGCCGCCAAGTCGCTGGCGCTGACCGAGCGGTGGCTGGACCGCTGCTTCGAGCAGTACCGCCGGACGGAGCCGAAATACGGCCACTACCAGGCGCTCTTCCCCATCGTGCAGGGGTGCACCTACCCCGACCTGCGGGCCCGCGCGGCGGAGAACGTCAAGCAGTACGACGCCGACGGTTACGCCATCGGCGGGCTGGCCGTGGGCGAGCCTACCGACGTGATGTACGAGATGATCGAGGTGGTCGACGCCATCCTGCCCGAGGACCGGCCCCGCTACCTGATGGGGGTGGGCACGCCGGTCAACATCCTGGAGGCGATCGCGCGCGGCGTGGACATGTTCGACTGCGTGATGCCCACGCGCAACGGCCGCAACGGCCAGCTGTTCACCTCCGAGGGGATCATCAACATCCGCAACAAGAAGTGGGAGGCCGACTTCTCGCCGATCGACCCCGAGGGGACGGCCTTCGTCGACAGGCTCTACTCGAAGGCCTACCTCCACCACCTGTGCGTCTGCGGCGAGATGCTGGCGGCCGAGATCGCCTCGCTGCACAACATCGCCTTCTACCTGCGTCTGGTCGGCATGGCGCGCGAGCATATCCTCGCCGGCGATTTCGCGGCGTGGAAGGAGCGGATGGTCCCCAAACTGCAAACAAGGCTCTGAAAAAGATGAAGCTGCGCTTTCCCGGGTTCAAGATCCTCGACCGCTACATACTGGGCAAGTTCCTCTCGACCTACTTCTTCGCCATCGCGATGATCATCATCGTGGTGGTGATCTTCGACTACGTGGAGCACATCGACGACTTCACGGAGCTCAAGGCCCCGCTCAAGGCGATCCTCGTGGACTACTACCTCAACTTCATCCCCTTCTTCGTCAACCAGTTCAGCGGCCTGTTCACCTTCATCGCCTGCATCTTCTTCACCTCGAAGATGGCCTACCAGACCGAGATCGTGGCGATGTTGTCGGGCGGCATGTCGTTCCGGCGGCTCATGTGGCCCTACTTCCTCGGGGCGGCGATCATCGGGTCGCTGTCGCTCTTCCTGAACCTGTGGCTGATCCCCATCTCGCAGCGGTCGATCGTCGAGTTCGAGCAGCACTACGTCAAGCGACGGATGAACGCCCAGTACGACCGCCACATCTACCGCCAGATCGAGCCCGGCGTCTTCGCCTACATACGCGACTACCGCGACGCCGACCGGCAGGCGCGCTTCTTCGCCCTGGAGCACTACGACGGCGGGACGATGACCCGCTCGCTGGAGGCCGCCGACGCCACGTTCGACCCCGAGACCAAGCGGTGGACCGCCCCCCGCTACACGCAGCGCACCTTCGACGAGCGGGGCGCGGAGCACTTCGAGCAGTTCCGCAACCTCGACACGCTCATCAACCTGGAGGTCACGGAGCTGGGGCGCATCAACGAACTCATCCAGACGATGAACATCTCGCAGCTCAACGAGTTTCTGGACCAGCAGCGGGCCAAGGGGTCGGACGCGATCAACCTCATCGAGGTCGAGCGCCATGCCCGCTACGCCTACCCGCTGTCGACCTTCATCCTGACGCTCATCGGCGTGTCGCTCTCGTCGCGCAAGGTGCGCGGCGGCACGGGGCTCCACATCGGCATCGGCACGGGCCTCTGCTTTTCGTACATCCTCTTCATCCGCTTCTTCCAGGAGTTCGCCAAGAGCGGCTCGCTGCCGCCCGGGCTGGCCGTGTGGCTGCCCAACCTCATCTACCTCGTCATCGCCGTCTACCTCTACCGGAAGGCGCCGAAATAACCCCGAAAACGTTCCGATCATGAAAGATTTCGCATACTACCGGCAGCGGCTGCGCCGCAACCCGCTGGCCTGGAACCTCACGCTCATCGCCGCGATCCTGCTGGCCGCGGCGCTCGTCGCCCACCTGGCGATGCAGGTCGGCACGCGCCACGGCGCACGCCGCACGGTGCCCGACTTCGCGGGAATCCGCTTCGACGACGCGCTGCGCATCGCCCGCGAGCGGTCGCTCGACCTGCACATCAACGACTCGCTCTTCGTCCCGGCCTACGAGGGCGGCATCGTGCTGGACCAGCTCCCCGAAGGGGGCACCGAGGTCAAGCCCGGGCGCACGGTCTACGTGACGATCAACTCGTTCCGCCAAAAGATGGTCCCCGTGCCCTATGTCGCCGGGCACTCGCTGCGCCAGGCCAAGAACATGCTGGAGATCGCCGGACTGGGGATCGAGCAGCTGGTCTACCGCCCCGACATCGCCACCAACTACGTGCTCGAGGAGGCCTGCGGCGGCAAGCCGGTGACGGCCTCGACCCACATGGAGGCCGAGATGGGTTCGGGCGTGACGCTCTACGTGGGCGTGGAGAGCGACCACGGCCCCACGGTGGTGCCGCAGACCGTCGGGCTGTCGTTGCAGGAGGCCAAGAGCCGGCTGTGGGAGCAGGGGCTCAACATCGGGCAGGTGCTCTTCGACGAGGGGATCAACCTCCTGAACCAGAAGGAGGCGCGCGTATACCTCCAGTCGCCCTCGGGCGAGCGGGGCGCCGCCCTGGGATCGAAGGTCGACCTGCGGCTGACGCTCGACGCCAAGAAACTCGCCGAACACCGCACCGTGGCCGAGAAGCAGGCCCGCAAGAGCGCCGAGGAGCGCATCGCCGCCGAGCGCGAACGGGCCGACTCGCTCGCCGCGGCGGAGTTGCAGCTGCCCGCAGAAACCGATAACACCACCGCCTCGGGCGGCGACGAATTCTTCGACTGATGACCGACCTGCGCTACACCGACGAGGAGCTCGACGAGCCCGGCACGACGGCCGGAGAGGCCGCCGACGAGGAGGGCGAAGAGGGCGGGCTCTACGAACATTTCGCCATCACGGCCGACAAGGGACAGTCGCTGCTGCGGCTCGACAAGTTCCTGGTGGCCCACATGGAGCGCTGCTCGCGCAACCGCATCCAGGCGGCGGCCGACAGCGGCAACATCCTGGTCAACGGCCGCCCGGCCAAATCGAACTACAAGGTCAAGCCGCTCGACCGCATCCAGCTCGTCATGCCCTGGCCCAAGGCCGAGTACGAGATCGTCGCCGAGGACATCCCGCTGACGATCCCCTACGAGGACGACGACCTGCTGCTGGTCGACAAGGCCGCCGGGATGGTGGTCCACCCGGGCGTGGGCAACCACTCGGGCACGCTGGTCAACGCCCTCACGTACCACCTGCAAAACCTGCCGATGTTCAGCGAGGGCAACACCCGCGCAGGGCTGGTCCACCGCATCGACAAGAACACCTCGGGGCTGCTCGTGGTGGCCAAGAACGAGGAGGCCCATGCGCGGCTGGCCAAGCAGTTCTTCGACCACTCGATCCAGCGCCGCTACGTGGCGCTCGTGTGGGGCAACTTCGACGAGGACGAGGGGACGATCACGGGCAATATCGGCCGCTCGCCCCACGACCGGCAGAAGATGTACGTCTTCGCCGACGGATCGGAGGGCAAGCACGCCGTGACGCACTGGCGCGTGGTGAAGCGCTACGGCTACGTGACGCTGGTGGAGTGCCGCCTCGAAACGGGCCGCACCCACCAGATCCGCGTCCACATGGCATGGATCGGCCACCCGCTCTTCAACGACGAACGCTACGGCGGCGACCGGATCCTGAAGGGAACGACCTTCGCCAAATACCGCCAGTTCGTGGAGAACTGCTTCGCGGTGATGCCGCGTCACGCGCTCCACGCCCGTCTTTTGGGCTTCGTACACCCGCGCACGGGCGAGAACGTCCTCTTCGAGACGGAACTGCCCGACGACTTCAAGGCGCTGATCGGCCGGTGGGACAACTACGTCGCGGCCGTGCGATGCGAGGATAACGACCGATAGCCATGTTTCTGCCTACGACCGTAAAGGAGGTCCGCGAACGCGGATGGGAGGAGCTGGACGTCATCCTCTTCACGGGCGACGCCTACGTCGACCACCCGTCGTTCGGCGCGGCGGTGGTCGGGCGGCTGCTCGAGGCCGAGGGCTACCGCGTAGCGATCGTCCCCCAGCCCAACTGGCGCGACGACCTGCGCGACTTCACCAAACTGGGGGCTCCGCGCCTCTTCTTCGGCGTCACGGCCGGGGCGATGGACTCGATGGTCAACCACTACACGGCCAACCTCCGCCTGCGCCACGACGACGCCTACACCCCCGGCGGCCGCGCGGGATTCCGCCCCGACCGCCCCACGGAGGTCTACACCCGCATCCTCAAGCGGCTCTTTCCCCACACCCCGGTGGTCCTTGGGGGCATCGAGGCCTCGCTGCGGCGGCTCACCCACTACGACTACTGGACCGATGCCCTGCGACCGTCGATTCTCGCGACGTCGGGGGCCGACCTGGTGATGTACGGCATGGGCGAGAAGGTCGTGGGCGAGGTGGCCCGCGCGCTGCGCAACGGCTACAACGCCCGTCTGCTGCGCCGCCTGCGGCAGGTGGCCTTCGTGGCCGACCGGGCCTACGTCGAGCGGCTCGACCCGGCAAGGACGATCCGCCTCAGCGGCTACGAGCGGTGCGTGGCCGACCCGAAGGCCTTCGGCGCCGACTTCGTCGCCGAAGAGACGCTGAGCAACCTTATGAACCCCGAGGCGACGCTCGTCGAGCCCCTGGACGGAGGCGACCGCTACGTCGTGGTCACGCCGCCCCACGCCACGCTCACGACCGAGGAGCTCGACCGCTCGTTCGACCTGCCCTACGAGCGGGCGCCCCACCCCCGCTACCGCGGCAAGGGGGCCATCCCGGCGTGGGAGATGATCAAGTTCTCGGTGAATATCCACCGCGGCTGCTTCGGCGGCTGCTCGTTCTGCACCATATCGGCCCATCAGGGCAAGTTCATCCAGTCGCGCAGCGAGCGGTCGATCCTCGCCGAGGTGGAGCGCATCACGCGCATGCCCGACTTCAAGGGCTACCTCTCCGACGTGGGAGCTCCTTCGGCCAACATGTACCGCATGGGCGGGCGCGACCGCACGCTCTGCGCCCGCTGCCGGCGCCCGTCGTGCCTCCACCCGCGCATGTGTCCCAACCTGGACAACGACCACCGGCCGCTGATGACCCTCTACGAGAAGATCCGCGCCGTGCGGGGCATCAAGAAGGCCTTCATCGGCAGCGGCATCCGCTACGACCTGTTCGACGACTCGGCCTATTTCGAAACGGTGGTGAAACACCACACCTCGGGACGGCTCAAGGTGGCCCCCGAGCACACCGAGGAGGGGGTGCTGCGCCTGATGCGCAAGCCGCCCTTCGCCCTGTTCGAGCGAATGAACGAGGCCTTCGGCCGCATCTGCCGCCGCGAGGGGCTGCCCTACCAGTTGATCCCCTACTTCATCTCGTCGCACCCGGGCTGCACCGAGGGCGACATGCGCGCGCTGTCGGAGAAGGTGCTCGGGCGGCTCCACTTCAACCTGGAGCAGGTGCAGGACCTCACCCCCACGCCGATGACCCTCTCGTCGGTGATGTTCTACACGGGCGAGAACCCCTACACGGGCGAACGGGTCTACGTGGCCCGCACGCAGGAGGAGAAGCGGCGGCAGAAGAGCTACTTTTTCGGCGAGCGGCCGCGGCGCACCGGAGGAACGGGCGAAGGGCGGACGGGCGACGGACGGCCGCAGCGCGACGAGCGCTCGTTCCGGGCGACGAAGCCCCGGCGGAAGAGGTAACGGACGAAATCCTGCCCGATCATGCCGCAAGGCGGCTTCGTCTTTTATGAATTACGGATCAACGCGGCCCGCAGCCGGCGGAAGGTGCCGGCGAGCATTAGCGAGCAAAGCAGCACACCGCGCCGGGTGGCTGCTCTCTGCCAGCCTAACAACGGCCGCCTAATCGCCAAATTCGGGTCGCAGCCTGCGAAGGGCGCGCGAGTGATAACGAGTTGCGGGCCTTCGCCGCCGGAGGCTGCGGCCCGCACGGCTCTGACAAGCCGAATCTACAACAGAAAAGAGAACAGCCGCAGCAGACAAAGGCTACGGACCGCAAGCCCGGGCGACCTCGCACAGCGCCGGGATCCTTCGCCGGAGCGAAGCGGCGGCCCGCACGGCTCCGACGAGCCGAATCTACGACAGAAAAGAGAAACAGCCCTCCCCGCCCCGCTACTCGGGCCTACCGACCGGCAGGTGCTCCTCGACGGTGCGGCGCAGGTGGTCGCGGTCGAGGTGGGTGTAGATCTCGGTCGTGAGGATGCTCTCGTGACCCAACATCTCCTGCACCTGGCGGATGCTGGCGCCCCCCTCGATGAGGTGCGTGGCGAACGAATGGCGGAAGGTGTGGGGGCTCAACCGCTTGTCGATCCCTGCCCGGAGAGCCGCCTGCTTCAGGATCGTGAAGACCATCACGCGGGTGAGCCGTCCGCCGCGGTTGTTGAGAAAAAGCGTCTGACTGTCGGCGGTACGGACGGGGCGCACCTCGAGGTAGCGGCCGATGCGGTCGCGCGCCGTCGTGCTGACGGGCACCAGCCGCTGCTTGTCGCCCTTGCCCGTCACGCGGATATAACCCTCGCCGAAGAAGAGATCCTGCATGCGCAGCGCCGTGAGCTCCGAGACGCGCAGCCCGCACGAGTAGAGCACTTCGAGCATGGCGCTGTCGCGCAGCCCCTTGGTCGTGGAGGTGTCGACGGCGGCGATGATGCGGTCGATCTCGCCGATCGTGAGCACGTCGGGCAGCTTGCGCCCCGCCTTGGGGGCCGAGACGAACTCGGCGGGCGACGCCTCGATGCGCTCCTCGACGAGCAGGAAATTGAAGAAGCTGCGGATGCCGCTCAGCTGGCGCGCCTGGGAGGCCTTGTCGCGTCCCCGCTCGTAGAGCCACGCGAGGTAGCGCTCGATCATCTCGCGTCCGACCTTGTGCGGCGCCACGTCCCATTGGCGCAGGACGTAGTGGGCGAACTGGCGCAGATCGCGCATGTAGGCTTCGACCGTGTTGTCGGCAAGCCCCTTTTCGAGTTTGATATAGGTGCGGTAGCGGCGCCCGGTTTCGGCCCACCGCCGGGTATTTTCAGCCATCGTCCCGATCGATTTTCGAAGATAATACGTAACTTTGCGTTCGGCAAAGTTACGAATAAATTTTACATAATATACGATGGACTACATCGCACTTCACGTCGCCTGCGCCGACGCTGCCGAGGCCGAGATCCTCACCGCCTTTCTGGCCGACTTCCCCTTCGAGAGCTTCGAGACCGATGCCGGGGAGCTGCGGGCCTACATCCCCTCGGAGGCGCTCGCGGCATGCCGCGGCGAGGTCGACGCGCTGCTGGCCGGACACGGCGTCGAGGGGCGCTACGAGCGGATCGAGGACGCGAACTGGAACGCCCCGTGGGAGAGCGACTACCCGCGCGTGGAGGTCGAGGGGCGGCTGGTGATCCGCGCCCCGTTCCATGCGCCGGCCGAAACCGCCACGATGGAGGTGGTGGTGCAGCCGCGCATGTCGTTCGGCACGGGCCACCACGCCACCACGTGGCTCATGGCCCGCGCGGTGCTCGACCTGGGCGTCGCGGGACGCCGGGGCCTCGACATGGGGAGCGGCACGGGCGTGCTGGCCATCACGGCCGCCAAGTGCGGCGCCGCGCACGTCGATGCGGTGGACATCGACGAGCGGGCCGACCGAAGCTGCCGCGAGAGCGTCGCGGCCAACGGTGTCGGGGAGCGCGTCGCGCCGCAGATCGGCGACATCGACCGCATCGCGGGGCGCCGCTACGACTTCATCCTGGCCAACATCAACCGCAACGTCCTCCTGGCCCACATGCCCGCCTACGCCGCGGCGCTCGTGCGGGGCGGCGACCTCATCATGAGCGGATTTCTGGCCGACGACGTCGCCGCCGTCGTATCGGCGGCCGCCGCGCAGGGGCTCGTGCACGTCGCCACGCAGTCGCGCGAGGGGTGGATGCTCGTACACGTAAGAAAGGCTTGACGGCGTGAAGAGCTACAAGGGACGCGGCGTGGTGCTCCACACGCTCAAATACGGCGACTCGTCGATGGTCGCCTACCTCATGACCGACGTCGGCGGGCGGCGCAGCTTCATGGTCCAGGGGGTGCGCAGCAGCCGGGGCCGCGGGTCGAAACTGGCGCTCTTCCAGCCGATGTTCCCGCTGGAGTTCGAGGGGCTGGAGCCCGCCTCGGCCCAGCAGATGCACCGCTTCCGCGAGGTGCGGGCGGCCTGGGCGCTGCAAAGCGTGCCGTTCGACATCCGCAAGTCGACCATGGCGCTCTTCATGGCCGAGACGCTCTACCGTCTGGTGCGCGAGAGCGAGGCCAACGAGGCGCTGTTCGACTTCGTGTGGGGGTCAGTCGCGGCGCTCGACTCGATGGAGGAGGGGGTGGCCAACTTCCACCTCTGGTTCCTGGCCAACCTCTGCCGCCTGATGGGCTTCAGCCCCGGCAACGCCTACGCCGCGGGCGACTGGTTCGACATCCGCGAGGGGCTCTACACGCCGCGCTGTCCGGCCCACACCTCCTATCTCCCGCAGGAGGAGGCCCGCACGCTCAACGACATGCTGGAGTGCGACGTGAGGTTTCTCGCCGAGATCGGCCTCAACCGCACGCAGCGCACCGCGTTTCTCGACGCCATGCTCTCCTACCTGGGCTACCACCTCGACGCCGTGGCGGCCGTGCAGTCGGTGCGGATCCTGCGCGAGGTCTTCTGACACGACCGGCAAAAAGGAATCCGTCCGTCGGCCGCAGGGCGCAGCCTGCGAAGGACGGCGCGAACGAGAAGCGGATCGCGGGCCTTCGCCGCCGGAGACTGCGGCCCGCCGGCTCCGAAGAGTCGGATCTGCAACAGAAAAAGCAGTCCGCAGCCGGCGAAAACGCGAAGCCTTCGGCTTCGGATATCTTTCGGCGCTTTTGCCGGTTCAAAAAGCGCCGGTCGGCCGCCTTTTTCGCCAGGCGGGGATTCGTTGCCGCCTACAGCAGCATTTAATAGATGCCGCATAGCGGCACCTCGACTGCGCACTTCTGAAAATGGCGGATGAAGAGGACGCGGGGCGATCTAACTAACGGAACAACATCGTGAAGGTGACCCGCTCGGGGGTGTTGACCGTCAGGCGCAGCGAACCTTCGTGGAGCTGCATGATGCGGCGCGAGACGCTCAGGCCGATGCCCGACCCGTCGGGCTTGGTCGAGAAGAAGGGGGTGAAGATGTTCTCGGCCGTCTCGGGCGGAATGGCGCCGCCGTTGTTGCTGATCTCGATCACGACGTTTTCCCGGGCATCGATGCGCGAGGCGATCTCGATGCAGCCGTCCGGACGCGTGCCGACCGCCTCGCAGGCGTTCTTGAGCAGGTTGACCGCCACCTGCCCCACCAGCCGGGGATCGGCGTAGAGCAGCGTATCGGCGGGTTCGACCGAAACGACGGTGCGGATCGAGGCGGGAACGGCGAGCGCCACGGCCTGGTCGATCCACGGACGCAGCTCGAAGGGCTCCTTGCGCGGCTCGGGGATCCGGGTGAAGCGCCGGAAATTCTCGACGAACGACATGAGCCGGCGGCCCGTGTCGCCGATCGTGCGCAGGCCGCGCATGAGGTCGGCATCGAGCGGCGCGTCGGTACGCAACAGTGTCTCGCTGAGCGAGGTGATGGGCGAGAGCGAGTTCATGATCTCGTGGGTGAGGATGCGTGTCAGACGGCTCCAGGTCTCGACCTGCACGGCATCCATCTCGTTGTCGATGTCGGTGACCGCGACGATGCGCAGCCGCTTGTTCTCCAGACAGATGCCCGCGCAGTTCATCGTGAGGGTAGCCTCGCCCATCTCGTCGCGGCATGCGGCGCGGCAGCGTCCGCCCGGACGGATGTCGCGCAGCGCACGGTAGACCTCGGCCGCAGGAACCCGGATCTGACGGATGTGCGTGAGCCGCGGCAGGCCGAAGATGCGCAGCGCCTCGCCGTTGGCCTGGTAGACGTTGCCCGCCTCGTCGAGCGTCAGCAGCCCCGCGCCGGCATGCTCCATGATGAGCTGGTAGTAGCGCTCGCGCTCCTCGGCGCGCTGCTTGGCATGGGCCAGGATCTCCTTGATGCGGTTGAGCGAGGCGTTGAGCAGGCGGTCGTCGACGCGCCGCGACCCCTCGCGGAAACGGAAGGCGAAGTCGTCGTTCTCCACCGCGTTGAACATGAAGTGGACGCGGCTCACCACGTCGCGGAAGAGCCGCACGAGCCGCACGAAGGTCCAGACGAGGAGCGGCAGGAGCAGGATCGAGGCGGGGTACCATCCGCGCGCCAGCGTCCAGCCCAGCGCCGCGGAGCCCAGGGCCAACGACACGGCATAGGAGGCCGCCGCACGGCCCGAAGCAGCCTGAAGACTCATAATCCGTAGCGTTTGATCTTGTTGTAGAGCGTCTGGCGCGTGATCCCCAGCTGCTGGGCCACGGCCGAAAGGTTGCCGCCGTGGTGCTCGATCGCCCGGGCGATCATGCGGCGTTCCATCTCCTCCAGCGTCGAAATCCCGTCGAGCGCGACCGCCGGCGGCGCCGGACGCAACAACAGTTCGGAGGGGGCGATCCGCTGCCCCTCGGACATGATGACCGCCTTCTCGACGGTGTGTTGCAGCTCGCGGATGTTGCCCGCCCAGGGGTAGGCCTCCATCTGCCGCTCGGCCTCGGGTTCGAACCCGACGAGCGGCTTGTGGTATTTGGCGGCATAGCGTTCGAGGAAACGCACGGCCAGCGGCACGATATCCTCGCGACGCTGGCGCAGCGGCGGCAGGTCGATGTGGATGGTGTTGATGCGGTAGAGCAGGTCCTCGCGGAACGTCCCCTCGCCGACCATCTCGAAGAGGTTGCGGTTGGTGGCCGAGACCAGACGGATGTCGACCGCCACGGGGAGGTTGCTGCCCACGCGGACGATGCGGCCGCTCTGGATCGCCGTGAGGAGTTTCGACTGGAGGTGGAGCGGCAGGTTGCCGATCTCGTCGAGGAAGAGCGTGCCGCGGTGGGCCACCTCGAACTTGCCCGCGCGGTCGGCGCGGGCGTCGGTGAAGGCCCCCTTGACATGGCCGAAGAGCTCGCTCTCGAACAGCGTCTCGGGCACGGCGCCCATGTCGACCGAGACCATCAGCTCGCCGCTGCGGGCCGAACGGCGGTGGATCTCGCGCGCCAACATCTCCTTGCCCGTGCCGTTCTCGCCCGTCAGGAGGATGTTGGCGTCGGTCGAGGCCACCTTCTCGACGATCTCGCGGATGCGCGTCATCGCGGGGCTCGTGCCCCAGAACATCGGCTCCTCGGGCGCGAGCGAGCGGCGGATCTCCTTGAGGTGCTTCACCTCGCGCTCGGAGCGGGCCAGCTTGCAGGCGTTGCGCAGCGAGGCGACCAGCCGGTCGTTGTCCCACGGCTTGACCACGAAATCGACCGCTCCGTCGCGCATGGCCCTCACGGCCAGGTCGACGTCGGCATAGGCCGTGAAGAGCACCACCTTGACGTCGGGGCGCCGGGCGTGGATCTCGCGCAGCCAGTAGATCCCCTCGTTGCCGGTGTTGATCCCGGCCGAGAAGTTCATGTCGAGCAGCACGACGTCGACGGGCTCCTCGCGCAGGGCCGCAGCCAGCCGGTTGGGCGTGGGGAGCGTCACCACGCGGGCGAAATATTTTTCGAGCAGCAGACGCAGCGCAGCCAGAATGCTGCGGTTGTCGTCGACGACCAGTACGTTGCCTTCCTTGACCATGATTTTCGGGGGTTGATGCGGCTAAAATAGCGTTAAATTCGCGAAAAAATCCGCCGCGAGTCCACAAAATTTACAGCCGTGTCAAAAATATTTACACATTCGTTTGCCACTAAATACACAACTAACTAATCTTCAACGAAATAAAATTTATGGCACGGTTTCGGCACGTATGCGAGGCAAAGTTACCACACCCGAAAACCATGAAGAAACGCCCGATTTCGCTCTTTCTGCTGTCTATTTTATGGACAGCGGCGACCGCACAGACACCCGCCGCGACCGACGCCGCGGCACGGCCCATGACGCTCGACGACTGCATGACCTACGCCGTGGAACACAGCCACGCCGTGCGCCAGCAGGACTACACCAACGCCAACTACCGCCAGGAGTATATCGAGTCGATCGCCTCGCTCACCCCGTCGCTGGGCAGCTCCGTGGGGGCTTCGACCAGCTTCGGCCGCGCGGCCGACCCCGAGACCAACACCTACACCAACACCTCGTCGTTCAACCACTCCTACGGCGTATCGGGCAGCATGACCCTCTTCGCCGGCTGGAGCGGCATCAACACGCTGCGCGCCGCCAAGGTGATGCGGCTGATGGGCATGGAGGAGCTGCAACGCATCCGCGACGAGGTGGCGTTGCAGACCATGGAGGCCTACTTCGACGTGGTCTACTACACCGAGGCCGTGCGGCTGGCCGCGGAGCAGCTCGCCACCAGCACGGCCAACGCCGAGAAGGGGCGCAAGCAGCTCGAACTGGGACTCAAGAGCGCGGCCGACGTGGCCGAGCTCGACGCCCAGCGCGCCGCGGACGACTACCTGCTCACGCAGCAGGAGAACAACCTCGAACTGGCGCGCATCACGCTGGCCGAGCGGATGAACTACCCCGCCGACGACACCCTGGAGGTCGACACGCGGATCGATATCGAGACGCCCGCAGGCACGGCCCCCTACGACGAGGTGCTGACCTACGCCCTCGACCACCATCCCAAGGCATTGAGCGCCGCCTACGACGAGCGGCAGAGCCGGTTGCAGCTCTCGGCGGTACGCGGCCGCCAGCTCCCCTCGATAAGCGTCGGCGGCGGATTCTCGACCAACTTCTTCAAGAACATCGACGACTGGTCGCTCTACGCCTCCTACGGCAACCAGCTGCGCGACAACCGCAGCTACTACTTCTCGGCGCAGCTCTCGATCCCGCTCTTCAGCGGATTGACCCGCCGCACGGCCGTCAACCGCGCACGCAACAACTACCGCATCGCCCAGGAGCGCCGCCAGCAGACGCTGCGCGCACTGGAGAGCGAGGTGGCGCAGGCCTACCAGCAGATGCAGGGCACGGGCAAGGAGCTGGTGCAGGCCACGCGCAAGTCGTCGGCCGCCGAGCTGGCCTACCGCGCCGCCGAGGGGAAATACGCGCGGGGCATGATCTCGACCTTCGACCTCCAGACGGCCTCGAACAACCTGCTCCAGGCCCGCTCGGAGCGGCTGCGCGCGCGGCTGCAATACATCGTCAAGACGCGCCTGGTGGAGTACTACAACGGCCGGCCGCTCATCAGGTGACAAGCGAAGCGCTCTTCGGGCTCTCCCGAAGGGCGGCGGCCCGCAACCTCCCGGCGCGGAGGGCCGCTCTTGTCGCTGTCGCTCGAAGAGCCGCCTCCGCCGGCTGCGGACCGAGAACCCGCCGGCGACATGAAAAACAAACAACCCGTAATCAATAAAAACGCACAATAATGGACATCCGAATCGAAAAGAAAAAGGGGCTGCGGGCCCTGCTGACCACCAAGCGCGGAATCCCCTATACCGCGGGCGCGCTCTTCCTCGTCTTCGTCGCATGGCTGCTGCTGCGCGACCACTCGTCGACGCTGCGCATCGACGCGCGGACGATCTCGATCGGCACGGTCGTGCGCGGCGAGTTCAACGACTACATCCGCGTATCGGGCCAGGTGCAGCCGATCACCACCGTGCAGCTCAGTCCGCTCGAGTCGGGCATCGTCGAGCGGCTGGTGGTCGAGGAGGGGACCTCGGTCAAGCGGGGCGACGTGCTGGTCGAGCTGAGCAACACGGCCCTGACGCTGGAGATCCTCAACAGCGAGGCCGAGCTGGCCGAGAAGCAGAACATCCTGCGCAACACGCTCATCTCGATGGAGCAGGAGAAGCTGACGCTCCGCCAGAACAAGGCGCAGCTCGACTTCGACGTGGCGCGCAAGCGGCGCACGTTCGAGCAGAACGACGAGCTCTACCGCGCGCAGCTGATCGCCCGCGAGGAGTGGTTGCAGGCCAAGGAGGAGTACGAGCTGGCCGAGAAGCAGCGCGAGCTGAACGTCGAGCGGCAGAAGCAGGACTCGCTCTACCGCTCGGTGCAGATCGAGCAGATGGAGGACAACCTCGACAACATGAAGCGCAACATGCAGCTCATCCGCGAGCGCATCGGCAACCTGGCGGTCAAGTCGCCCATCGACGGCGAGGTGGGCCTGTTGGACGTCGTGCTGGGCCAGTCGGTCTCGACGGGCATGAAGATCGGCCAGATCAACGACCTGCGCGACTACAAGATCGAGGCGCAGATCGACGAGAGCTACATCGACCGCGTGCGCGCGGGGCTGGAGGCGAGCTTCGAGCGCCAGGACAGCAGCTACACGGCGCGCCTGCGCAAGGTCTACCCCGAGGTGCGCAGCGGGCAGTTCCGCGCCGACTTCAACTTCGTGGGGGCGCGCCCGGCCAACATCCGCAGCGGCCAGACCTACTACCTCCACCTCCAGCTGGGCCAGCCCACCGAGGCGGTCATCATCCCCCGCGGCTCGTTCTACCAGACCACGGGCGGCGCCTGGATCTACGTGGTCGACGCCGACGGCAAGCACGCCTACAAGCGCCCGATCCGCATCGGACGGCAGAACCCCCAGTACTACGAGGTGGTCGAGGGGCTCGATCCGGGCGAGCGGGTCATCGTCTCGGGATACGAGAACTACGGCGGCAACGACGTGCTGATACTCAACGAATAACAACCGGGGGGGGGCAATTCCGCCCCGGCAATACACCACCCTCAACAACGACATCATGACCATCCTCTTCAAAAACCTCCGGACCTCGCTGCTGCGCTACCCCACCTCCGCCGCACTCAACGTCGCGGGCCTCACGGTGGCCTTCGCCGCCTTCGTCGTCATCCTCATGCAGGTGCGCTACGAGCGGAGCTTCGACGCCTGGATCCCCGACGCCGCATGCGTCTACCGCGTCGAACTCGCCTACGCCGAGGAGGGCCCGTTCCAGGTCTGCGTGAGCCACCCGCTCGTCAACACGCTGACTACCGCGTCGCCCCACATCGTGGCCGGGGCGCTCTGCGAGACGGGCGACCACCTCGACATGGAGCTGCGCATCGACCACCCCAACGGCAAGCAGGATTTCTACCACGAGCACGCGATGCGCTGCACGCCCGAGCTGCTCGAGGTGCTGGGTCTCCGCCTCGCCGAGGGCGATGTCGAAGGGCTGAAGGAGACCCGGGGCGTGCTGCTCCCCCGCTCGACGGCCCGCCGCATGTTCGGCGACGGACCGGCCGTGGGGCGGCTTCTGCACCAGAGCGGGAAGATGGCCACGGTGATGGGCAACCCGGGCGACGACGCGACCTTCGTCGTGAGCGGCGTCTACGAGGATCTCCCCGCCAACTCGATCTTCGACAACGTGATCATCTGGGGCCATCCCTGGTACAACAGCTACAAGGGCAACTGCAACTACATGTGTTTCGTGCGCATCGACCGGCCGGAGGCGCTGCCCGAGGTCGAAGAGCGGCTGAAGGAGGCGACGCGCGCCTTCTACGCCGACTGGCTGGGCCAGGACTCGAAGGCCACCGTCCGCCTGACGGCCGTGCGCGACATCTACTACCAGAACGACGCCCAGTACGAAATGCTGCCCCGCAAGGGCAACCGGGCGATCACGACGGTGCTGCTGGCCATCGCGCTGCTGATCGTCGCCATCGCCTCGATCAACTACGTCAACTTCGCCTCGGCGATGGCCCCCGTGCGGATGAAGATGGTCAACCTGCAAAAGATCATGGGCGCAGGATCAGCCACGCTGCGCGCGGCGCTCGTCGCCGAGTCGGTGGCGATCGCCGCGATCTCCTACCTGCTGGCACTCGTGCTGACGGCTGCGCTGGGCGACACGCCCCTAGCCGACTGCGTAGATGCCGACATGACGCTCGGAGCCAACCTGCCGCTCCTCGGCGGCAGCGCGCTCGTGGCGCTCGCCGTGGGGCTCGTCGCCGGACTCTACCCGGCGCTCTACATGACCTCGCAGCGGCCGATCGTGGCCGTCAAGGGGTCGTTCGGCTCGTCGGCCGCGGGGAAAACCTACCGCACGGCGCTCGTCGGGGTGCAGTATGCCATCTCGACCGCACTGATCGTCGCCGCCCTCTTCATCAACCTCCAGAACCGCTACCTCCAGCGCCTGACCACGGGCTACGACCGCGAGCAGGTGGTCGTGGCGACCCTTACGCCCGGCGTCTACGCCCGACGCGACGCGCTGGTCGACGATCTGAAGGCTTTCGCCGGGATCGACGAGGTGGCCTTCGCCTACCAGAAGTTCGGCGGCGAGGAGCAGAAGCTGATGGGCTGGGGCCGCGGCTACCGCGACATCGAGGGCGGCATCGAGTACAAGGTGCTGCTCACCACGCCCGAATTCCTGCGCGTGCTGGGCATCCGCCCCTCGGAGGGGCGCGACTTCACCGAGGCCGACCGCCTGCGCGAACCCTGCTCCTATGTCTTCAACCAGACGGCCCGCCGCCGCTGGGATATGCGGGTGGGCGACTACGTCTCGCAGAACGACCTCGCGGGCGGAGCGCACATAGCGGGCTGGGGCGAGGTCATCGGCTTCCTGCCCGACGACGTATGCGCCTACTCGCGCCACCGCAGCGAGGAGCCCTTCGCCTGCTGCGTCTTCGGCACGCTCAACTGGGGCGACGACCTGATGATGCCCTACTGCTACGTGCGCATCGCCCCAGGCACGGATCTCGGGGCCGCGGCCGACCACATCCGCAAGGCCATCGACCGCATCTCGCCCTTCGGCGCCGACATCGAATTTCTCGACTCGGTGGTCGACTCGCTCTACCGCAAGGACCGCAAGGTGGGGCTGCTCGTCACGCTCTTCTCGGCACTGGCGATCGCCATCTCGCTCATGGGCGTCTTCGGGCTGGTGCTCTTCGAGACGCAGCGCCGCCGCAAGGAGATCGGCATCCGCAAGGTCAACGGCGCCACGTCGGCCTCGATTCTGGCGATGTTCAACCGCCGTTTCGCAGCGATCGCCGTCGGCGGATTCGTCGTCGGCGCGCCGCTGGCCGGCTGGGGCGTCGCGCGATGGCTCGAAGGATTCGTCTCGGGCGTGGCACTCCACGCCTGGGTCTTCGCCGCGGCGCTGCTCATCGTCGGAGGCATCACCGCCGCGACGGTCACCGTACGCTCGTGGCGCGCGGCCAACGAAGACCCCGTGCGCTCCATAAAAACCGAATAAAACACCGACAACGATGAACAACCTGCGCTTCGCCATCGCCTACCTCGTCAAACGCCGGGGCGGAAACCTCATCCGTCTCGCCTCGCTCGCATTGGGGCTCACGGTCGGGCTGCTGATCTTCTCCTATGTGAATTTCACGCTCACCTTCGACCGCTTCTTCCCCGACCGCGACCGCATCTACCAGATCTGGACGACGTCGTCGAGCGGCCTGAGCGACTGCATGCTCGCCCCGCTGGCGCCGGCCCTGGCCGACGAGCTGGCCCCCGTCGAAGCGGCGACGCGCCTGCGCGGCGGCTTTCAGAACCAGCTCTATAGGGGCGACGAGCCGTTCGACTGCCGCTTCATGGCGATCGACACCTGCTTTTTCGACGTGCTCGACTTCGGCATGGTGCGCGGCGACGCCACCGAGCTCACGGGCAAGGAGCGGATCCTGCTCTCGGAGTCGACGGCCCGGAGGATCTTCGGCGACCGCGACCCGATGGGCGAGCGGCTGATGATGAAGAACACGGTGCCGATGACCGTCGTGGGAATCTTCCGCGACCCGCCGCTCAACAACTCGCTGGGGCGGTTCGACGCCCTCGTATCGCTCGACTACATCGTCGGGAGCTACCGGATGGACTGGGGCGGTGGCGACTCGTTCCCCTCCTACCTCAAGCTGCGCGAAGGGGCCTCGGTCGCCGAGATCGAAGCGGCGATGTCCGCCTTCGACGCCCGCCACGGACAGACCGAGTACAACGCGCAGTGGAACCTCCGCTATCTCTTCGTCCCGATCGCGCACAGCGCGACGACCGACTCGGCCGTCGTGCAGGTGGCGTGGATCCTCTCGGCTCTGGCGCTGCTGATCCTCTTCGTGGCGACGATGAACTACGTGCTGGTATCGGTATCGGCGCTCGTCGACCGCGCGCGGACCGTCGCCATGCTGCGCTGCCACGGCGCCCGGCGCGCCGACGTGGCGGCGATCTTCCTCTGGGAGACGGCGGCGCTCATCGGCGCCTCGCTCGTCGTCGCGGGCTTCGTGATCTGGGCCCTGCAACAGCAGATCGGGCAGCTGATGGGCGTGCCCGTGGGCGAGCTGTTCGCCCCGGCGCGCATCTGGGTGCCGGCGTGCGTGACGGTGACGACGCTGCTCGCCGCCGGCGTGCTTCCCGCCGCAGCCTTCGCCTCCGTGCCGCTCGCCACGGCCTTCCGGGGCGGCTCGACGGGGCGCCGCGGCTGGAAACGGGCGCTGCTCTTCGTCCAAATCGCCAGCGTGACGCTCGCGCTGACGGCGCTGGCGGTCTTCTCGTTGCAGGTGCGCCACCTGCGCCAAGGCGACATGGGTTTCGACGTGCGCCGCACGGTGAGCGTCATGCCCGTGGGTACGCGCACGATGTTCCGCAACATGGCCGAGGCCTTCGCCGCGATGCCCGAGGTCGAGGCCGCGGGATGGACCTCGACGCCGCCCGTGTGGGGATACAGCGGCCAGCCCTGCTACGACGAGACGACCCACGAACTGCTGTTCGGATGCCGGTTGACGTGGATCGACGAATACTATATCGACGCGATCGGCATGCGGCTCGTGGCCGGGCGCACCCTCACGGCGCAGAGCCGCCCCGACGAGGCGCTGGTCAACGAACGCTACTGCGCCCTGCGCGGCTGGACGCCCGAGGAGGCCGTGGGCCGCACGGTCTCGTCGTCGGGCAGCGCCGACGATCCGTGGACGCACACGATCGTGGGCGTGGTGAAGGATTTCCGCACCCTGATCGAGAGCGGCGAGACGCAGCCGATCCTCATGGTCTCGCTCGACGAATACATGTCCGACCCCGACGCGAACTACGGCGGCATGCGGCTCTGCATCCGCCTGCGCGAAGTGACTCCCGAGGCGCTCGACGCCGTGCGCGCGAAGCTCAAGGAGTACCGCACGGCCGACAACGAGCGGCTGGTCCTGCTGGGCGAGGAGCTCGACGCAAGCCTCGCCACCGAGATCCGCATCCGCCGCATCGCCGCGATCGTGGGGCTCGTGGTGCTGCTCATCGCCCTGGTGGGGCTGGTGGGCTACCTGGGCGACGAGACTCGCAGCCGCAGCCGCGAGGTGGCGATCCGCAAGGTCAACGGCGCCGCCGACGGCGACATCCTCGGCCTGCTCACGCGCAACCTGGCGGCGATGACCGTGCCGGCCGTCGCCGCGGGCATCGCCCTCGCCTACGTGGCCATGACGGCCGTGCTGAGCAACTTCGCCAGCCGCATCGCGCTGGGTTGGCAGATCTTCGCCGGCGTCGCGCTGCTGCTCGCGGCGATCGTCGGGGCGGTGTTGCTGCTGCGCACCCGCCGGATCGTGAGGGCCAACCCCGTCGAAATGATAAAAACCGAATAATATCCAAACCTTTCCGCTATGTTCCGCCAACTGGACTTCCGTTCGTTCTTCATCTTCCTGGGCCGCAACCGGCTCTACACCGCCATCAACATCTTCGGGCTGTCGGCATCGCTCATCTTCGTGATCCTGATCGCCGACTACACCCGCCGTCAGTTCACCGTCGACAGCTACCACGCGAAGGGCGACCGCATCTTCGTCGTCGGCAACGAGTCGGGCATCATGACGGGCTACCATCTCCAGAAATACCTGCTCGACCGCTACCCCGAGATCGAGGCGACGTGCGGCATCACGCTGGCGGGGTGGAACATCGGCACCACCGAGCGGGCAGAGATCGGGCAGCAGCGGTTCGAGGCCCGGCCCATGTTCGTCGACACGACCTTCCTGCGCATGTTCGACTACGAGCTCGCGGCGGGCGACCGCGGGCAGGCGCTTGCCGCGCGCGACAACGTCCTCCTCACCGAGTCGTTCGCCCGCCGCGTCTTCGGCACCTTCAGCCCGCTGGGGCAGACCCTCCGCCTGCCCGACACCGAAGAGACGCTGGTCGTGAGCGGCGTCATCCGCGACTTCGACCGCTCGATCTTCCCCGCCTGCGACATGATCCTGCGCAGCGAACTGGTCTCGACGCGCAACCCGTCGATCAACGAGCAGATGAGCAACTCCGCGTCGAGCTTCACCTTCGTGCTCGTGCGCGAGGGGGCCGATCTCGGGCCCAAGCTCGACGACATGCCCGACTACTTCAAGGAGTTCTGGTGGATCTACAAGGGCAACGTCTGGACAAAGGCGACGCTCACCCCCCTGCGCGACATCTACTTCTCGGACCACGCCAGCAACACGCCGCTCGTGAGCGGCAGCCGGTCATTCGTCATGATCCTCTTCGGCGTGGGCGCCGTGATCCTGGCCTTCGCCGTGATGAACTACGTGAACCTGACGGTGGCCCAGACGGGCTTCCGCGCCAAGGAGATGGCCTCGCGCCGCCTGCTGGGCGCCTCCGAAGGCGAGATCGTCCTCAAGTTCATCCTCGAATCGACGCTCCTGTGCGCCGCAGCCTTCGTCGCGGCGCTCTGCCTGGCCGAGGCCGTGGCCCCCTACGCCGCCGATCTGGTGGGCGCGAAGATCGCCGTGTGGGCCGACATCACCCCCCTGACGGCGCTCCTCTACACGGCGTTCGTCGCGGCGCTGGGCATCGCGGCGGGCATCGTCCCGGCGCTGGTCGTGGCGCAGTTCAAGCCCATCGACATCGTGCGCGGGGCGCTGCGGCGCCGCACGAAGATGGTCTACAGCCGCATCCTGATCGGCGTGCAGAACATCATCACCATCGTCCTGCTGGCCGCATCGCTCACCATCTGGCTGCAGATCCGCCACCTGATCGACGCCCCGCTGGGTTACAACACCGCCGATATCATCGACGTCGGCGCCTCGTCGCTGCGCTCCTACGCCAACATCCGCCGCTTCCGCGACGAGCTGCGCCAGCTGCCCTGCGTCGAGGCGGTGGCCTTCGGCCAGGGCACGCCCCACAACGGCGGCAACAACAACACGGTCAGCTACGGTCCCGACCGCATGATCTCGTTCCAGGTGCTCCAGGGCGACTCGGTCTACTTCCGCATGCTGGGCATCGAGCGCCTCGTGGACAACCGCGTGCCCGACGCCTTCCTCTTCAACGAACACGCGCTGCGGCTGCTGGAGATCGAACCCACGGCCACCCACGTCAAGATGGACGAAGACTACTCGTGGAGCATCGACGTCGGCGGCGTGGTGCGCGACTTCCAGATCCGCTCGGTGCTCGACGGCCCCTCGGCGGTGCTGCTGAAAGACGTGGGCGACTTCGACCGCTGGTGGCAGACCGACGAGAAGGGCGAAATGGGCTTCACGGGCTCCTACCCGTGGAACATCCTCGTCAAGATCCGCGGCGACCAGCGCGCCGCCTACCAGGCCGTGGCCGATGTCTTCCACCGCATCGTACCGGAGAGTTCGTTCACGGCCAGCTACCTCGAACAGCAGATCGAGAACGACTTCCGCGAACAGCGCCGCACGCTGCGCATCGTCGGCATCTTCACGGCCGTGGCGATGCTCATCTCGGCGCTTGGGCTGGTGGCCATGTCGACCTACTACATCCGCCAGAAGGAGCAGGAGGTGGCCGTGCGCAAGGTCTTCGGCGCGACGCGCGGCGAGATGCTCCGTCGCCTGGTGGCCAACTTCATGCGCCTGGTGGGCGCGGCCTTCGTCATCGCCTGCCCGGTGGCGTGGTGGGGGCTCGACCGCTACCTCCAGGACTACAGCGTACGCATCGCGCTCACGCCGGCGATCTTCCTCGCGGCGGGGCTCTTCGCCGCCCTGACGGCCCTCGTCGCCGTCTTCTGGCAGAGCGACCGCGCGGCCAAGGCCAACCCCATCGACTCGATCAAGAACTGAACCCGATAACGCCATGAAAATCGCACTCCGAAACTTCCTCTCGACGCTCCGCCGCTACAAGGCCTCGTCGCTGCTCAACATCACAGGGCTCACGCTCGCCCTCTCGGCCTTCTACATCCTGCTCGTGCAGGGGTGGTGGGAGCTGGGCTACAACCGCTCGCTCGCCGACGCCGAGCGCGTCTACCTGATCGAAACCGAGGACTGGTACACGCCCGGCCGGTGGTCGTCGTGGCTCAACCGCCCCATCCCCGAACGGGTGATCGCCTCGGTGGCCGACGTCGAGGCGGGCGGCTGCATGTGGGGCGGCTTCGGCGCCTCGACCGTCTACCTGCCCAACGCCTCGAAGATGGGCTACGACAAGTTCTCGGCCCGGGCGGGGCAGATCACCCGCACGCTGCTCGACGTCTTCTCGTTCCGCTCGGTGGCGGGCGACGTCCACGATCTGGGCAAGCCCCGGGGCGCGATCGTCTCGCGCCGCACGGCCGAGCGGCTGGGCGTGGGCGTGGGCGACGCGCTGTGGCTCGACGTGGAGAACCCCACGCCGGAGAACGCCCGCGAGGTGGTGGCCCTCTTCGAGGATTTCCCCGACAACTCGCTGCTCGCCGACTGCCAGATCGCCGTCGACCTGGGCGACGAGATGCTCGACAACGGGTCGGAGTGGAGCTTCAACTACTTCGTCAAGCTGCGGCCGGGAGCCGATCCCGGGGTCTTCGAACGCCGCTGGCAGGAGGTCCTGCGCGAGCTGACGGGAGGCCAGGAGGGCGCGGCCGCCGACGAGGAGCGCTTCGAACCCGGCATCCGCCTCTCGCCCGTAGGGGCGCTCTATTTCGAGACCGACGCGCAGGTGCCGTGCAGCCAGGGATCGAAGACCACGACCTACTCGCTGCTGGGCATCGCCGTGCTGGTGATCGTGCTGGCGATGGTCAACTTCGTCAACTTCTTCTTCGCGCTGGTGCCCGTGCGCATCCGCTCGGTCAACACCTACAAGGTCTTCGGCGCCCCGGCCGGGGCGCTGCGGCTGGGATTCGTCGTCGAGGCCGTGGGGCTGGTCGCGATCTCGCTCGCGGCGACATGGTACGCGACCTTCCTGGTCGGCGGCACCGAGCTGGCCTCCTACATCGCCGCCCCGCTCGCCGTGGGCGACAACCTGCCGGCGGCGGCGACGGTCGTCGCCGTGGCCTTCGCCATGGCGCTCGCCGCCAGCCTCTATCCCGCGTGGTACATCACCTCGTTCGCCCCGGCGATGGTGGTCAAGGGGTCGTTCGGCGGCACGCGCAGCGGACGCATCCTGCGCACGGCGCTGCTCGGCTTCCAGTTCTTCATCGCCACGGCGCTGATCGTCGGCACCGGATTCATCCGCCTGCAACACAACTACATGATGCACTACGACATGGGCTTCGACCGGGAGAACCTGATGGCCGTCTACCTGCCCGGATCGCTGGCCAACCGCTACGCCGCGCTGCGCGGACAGCTCCTGGACGACCCGCGCGTGGTCGACGTCACGGGAGCCGCGGGCCAGCTGGTCGCTGTCGGCCGCATGGGCTGGGGCTGTCAGTTCAAGGGGCAGCGGGTTTCGTTCCAGACCTATGTCGTGCAACCCAATTTCCTCCGCACGATGGGCATCCCGGTCATCGAGGGGCGCGACTTCACCGACGACGACGCCCGCAAGGAGCTCGGCTCGCTCATTATCAACCGGGCGGGGGCCCGCAAGTACGACATCGCGGTAGGCGACCGGATCGACGGCTTCGTCAGCCCCGACGAACCGTTCGTGGGCATCGCGGCCGACTTCAACTTCCAGCCACTGCAATACGAAGTGCAGCCGATGGCCTTCTACGTCTTGCCGGCGCAGATGTCGCAGCAGTACGACCGCGCGGGCCAGGTGGCCTACGTCCGCTACGCGGCGGGCACGGATCTGAAGGAGCTCACGGACCACGTGCGCCGCACCGTCGCCGCGATGGACGACCGCGTCGAGCCGGGCGACATCCGCGTGCATACGTTCGAGGAGGAGCTGGGACGCGAATACGCCGCCGAGCGCAAGCTGACGGTCATCGTCGGGCTCTTCACGCTGCTGGCCGTGGCGATCGCCCTGATGGGCGTCTTCGGCATCGTGCTCTTCGAGACGCAGCACCGCCGCCGCGAGATCGCCATCCGCAAGGTGATGGGCGCCACGACCGCCGAGATCCTCCGCATGTTCAACCGCCGCTACGTCGCGATGGTCGTCGTCTGCTTCGCCGCGGCGGCTCCCGTGAGCGCCTGGGCCGTCCAGCGCTGGTTGCAGGGCTTCGCCTACCGCACGCCGATGTCGTGGTGGGTCTTCGCCGCGGCGCTGCTGGCCGTGCTCGGCATCACGGTGGCGACGGTGACCGTCCGCTCGTGGCGCACGGCCGACGAGAACCCGGCTAACGCCGTAAAATCGGAATAGAATGAAAATCGCGTTCAAGAACTTCCTCACGACGCTCCGGCGCTACAAGACCGCCTCGGTGCTCAACATCGCCGGACTGGCGCTGGCCTTCGCCGCCTTCTACGCCATCATGTCGCAAGTGTGGTGGGAGGCGACCTACAACCGCGCGATCCCCCACGCCGGGCGGACCTACGCCGCGGCGGCCATGCTCTTCGGCGACAAGCCGGGGTGCTGGATCGCACGCCCCTCGATGGAGCGCACGCTGGCCGCATCGCCCGAGGTCGAGGCCGCGGCGGCGGTCAACTGGTGGGGTTCGGGTTTCGGCGAGAACTTCGTGTGGGTGCGTCGCACCGGTGCGCTGGCACCCGAACGCTTCGCCCTCGACCCCGACCGGGCCAAGTCGGTGACGCCGGGGATCCTCGACATCCTCCCCTTCCGCGCCGTCGAGGGCGACCTGCAGGCCGTGGGACGCCCGGGCACGGTCATCCTCTCGCGCCGCGAGGCCGAGCGGTTGCAGGCGGGCGTGGGGTCGCTGCTCTACGTGCAGCAGATGGAGCCGACGGAGGCGCTGGAGGTGGCGGCCGTGTTCGAGAACCTGCCCGACAACTCGCTGGGCGGCACGTTCGACATCCTGCACTTCATGGGCGACCTGGGCATGGCCGACTTCGGGCAGTGGAACACCCAGTATTACATCCGCCTGCGCGCCGGGGCGACGCCCGCGACCTTCGTCGAACGCTGGACGGCCGTCGACCGCGAGGTGCGGCAGGTGGGACGCGAAAACCAGGAGAGCTACACGTCGATGCCCGTGGAGCTGTCGCTCGCGCCGCTGCGCGGGATCTACTTCAACGACAGCGTGCAGACCGTCACGGAGCAGGGGTCGACGGCCACGACGCTCACGCTGCTGGGCATCGCGCTACTGATCGTGGCGATCGCGCTGATCAATTTCGTCAACTTCTTCCTGGCGCTGCTGCCCGTGCGCCTGCGGGCGGTCAACGTGCAGAAGGTGTTCGGCGCGCCGACGCGCGCGCTGCGCCTCAACTTCCTCTTCGAAGCCGTCGGCTACGTGGTCCTCGCGCTCGCGGGGGCGTGGTACCTGCTTCTTCTGATCGAGCGGTCGGTGCTCCGCGAATACTTCCCCGAGTCGCTCTCGCTGGCCGACAACCTCGTCGTGGCGGGGATCGTGGGGGCGGCGGCCACCGCGGCGGTGCTCGCCGCCAGCCTCTGGCCCGCGCGCCACATCACCTCGTTCTCGCCCGTCATGGCGGCCAAGGGCTACGCCGCGTCGCCTGCCGGACGACGGCTGCGCACGGGGCTCGTCGCCATCCAGTCGTTCATCTCGCAGACGCTGATCGTCCTCACGCTGGTCATGTGGGGCCAGTACCGCTACATGGCCTCGGCCGATACGGGCATCGCCTCCGACGACCTGTTCATGGCCAAGCTGCCCACGGTGCTGGGATGCGAACGCCGCGCGGCCTTCGCCGAACGGCTCGCCGCCGAGCCGCGGATCGAGCGTCTGGCCTTCGCCTCGCGCACGCTGCCCGTCACCAACGGCCGGTGGAACTGGGGCCCGACGCTCCAGGACGGCCGCGAGGCGACCTTCGCCCTCATCAACTGCGACACGGCGCTGCTGGGCGTGCTGGGGATCGGGATCGTCGAGGGGCGCGACTTCACCGGCGACGACTGGCGCAAGCAGGGCGAGGCGATGATCGTCAACGACTGCGCCCGGCGCCGCTACGACCTCCACCCGGGCGACCGCTTCCGCGACGCGGAGGGGCGCGAGATCGTGGGCGTCTGCCACGACTTCCACTACGCCTCGATGCAGTACGGCGTCGACGCGCTGCTCTTCTGCCTGGGCAACCGCCCGAGCTACTGGCTCAATACGCTCTACCTGCGCGCCGCGCCGGGCACCGACCCGGCCGACCTGCAACGCCGGGTCGGCGAGGCGGCCCACGCGGCCGCGCCCTCGGTCGAGGCGTCGGACATCGAGCTGCAATTCTTCGACCGCGCACGCGACCGGGCCTACGCCCGCGAGCGGCGGGCGGCGACCGTCGTCACGCTCTTCGGCACGATGGCCGTGGTCATCTCGCTCATGGGCGTCTTCGGCCTCGTGCTGTTCGAGACGCAGCACCGCCGCCGCGAGATCGCCGTACGCAAGGTGCTGGGCGCCTCGACCGACGAAATACTCCGCCTGCTCAACCGCCGCTACGCGGCCATCACGCTCGCGAGCTTCGCGGCGGCGGCCCCCGCGGCGTGGTACTTCGCCCGCGAATGGCTCGCCGCCTTCGCCTACCGCACGGGAGGCATCGCATGGTATTTCGCCGGGGCGCTGCTGTCCGTCGCCGCCGTGACGACGGCGACCGTGACGCTGCGCAGCCTCGCCGCAGCACGCGCCAACCCCGCCGAAGCGACGAGATCGGAATAAACGAAAAATCAACATTTTACCCCCCCCATCCCAAAAAAAACTATGAAAATCGCATTGAGAAACTTTCTCACGACGCTGCGGCGCTACAAGGTGGCCTCGCTGCTCAACATCGTGGGACTGACGCTGGCCTTCGCGGCCTTCTACATCATCATGGTGCAGGCCTGGTGGGAAATGGGGTACAACCGCTCCCTTCCCGACGTCGACCGCATCTACCTGGTCGCTCCCTCCGATTTCTGGGACGACGGCGGCTTCATGCCGCAGTCGCCCCGCCCCAGCTCGGAGCGGCTGATCGAGCAGTCGCCCGAGATCGAGGCCGGCGGAGCCATGCGCATCTGGCGCAACGAACAGCCGGCCTGGGTCGTGCGCCAGGGCGACTACGTGCGCATGTCGCTGGCGATCACCGACTCCTCGCCGGGGTTCGTCGAGGCGGTGCGCGCCCGGAGCGCGGAGGGCGACCTGCTGGATTTCACGCGTCCCAACACGCTGCTGCTCGCCCGCTCGGAGGCCGAGCGGCTGGGCGTGGGGGTGGGCGACGCGATCTTCGTGGCCAACGACCCGTACCGTGCCGCGGAGGTGCGGCCCGACCGGCAGCTCGAGGTGGCGGGCATCTACGAGGACTTCCCCGCCAACAGCGTCTTCGGCCGGATCAAGGCGATGCGCGACCTGGGCGACGAGGGGATGGATACGCCCAACAACTGGAACGACAGTTTCATCGTGCGGCTGCGCGAAGGGAGCGACCCCGCGGTGCTGGCCCGCCGCTGGAGCGAGATCAACGCCGAGGTCCAGGCGGCCTATCAGGAGAAGATGCGCCCGCTGTGGATCGAGAAGTACGGCAAGGAGGAGGTCGACAGCTGGGACGAGGAGGAGGAAGAGCCGGCGGGCTGCCGCCTGCTGCCGCTCCGGACGATCTACTTCGACCGCGCGCTCAACCGCAGCGACTGGAACCCCGGATCGCTCGCCACGACCCTCTCGCTGCTGGCCGTGGCGGTGCTGGTGATCGTCATCGCGCTGATCAACTTCGTCAACTTCTTCTTCGCGCTGGTGCCCGCGCGCCTGCGGTCGGTCAACATCTTCAAGGTCTTCGGCGCACCGACCTCGGCCCTGCGCCTGAGCTACCTCGCGGAGGCCGTGGGGTTCGTGCTCGTCTCGCTGCTGCTGGCCTGGTACGTCGCCTTCGCGCTGCAATCGACCCACTTCGCCAACTACATATCCAAGTCGCTCGCCCTGGGCGACAACCTCGACGTGATGCTGCTCGAGATCGGCGTGGCCGTCGTGGCGGCGCTCGCGGCGGGGATCTACCCGGCGTGGTACATCACCTCGTTCAACGCGGCGCTGGCGGCCAAGGGGTCGTTCGCCGGATCGCGCAGCGGACGGCGGCTGCGCACGGCGCTCGTGGCCGTGCAGTACGTGATCTCGATCGCGCTGATCGTCTTCACCTTCTTCTGCTACGCCCAGCACCGCTACGTGCGCCGCTACGACATGGGATTCGAGCGCGAGCGCGTGCTGACCTTCGACGCCACGCGCAAGATCACCGCCCAGGCGGGCGCCTACGAGGCGATGGCCTCGCGCCTGAAGTCCGACCCGCGGATCGAAGGGGTGACCGGTTCGATGTCGCCCTTCGTCGCCGAAGCCTTCTCGGTGTGGGGCCGCAAATGGAAGGACGAGGAGGTGCAGCTGCACGTGCGCTACGTGCTGCCCGATTTTCTCGAAGTGATGGGCATCCCCGTCCTGGAGGGCGAAGGGTTCAAGCCCGGCCACGTCCGCGACTCGATCAACCACGTCGTCGTGCCCCGCTCGGTGGCCGCGCGGTACGACTTCCACCCCGGCGAGCTCATCGACGACATGTCGCTGGCCGGCATCTGTCCCGACATCCAGTTCCGGCCGCTGCAATACGAGACGCAGCCGCTCATGCTGCTCGCACACCCCGGCGCCAAGCGGGTCATCTACCTGAAGATCGCGCAGGGGTGCGACGTCGAGGCCGTGTGCGACCACATCCGCGCGGTGCTGCGCGAGGTCGACCCCGACAACGAGACGCCCGACATCCGCTTCATGAACGACCAGATCGACGACCTCTACGAGAAGGAGGATCGCCTGACGACGATCATCGCCCTGTTCACGCTGCTGGCCGTGGCGATCGCCCTGATGGGGGTCTTCGGGCTCGTGCTCTTCGAGACGCAGCACCGCCGGCGCGAGATCGCCGTGCGCAAGGTGATGGGCGCCACGACGGGCGAGGTGGTGGCGATGTTCAACCGCCGCTACCTCGTCGTCGCCGTCGTGTGCTTCGTCGTCGCGGCACCCGCGGCCTGGTGGGGCGTCGAACGCTACCTCTCGCGCTTCGCCTACCGCGTGGGAATGAGCCCCTGGATCTTCGCGGCGGCGCTCGCGGCCGTCGTCGCCGTCACGGCCCTGACCGTCACGCTGCGCAGCCTCGCGGCCGCACGCGCGAACCCCGCCGAGGCGGTGAAATCGGAATAGTCAATTCATTACAAACCCTCTAATACCAAAGCACTATGTCAATGCTGAAAATCGAAAACCTCAAGAAGGTTTTCCGCACCGAAGAGATCGAGACCATCGCCCTGAACGGCGTGTCGTTCGAAGTCAACGAAGGCGAGTTCGTCGCCATCATGGGCCCCTCGGGCTGCGGCAAGTCGACGCTCCTGAACATCCTGGGTCTGCTCGACAACCCCACCGACGGCAGCTACCGCCTGCTCGACCAGGAGGTGGGCAAGTTCAAGGAGAAGGACCGCACGAAGTTCCGCAAGGGCAACATCGGCTTCGTCTTCCAGTCGTTCAACCTCATCGACGAACTCAATGTCTTCGAGAACGTCGAGCTGCCGCTGATCTACATGCGCGTGAAGGCCTCGGAGCGCAAGCGGCGCGTGAACGAGATCCTGAGCCGCATGAACATCTCGCACCGCGCCGAGCACTTCCCCCAGCAGCTCTCGGGCGGCCAGCAGCAGCGCGTGGCCATCGCCCGCGCCGTGGTGTCGAACCCCAAGCTGATCCTGGCCGACGAGCCCACGGGTAACCTCGACTCGAAGAACGGCCGCGAGGTGATGGAGATGCTCTCGGAGCTCAACCGCGAGGGGACGACCGTCATCATGGTGACCCACTCGCAGCACGACTCGACCTACGCCCACCGCGTGCTGCACCTGTTCGACGGCGAGCTGGTCAAGGACCTCACCAACAAGCTGTAGGCAAGGTACCTGCGCCCGTTGCGGTGCTGTGAAGGGGTGCTCCGCCTGCGGCGGGGCACCCTTTTTCAAAGCCATATTAGGTATTTAGGCGTATTGCGGCATCGGCGCGAAATCGCGATCTTTGCGACCGAAAACCACCGACTCATGAAACGGATATTCATCGGCCTCATCCTGACCTGCACCGCGCTCGCCGCCGCCGCGCAGCCGCACGACGAAACGAAGGCGCTCGCGGCGCGCATCGACTCGCTCACGACCGAGGTCGGGACGCTGCGCACCGAAAGCACCGCATGGGAGAAGATCCGCGCCCGCCTGCCCCGCATCTCGGGCTACATACAGACCGGCTACGAATGGGCCGACGACGCCTCGGGCTTCCACATCAAGCGCGTGCGCGTGGACATGAAGGGCGATATCCTGCGCGAGAAGCTCGACTACCGTCTCCAGGTGGAGTTCGCCTCGCCCAAGATCGTCGACGCCTACGTGCAGTGGCACCCCTTCGCCCAGCTCCACGTCAAGCTGGGACAGTACAAGATCCCCTTCTCGATCGAGAACACCGACTATCCGCCGTTGAAGTTCGAGGTGATCGAATACCCGCTGGCGTTGCAGCGCATGATGGGCTTCTCGGAGAAGATCGGCGACAAGAGCCTGAGCGCCACGGGCCGCGAACTGGGCGCCACGCTCTACGGCGGATTCTTCCGACACGACGGATACGACGTGTTGAGCTACGACATCAGCCTGTTCAACGGCGCGGGCATCAACACCAAGGACAACAACCGCTCAAAGGACGTGGCCGCGCGCCTCACGGTACGCCCCTTCGGAGGGATGAAACTCTCGGGCTCCTACTACCGGGGCGAATTCGGCGCGGAGTACCTCCTGCGCGAGCGCTACGGCGCCGGAGCGTGCTACGACCGCGGCGCCGTGGTCGTGCGCGGCGAGTGGATCGGCGGACGGACCGGGACGCCCGCAGCCGACGGAGCCCCCTCGGGCTCGTTCCGCAGCTCGGGATGGTATGCCCTGGGGGGCTGGCGCTTCAGCCCGAAATGGATGGTCGTGGCGCGCTACGACACGCTGCTCGCCGACACCCGAACGGCCTCTTCGCGCCAGACCGACTACACCGCAGGCCTCACGTGGATGCCGCTCAAGTGGCTGCGCGGCCAGCTCAACTACACCTACGAGGACTACAAGATCTCGGCCACGCAAAACCGCAACGTCGCCTCGCTGATGGTCACGGCGATGTTCTAAACAGAAAAAAACGATGAAACAGCTTTTCGAAAAACTCCGCACGGAGGACTGGACGGCCGTATGGATGGCCCTGCCGCTGCTCCTGCTGGCGATCGTCTGCCCCGGGCGGATGCCGAGCGTCCCCTCGACGCTCGTCGGCGAGGTCGCCTGGTACAACATCGCCCTGCTCTTCCTGATCGTGCTCGCGGTGCTCTACGCCGGCTGCGCTGTCATGGGGCGCCGCCTGCGGGGCATGCTCCCCTCGCTGGTGGTGGTCTTCGCCACGTCGCTCCTGGCGCAGGTGGTGGCCAAGATCCCCGTGGTGGCCGAATACGGATTCGAGTCGGTCTTCTTCTCGGTGATCTTCGGTCTGGCGATCCGCAACCTGTGGCACGTCCCCGACTGGATGAAACCCGCCATCCAGGGCGAGTTCTTCATCAAGATCGGCGTGGTCTGCCTCGGCGCCACGATCCTCTTCAGCGACGTGATGAAGTCGGGCGTCTTCGGCCTGGTGCAGGCCTGCCTGGTGGTGGCCGTCGTTTGGATGTTCGCCTTCCGCTTCGCACGGCGCCAGGGCGTCGACGAGCGGTCGGCGATGATCCTGTCGAGCGGCGTCTCGATCTGCGGCGTCTCGGCCTGCATCACCGCGGCGCGCGTGGCGGGCGGCGACGACCGCAAGCTCTCCTACATCGTCTCGCTGGTGCTCATCATCGTCGTGCCGATGATCTACCTCATGCCGTGGCTCGCCGGGCTCGTCCTGCCCCGGCTGTTCGAGCCGGCCGTGGCGCAGGAGGTGGCCGGCGCGTGGATCGGCGGCACGATCGACACCACGTCGGGCGTCGTCGCGTCGAGCGAGATGGTAGGCCGCGAGGCGCTGTCGCACGCCGTCATCATCAAGGGGGGCGCAGAACGTGCTGATCGGCGTGGTGGCCTTCTTCATCGCCCTCTACCTCTCGGCGCGCAGCGACGACGGCAACGCGCAGCGGCCCTCGCTGGGCGTGGTGTGGGAGAAGTTCCCCAAGTTCATCCTGGGATTCGTCGGCGCGTCGCTCCTCTTCAGCCTGCTCCAGTCGGGCGATCTGCTGACGCTCAATGCCAAGGGCAAGTTGGCCGAGCCGGCCGTGGCGAAGATGTTCTCCACGCTCTTCTTCTCGCTGGCCTTCGTCTGCATCGGTCTCGACACGCGTCTGAAGGATATCGTCTCGAAGGAGAACCGCAACCTGCTCCGTTCGTTCCTCGCGGCGCAGGCCTTCAACATCGTCGTGACGTTCGCGATCGCCTGCTGTCTGTTCGGCATCCTGAAGCCCATGTGGGCCTGAGGCTTCGGCCGGCTGCGAACGCGCGAAGGGCGCCGCTTGCGGAAAGCGGCGCCCTTCGTCGTCGTGAAGCGGGCGGGCCGGACTACTCCTCGTCGTAGTAGAGTTCGTCCATCAGTCCGTCCAGCTCGCGGCGCTCCTTCTTGGTGGGGCGCCCCGTGCCGCGCTCGCGGAAGACGAAGATCGTCTCGCGCGGGACGTTGAGCTTGTCGCGCTCCTCCTGGGGCGTGATGTCGAGGCAGTAGGCGGCGACGTTCTTCGCTCCTTGGCGGCTCGACACCAGATCGAGGATCTTGTAGGTGAAGGTGACCTGCTGGCGGCGCACGGCGACGATGTCGCCGATCTTGGCGTCGCGCGAGGGTTTGGCATAGGCGCCGTTGACCGTCACCTTGTTGGTGCGGATGGCCTCGGCCGCATCGCTGCGTGTCTTGAAAATACGGACGGCCCAAAGGTACTTGTCCAGACGGATTGCATCCATGATTCTATCGGTTTTCTGTTGGAGAGACAACGGATTCGAGGCGCGGGAGGAGCATCCCGAAACAGACGGCCAGCGCCCCCAGGGCGATCGCTCCGCCCGCATAGCCCACCGCGGCGACGGAGAGCTCCGAGCAGACGGCGCCGCCGATCAGCGCACCGCCGCCGATCCCCACGTTGCAGAGGCCCGAGAAGATCGACATGGCGACGGCCGAAGCGTCGGGCGCCAGGCGGATCACCTCGGCCTGCAACACCAGATTGGTGGAGAGAAAGGCGATGCCCCAGAGGGCGCAGAGCGACATGACGGCCGCCGGATGGAAGGCGAGCGGCCGCAACGCCGCGAGCGCCAGGGCGACCCCCGCGAAGGCGCAGCCGATGAACCGCGACGGCGCCCGGTCGAAAAAGCGCGAGAACAGCCCGCTGCCGACGATGCCCGCCGCACCGAACAGCACGAGGGTCCAGGTGATGCCCCCTTCGGTCATCGCGGCGACCTCGGCGAGGAACGGTTCGACATAGCTGTATCCCGTATAATGGGCCGTCACGCTCACGATCGTGAGCAGGTAGACGGCACCCAGCGCCCGGTTGCCGCCGATCGACCGGAGCGCACCGCGCCACGAGACCGGATGGCCGGGAACGCGGGGAAAGACCAGCGCGAGAAAGAGGAGAATCGCCGCCGAAAGTCCTCCGATGGCGAGAAAGGTCATGCGCCATCCGGCATAGAGGCCGACGACCCGGCCCAGCGGCAGCCCGGCGATCATCGCCACGGCGGTGCCGGTGACGACCATGCCCAGCGCCGCCGACCCGCGTCCCGGCGGCGCGATGCGCACGGCAAGCGGCGAGGCGATCGACCAGAAGAGGGCATGGGCGCAGGCGACGCCCATACGCGAGCACATCAGCATCCCGTAGCTCGCGGCGACGGCCGAAAGCAGGTGACTGACAACGAAGAGCGAGAGCACGGCGAAGAGCAGCCTCCGGCGCCCGGTCTTCGAGAAGAGCAGCATCAGCGGCAGCGAGGCGACGGCGACGACCCAGGCATAGCCCGTGATGAGCATGCCGGCACGGGTCTCGGTCACGGCGAAGTCGGCCGCGATGTCGCTCAACAGGCCGATGGGGACGAACTCGGAGGTGTTGAAGACGAAGGCGCAGAGGGTGAGGCCCGCGACGGGCAGCCACGCCTTCGGCCCGGATGTTCCGTTGCGGGTCATGTCAGCGTTCGTAAAGGGTTTCGGCGCGGGGCGTGTCGTGCGACTGCTCGTCGTTCTGGCGGCTGACGCTGAGGATCATGCCCAGGGCGATGGTGGTGAAGAGGGTCGACGAGCCGCCGCGCGAGATGAGCGGAAGGGTCTGCCCCGTCTCGGGGATGAGGTTGACCGTCACCATGATGTGGAGCAGCGCCTGGCAGGTTATCAGCAGCGCCAGTCCCAGCACCAGCAGCCCGGGAAAGGCCGTGCCGCAGCGGCGGAAGATCTCGATGGCGCGGAAGAAGATCCAGAGGTAGAGCATCAATAGCCCCACGGCCAGCAGCAGGCCGTACTCCTCGACGAAGAAGGCGAAGGCGTAGTCGCTCTCGGGGTGGATCATCTCCACGCGGATGTCGCTCTGACCGGGCCCCTTGCCCAGCACGCCGCCGTTGTAGATGGCGATCATCGAGCGCTCGGTGTCGGTGAGCCGGTCGATGGGTTTCTCGGTCTGGGGCTGGGTCCAGAGGTGGATCCACGTCGAGACGCGCCCCTCGGCCGTCTCGCTGCGCCCCAAATTGAGGGTCATGATCAGTACGATGCCCGCCACGGCCAGCCCCACGAGTTTCGCGAGCTCGCCCAGCCGCACGCGGCCGATGAGCATCATGACCCACGAGGCCATGAAGACCAGCACGGCCGACGAGGTGTGGGCCGGGAAGATCACGCCGCACGAGACGACCACGGGCATGAGGATGGGCCACGTCCCCTCGCGCCAGATGCGCCGCTGCTCGCGCGAGGTGCGCCAGGTCCAGAAACGCAGCGAGGGGACGATGCGGATCTTGTCGATCTTGGACTGCCGTCCGGCCAGCTGCTGGGCCAGCAGCAGCACCGTGGCGATCTTCAACGCCTCCGAAGGCTGGAACTGGAACGGGCCCAGCGGGATCCAGCGCGCGGCGTCGTTGGTCTTGGCGCCGATGAAGTAGACGGCGATGGTGAGCAGCACCGACAGCGCGTAGGCCGGGCGGGCGAAGTAGCCGTAGATGCGGCAGTTGATCTTCTGCACGGCGACCAGCGCGACGAGGCTGGCGACGAGGATGGCGATCTGCTGACGCAGGAAGTGGGCCGTGGTGCGGGCCGTGTGGGCGTCGTAGGCCATCTTGGCCGTCGAGGAGTAAACCACCAGCACCGAGACAACGGAGAGCGTCGCCACGATGATCCACAGCACGCGGTCGCCCGTGAAGAGTCCCCGCGCGGGATGCGGCGCATCGGACTGAACGCCGCCCTCGCCCGTTTCAGCCGCGGCGGCGGCCGGACGGCGCACCCGGCGCGGCCGGGCGGCCGCGGGGTCCGTCCCGGAAGGCTCCCGGCGCGAGGCCTCCTCCCACGGGGCGCGCCCGTCGTATCGTCGGTCGTCGGTCATCGGATCAGGCGTGTTCTTTTACCCAGGATTTGAAACATTCGCCGCGGTGCTCGTAGTTCTTGAACAGGTCGAACGAGGCGCAGGCGGGCGAGAGCAGCACCACATCGCCCGGGCGGGCGGCCCGCTTGGCGGCGGCCATCGCCTCGTCGAACGTCGGGCACGAGACGATGGCGGGGACGATGCCCCCGAACTCTCGCTGGAGCTTGGCGTTGTCTATCCCCATGCAGACGAGCGTGTGGACCTTCTCGCGGGCGAAGTCCTTCAGGGGGCCGTAGTCGTTGCCCTTGTCGGTCCCGCCGGCGATCCACACCACGGGACGCTTCATGCTTTCGAGGGCGTACCACACCGAGTCGACGTTGGTGGCCTTCGAGTCGTTGATCCACTCGACGCCGCCCCGGTCGCCGCAGGGTTCGAGGCGGTGCTCGACGGGGGCGAAGTCGCAGATCGAGCGGCGGATCTGCCCGGGGTCGACCCCCGCGGCCAGCGCGGCCAGCGCGGCGGCCATGGCGTTGTAGGCGTTGTGCAGGCCGCCGATGCGCATCTGCGCGGTGTCGATCTCGACCGAGGCCTTGCCCGCCGTGGCGGTGAAGACCCCGTCGAGCAGGAAGGCGTCGCCCGCGCCGCTCGCCACGGCGTTGCGCGCGGCGAAGGGGAGCTGCCGCATGCGAAGATCGTATTTCGGCAGCTGCCGCCAGATTGTCTCGTCGTCGCCCGAGTAGACGAACCAGTCGCGCGAGGTCATGTTCTGCGTGATGCGCATCTTCGCGGCGGCGTAGTTTTCGAACGAATGGTCGTAGCGGTCGAGGTGGTCGGGCGTGATGTTCGTCAAAACGCCGATGTGGGCGCGGAAACGGTACATGCCGTCGAGCTGGAACGAGCTGAGTTCGAGCACGTACCAGTCGTAACGGCCCGTGGCGACGGAGTAGGCGAAGCTCTCGCCGATGTTGCCCCCCAGGGCGACGTTCCACCCCGCGTCGCGCAGGATCTTGTAGATGAGCGACGTGGTGGTCGTCTTGCCGTTGGAGCCGGTGACGCAGATGCAGCGCGCTCCGTCGAGGTAGCGGCCCGCGAACTCGATCTCGGAGATGACCGGGATGCCCTTTTCGCGGATCCGGCGCACGATGGGCGCCGTGTCGGGGATGCCCGGCGACTTGATGACCTCCGAGGCGGCGAGGATCCGCTCCTCGGTGTGGCCGCCCTCCTCGTAGGGCACCTCCCACTCGTCGAGGCGCGCGCGGAAGCGGTCGGCGATGCGGCCGGCGTCGGAGAGCAGGACGTCGAAGCCCTTTTTCTTGGCGAGGATCGCGGAGCCGTAGCCGCTGATGCCGCCGCCCAGTACGACGATTTTCTTCATATCGGGTAGTTGTTTATCGGATCTTGAGCGTCACGAGGGTCATGGCGGCCAGCAGCAGCGAGATGATCCAGAAGCGCAGGACGATCTTCGTCTCGAAGATCTCCTTCTTCTGGTAGTGGTGGTGCAGCGGCGACATGAGCAGGATACGGCGCCCCTCGCCGTACTTGCGCTTGGTGTATTTGAACCAGCCCACCTGCACCATCACCGAGACGCTCTCGGCCAGGAAGACGCCGCACAACAGCGGCAGCAGCAGCTCCTTGCGGATGCAGAGCGAGAAGACGGCGATCACGCCGCCGATGGCCAACGACCCCGTGTCGCCCATGAAGATCTGCGCCGGGAAGGAGTTGTACCACAGGAAGCCCACCAGGGCGCCCATCATCGCCGCGGCGAAGACCATCAGCTCGCCGGCGTCGGGGATGTACATGATGTTGAGGTAGTCGGCGTAGACGATGTGGCCCGAGAGGTAGGCCAGCGCACCCAGCACGGCGACGATCGGCACCGAAACGCCCGTGGTCAGGCCGTCGAGGCCGTCGGTGAGGTTGGCGCCGTTGGAGACGGCCGTGACGACGAAGATCGCCACCAGCACGTAGAGCAGCCACGTGGCGGGGCCGTTGCCGCCCGTCAGGCGGCCGTAGTCGAACTCGTTGTTCTTGATGAAGGGGATGGTGGTCTGCGTGGTCTTGAGGCTCTCGGTGGCCACGACGACCTGCCGCTGCGCCGTGCCGACCACGGCGCCCGAGGCGTCGACGTACTGCGTCTCGACGGGCTGGGTGGTCTTCTCGCAGACGACGATCTGGGGCGAGAGCCACATCGTCGTGCCGACGATGACGCCCAGGCCGACCTGGCCCACGACCTTGAAACGCCCCTTGAGCCCCTCCTTCTTGTGGCGGAAGACCTTGATGTAGTCGTCCAGTCCGCCGATCAGCCCCAGCCAGACCGTCGAGACGATCATCAGCCGGATGTAGACGTTGTCCAGCCGGCCGAAGAGCAGGATCGGCACGAGGATGGCCACGAGGATGATGACGCCGCCCATGGTGGGGGTGCCGCGCTTCTGCAACTGGCCCTGAAGGCCGAGATCGCGGATCTCCTCGCCGATCTGCTTGCGGCGCAGGAAGTCGATGATCGACCGGCCGAAGATGATGGCGATGAGCAGCGAGAGGATGATGGCCGCCGCCGCGCGGAACGAAATGTACTGGAACATACCCGAGCCGGGAAGGTCCCACACGCGGTCGAGGTAACGGAAAAGATGATAGAGCATGGTTGTATCGGATGAATCGTAGGGTTAGGAACGGTGGGTGGCGTCGAAGGCCCGGCGGAGCTCCTCGCGGTCGTCGAAATGGCGTCGCTCGTCGCCGACGATCTGGTAGGTCTCGTGCCCCTTGCCCGCGACGAGCAGGATGTCGCCCGCGCGGGCGAGCATCGCGGCGGTGCGGATCGCCTCGGCGCGGTCGACGATGCGCAGGTAGCGCACCGAGGGGTCGAGCGAGGCGGTCATCTCATCGAGGATGGCCGCGGGGTCCTCGTGGCGCGGGTTGTCGGAGGTGAAGATCGCCGTGGAGGCGTATTTCACCGCGATGGCGGCCATCTCGGGGCGCTTGGTACGGTCGCGGTCGCCGCCGCAGCCGCACACCGCGAGGAGCTGCTGGCCGGGGCGGCGCAGCTCCCCGATCGTGCGCAGGACGTTCTCCAGCGCGTCGGGCGTGTGGGCGTAGTCGACCACGGCCGTCGTGCCGTCGGCCGCGCGGACGATCTGGAAACGCCCGTCGACCGAGCGCAGGGCGCTCAGGGCCTGCAACGTCTCGTCGGCATCCAGCCCCAGCAGACGCGCCGCGCCGTAGACCGCCGCGAGGTTCGCGGCGTTGAAGCGCCCGGGAAGGTGGGTCCACACCTCGCGGCCGTCGATGCGCAGCAGCATCCCTTCGAGGTGGGTCTCGACGATCCGGCAGCGGAAGTCGGCCGCCGAGCGCAGCGAGTAGGCGCTCACCGCGGCCGCGGTGTTCTGCACCATCACGCGGCCGTTGCGGTCGTCGGCGTTGACCAGCGCGAAGGCGTCGCGCGGCAGGTCGTCGAAGAAGCGTTTCTTGGCCCGCAGGTACTCGGCGAAGGTCTTGTGGTAGTCGAGGTGGTCGTGCGTGAGGTTGGTGAAGAGTCCTCCGGCGAAGTGCAGCCCCCGCGTGCGCAGCTGGACGATGGCGTGCGACGAGCACTCCATGAAGCAGTAGGCGCACCCGGCGTCGACCATCTCGCGCATCATGGCGTTGAGCCGGATGGCGTCGGGGGTCGTGTGGGTCGCCTCCACGGCACGGCCGCCGATGCGGTAGACCACCGTGGAGATCAGCCCCGCCTCGTAGCCCAGCGCCCGCACCAGGTCGTAGAGCAGCGTGGCGACGGTGGTCTTGCCGTTGGTGCCGGTGACGCCCACCAGCCGCAGCTCGCGGCTCGGATGGTCGTAGAAGGCGGCGGCCATATCGGCCATCGCGGCCGAGGTGTCGGCCACGACGAGGTAGCAGACCGCCTCGGAGAGCTGCTCGGGCAGCCGCTCGCAGACCACGGCCGCGGCCCCCGCGGCCACGGCCTGGGGGATGTAGGCGTGGCCGTCGCTCAGCGTGCCGACCACGGCGAAGAAGCAGTCGCCGGCCCCTACCTGCCGCGAGTCGTAGACGAGGCGTCCGACCGCTGCGTCGGCAGGGCCCACGCGGCGGAGCACGCAGGTCGCCCGGGATAATTCGTCGATCGTTTTCATTCTATTTCAATATAATCGTCACCGCGGTGCCCGGTCGGATACGGGTACCGGCGGCGATACTCTGCGTTGCGACGGCCCCGTGGCCCGAAAACTTCACGCTAAGACCGCGGCTTTCGAGCACGAAGAGCGCATCCTTGAGCCCCATGCCCCTCACGTCGGGCATCGTGCCGGCGTCGTCGGGCAGCGAGGCGATCCGCACGCGCGAGGCGCTGTCGACCGCCACGCGGCCCCAGCCCGTGCGGCGGTCGTAGTCGACATCGGGCGAGAACTTGCCGGCGATGCGGCGGACCTGGGCGATGTCGCCCCCCTTGATCCGCTCGGGATAGCAATGGCGCCCCTTGCGGGCCGCGCGGGCCGACCAGTCGGCACCGCGGGCATAGAGGTAGTCGACCACCCGCTTGACCACGGGACCCGCCAGCGGACCGCCGTAGTAGGCCTTGCCGGCCTGCGCGCGGGTCTCGATCGTCGTGAGGACCGTATAGCGGGGGTTGTCGGCCGGGAAGTAGGCCACCATCGTACCGAGGTAGTGGCGCCCCTCGCGGCTGCGGGCGTCGGTGATCTGCGCCGTGCCGGTCTTGGCCGCCACGCGCAGGCGCAGCGTATCGCGGAAGTAGGCGCTGGCCGTGCCCTCGGTGCAGACCGCCTCGAGGCACTCGCGCACGATGCGCAGCGACGCCTTGGAGCAGATCTCGTCGCGGATCGTCCGGGTCTTGAAACGCTCCTCGACATGCCCGTCGCGCCGCAGCTCGCGCACGATCACCGGGGCGACCATCCGCCCGCCGTTGGCGATGGCGTTGTAGAGCGTGAGGGTCTGGATCGGGGCCAGCCGCACGCGGTAGCCGTAGGCCATCTTCACCAACATCACGCCCGGATCGGGGACCTTCCATTCGGAGGTCACCTGCGGCGGGCGCTCGCCCAGGCGGTCGAGCCCCACGGTGGTGTCGAGAGCCAGCCGCTCGCGCAGGAAGTTGCTGTAGTCCGTCTTCTTGCCTGTCTTGCCGTAGTAGTCCCAGATCGCCTTGGCGAAGTAGACGTTGGACGAGGCGGCCGTCGCGCGACGGAAGTCGATGGTGCGGTCGCCGCGGTGCGAGTCGCGGATATTCTTGGCCGGCCCGATCGTCACCGGGTCGCCGTTGTGGGTGTCGTACAGGGTCTCGACGGGCATGCGCGCGTCCTCGAGCAGCGTGAGCATCGTCGTCAGCTTGAAGGTCGAGCCGGGTTCCATGCTGCGGCCCAGGGCGTAGTTCTCCCGCTCGGCGTAGCTCCCGTCGGCGTTGCGGCCCAGGTTGGCCATGGCGAGGATCTCGCCCGTGGAGACCTCCATGACGACGGTGGTGCCCCACGTGGCGTTCTGGGCCGTGAGCTGGCGGCGCAGCGCCTTGTCGGCCACGTCCTGGAGATCCAGATCGAGCGTCGTCACCACGTCCATGCCGTCGAGCGGATCCTCGTGGTCGCCGCCCGGCACGCGGCCGTAGAAGCCGCGGGCGATGCGCTGGCGCTGGGCCTTGCCGTCGCGCCCGGCGAGCTCCTCGCGGTAGCTGTCCTCGATGCCGTAGTTGCCCCTGTCGCCCGTCAGGCCGATCGTGCGGCGCGCCAGCTCGCCCTGGGGGTAGATGCGCTCGTCGCGCTCGACCAGACGGTAGACCATGCCCATGTTCCAGTTGAGCAGCGGGTAGCGCCGCAGCTGCTCCCACTCGGCGTAGTCGACCTCGCGGGGGAAGATCGCCACGGGGGTGTGGTCGCGCAGCGTGTCGTAGATGCGCCGCCGCTCGTACTCCTCGCCCCGCAGGCGGTTGAGCATGCGCGTGAGGAAGCCGCCGGGACGCAGGAAGTCGGAATCGCGGCCGTTGACCAGCCGGTAGCGACGGTCGTGCTCGCGGCGGAAGAAACGGCTGTATTCGGCCGCCGAACGGTCGCCGAAGAAGGCCGAGAGGAGCTTGGCCAGCGAGTCGGCCTGCTCGTGGAAGGTGCGGAGCGAGTCGAGCCCCTCCGAACCGAAGTCGAAGGCGGCCTGGTAGCGGAAGATAGACGTAGCCAGCGGCTCGCCGTCGCGCGAGAGGATGTTGCCCCGCTGGGCGGGGATGGTCTCCTCGGTGAAGATGCGCCCGGCCAGCCGGCGGGCGTTGTAGGCCACCTCGCCGCTGAAGAGCTGGACCCACACGAGCCGCCCGAGCACGACGCCGCCCGCCACCATGAAGAGCAGGTAGAGCAGCCGCACACGCAGCAGGATATCGCTTTTGATCTTCGACGGAGCGCGTTTCATCGGTTTACTTGTCGATCACTTCGCCCGGCGAGAGCGGGTCGTAGAGCGGGATGCCCCGGGCGGCGAGCGCCTCGACGACGGCCGAGTGCGACGTGGCGCGGTAGCGCCGCTCCTCGAGGCGGATCGAGCGCTCGCGCAGGATCTGCACCTCGCGTTCGAGACGCGTGTACTTGCGGTCGAGGTGCAGCGACCAGAACATCACCATGATACTCAGGAAAAACATGCCCGCCACGACGAGCATGTAGGGGTAGTGGCGCGAGACCCCCTCGCGCACGAGGATCGTGCCCGAGACCAACTGCCAGAAGGTGCTCGACCGGCGGCGACGCTCGCGCCGTTCGGCCTCCTCGGCCTCCTCGCGCTCGGCCTCCTCCAGCTCCTCGTCGCGGCGGATATCCTCCTCGGCCTCGCCCCGCTCGATGCGCAGCACTTCGCGCCGCACGCGGCGGGCGAACTCCTCGTCCTGGGCGCGGCGGGCCTCCTCCTCGGGAGTAACGGGATCGAATTCGTGGTCGAGCATCGTCGTCGGCTTATTTTTTTACGGCACCGCGCAGTTTGGCCGAGCGCGAGCGGGGGTTGCGCGCCAGCTCGTCGGCCGAGGGGACCACGGCCTTGCGCGTGACGAGATCGAAGGGTACGGAGGCACGGCCGAAGAAATCCTTCTCGACCGTCCCCGCGAAGTTGCCGCTGCGCAGGAAGTTCTTGACCAGCCGGTCCTCGAGCGAGTGGTAGGCGATCACTGACAGCCGCCCGCCGGGGCGCAGCACCCGGAGGCTCTGTTCGAGCGCCATCTTCAGCGCCTCCATCTCGCCGTTGACCTCGATGCGGAGGGCCTGGAAGAGCTTGGTGAGGAACTTCGCTTCGTCGCGCCGCGGCGTGCAGGGGGCGACGGCCGCGACGAGCTGGGCCGTGGTGCGGATCGGCTCCGCCGTGCGGGCCCGCACGATGCAGTTGGCCGCCTTCCACGGGGTGTCGATCTCGCCCCAGTCGCCCAGGATGCGCGTGAGCTCCTCGGCCGAGGCCGTGTTGACCAGATCGGCGGCCGTGGGGCCTCCGCGGCGGTTCATGCGCATATCGAGCGGCGCCTCGCCGCGGAAGGAGAAGCCCCGCTCCAGGGCGTCGAAGTGGTGCGACGAGACACCCAGGTCGGCCAGGATGCCGTCGACGGCATCCACGCCCCGCAGGCGCAGCGCTCCGCGCAGGAAGCGGAAATTGCTCTCGACGTAGTGGAACCGGGGGTCGTCGGGGCGGTTGGCACGCGTGTCGCCGTCCTGGTCGAAGGCGAAGAGGCGCCCCTCGGGGCCCAGCGCCGCGAGGATACGGCGCGAATGGCCGCCGCCGCCGAACGTGAGGTCGACGTAGGTGCCACCCGGGACGATATCGAGCAGCGCGACGCTCTCTTCGAGCAGGACGGGGGTGTGGTATTCCGACATGGGCGTTTCCGAATAGGAGTGTTTGGGGTCAAAGTTAGGCAAAATTCGAAAAACAATGCCTATCTTTGTATGGATAATTTTTTCGACACCCTCATGCCCCGAATCGACATAGGCGCCGTGGTGGCCGGCAAGGCCCCGCGGCTGGCGCGCTGGATCCCGCGCCCGGCGATCGACTACCTGCGCCGCACGGTCCACGAACAGGAGATCAACCGCATACTGGAAAACTACTGGACACTCCCGCCGCAGGAGTTCATCCGCGCCTGCTTCGGCGACTGGCAGGTGAGCTACGCGATGGAGGGGCTCGACGCGCTCGACCCCGCGGGGCGCTACCTGTTCGCGGCGAACCACCCCTTCGGCGGGATGGACGGCATGATGCTCGCCGACGAGCTCATCGGCCGTTTCGGCGACGTAAGGGTCGTGGTCAACGACCTGCTCCTGCACATCGAGCCGCTGCGGCCGCTGTGGGTGCCGGTCAACAAGCACGGGGCGCAGAACGCCGCCTACGCCCGCCGCATGGAGGAGGCCTTCGCGGGCGATCTGCCCGTGCTGACCTTCCCGGCCGGGCTCTGCTCGCGGCGCGAGCGGGGCGTGGTGAGCGACACCCCCTGGCGGACGAGCTTCGTGAAGAAGGCCGCGGCCACGGGGCGGCAGATCGTGCCGGTGTTCGTCGAAGGGCAGCTGTCGGACTTCTTCTACAACCTCTCGACGTGGCGCAAGCGGCTGGGGGTGAAGTTCAACATCGAGATGCTGTGGCTGCCCGACGAGATGCTGCGCCAGCGGGGCCGTCGCTTCCGCCTGGTGGCGGGCGAGCCGATCTCCCCCGACGAACTGCGGGCGGCGGGATCGCTGCGCGAGCAGGTCGAATACGTACGTAAAAAGACCTATTCGCTCGAAAAAAAGGGCGGCGGAGCGGAAAAGGCGGCTGAAAAATAGTACATTTGCCGTCGCTATGGAAATGCAACCCATCATCGAACCCGTCGACCGGGCGCTGCTCGAAGCCGAGCTCACGCCCGCGCGCCGGGCACGCGCCACCAAACGGGGCGGCAACGAGATCTACCTCTTCCGCGCGGCCGAATGCCCGGCGCTCATGCGCGAGGTGGGGCGCCTGCGCGAGGAGGCGTTCCGCGGCGCCGGGGGCGGCACGGGGGCCGAGGTCGACATCGACGCCGAGGACCTGGCCGGGGACGGCTACTGCCAGCTCGTCGTGTGGGATCCCGCGGCACGCGAGATCATCGGCGGCTACCGCTTCATCGTCTGCAAGACGGAGCGCCCGGCGCACCTCTCGACCGAACACTACTTCCGCTTCAGCGACCGCTTCCGCCGCGAATACCTCCCCTACACCATCGAGCTGGGACGCTCGTTCGTGCAGCGCGCCTACCAGGCCCGCCAGAACCCCAAGAGCCTCTACGCGCTCGACAACCTGTGGGACGGGCTGGGGGCGCTGATCGTCCTCAACCCCGAGGTGCGCTACCTGTTCGGCAAGGTGACGATGTACACCTCCTACAAGGCCGTGGCGCGCAACGCCCTCATCTGGTTCCTGCGCCGCTACTTCCCCGACCGCGAGCAGCTGGTCGAGGGCATCCGCCCGCTGGCGCTGGACCTCGACGACCCCTACTACGAGCGGCTCTTCACGGGTGCGGACTACCAAGAGAACTACCGCATACTGATCCGCAAGATCCGCGAGTTCAACGAGAACATCCCCCCGTTGATCAACGCCTACATGAACCTCTCGCCCACGATGCGGGTCTTCGACACGGTGTCGAACCCCGACTTCGGCGACGTGGAGGAGACGGGCATCCTGCTGACGATCGCCGACATCTACCGCGACAAGCGGCTGCGCTACACCCGCTGGGAGGGGTGGCGCATCGGGCTGATGTACCGCCGGGCGCTCTTCCGCCAGCAACTCTCCGACAAGCTCTCGCGCCTGGCCGAAGCCCGCAAGCGGGCCCGCTCGCGCCGGAAGCGGCAGGCGGAGTAACACGGGAGACACCCCCGGCTCTTCGCAGGTGCGCTTCGGGAGAACCCGAAACATGGCGGACCGCAACCGGGGGAGGCCGCTTTCGAGCAACGCAAGAGGGGCACGAGAGGTGCGCAAAAGATGCGCGAGAGGTGCGCGAGAGATGCGGCCCTCCGCCGGGAGTGGCTGCAGGCCGCAAGGAATACGACAGACAAACGAAAGGCGGGAGAGTCGCACGAGCGACCCTCCCGCTTTTCGTCATGCTCCGGCCGGAGCGCTATTTCTTGTTGAAGAAATTCATGGTCATGGCGCAGCCCACGGTGGCGAACGATTTGATCGCGTCGCCGAAGAGCTTCAGCCGCTCGGGCATCGCCGCACGCTCCTCGGCGGTCCACTCGCCCAGCACGTACTCGACCTGGTGGCCGCGCGGGAAGTCGCCGCCCACGCCGAAGCGCATGCGGGCATACTCCTCGGTGCCGAGCAGCTCGGCGATGTTCTTCAGTCCGTTGTGGCCCCCGGCGCTCCCCTTGGGACGCAGGCGCAGCGTGCCGAACGGCAGGGCGATGTCGTCGGAGACGACCAGCAGGTTCTCCACGGGGATCTTCGCCGCGTCGAGCCAGTAGCGCACGGCCTTGCCCGAGAGGTTCATGTAGGTCGAGGGCTTGAGCAGCACGAGCGTGCGCCCCTTCCACTTCATCTCGGCCACGTCGCCGTAGCGCGCCGTGGTAAAAACAGCGTTGGACGCCCCGGCGAGGGCGTCCAACACGTTGAACCCGATGTTGTGCCGGGTATCGGCATATTCGGCGCCGATATTGCCCAGGCCAACGATGAGGTATTTCATCGGCTGTCGGGATTATTAGCGGCCCTGCTCGGCGGCACCGCGCGAAGCACGCGTCACGCGCACGGCGCAGACGGCCGTCGTGGCGGGCGTCACGAACTTGAGGTTCTCGAAGCTCAGGTCGCCGACGAAGATCGTCTTGCCCACGTTGAGCTCCGTCACGTCTACCACGACCTCGTCGGGCAGGTTCTCGACCAGCGCGCTCACGGTCACCTTGCGGGCCGACAGCACGAGCTTACCGCCGACCTTCACACCGGCGGCGTTGCCGGTCAGGCGGACGGGAATGGCGATCGACACGGGCTTGCCGGCGGCGATGCGGTAGAAGTCGAGGTGGAGAATCTCCTCACGGACGGGGTGGAACTGGGCCTCGCGGAGCACGGCCTGCACCTTCTCGCCCTCGAAGTCGAACTCGACGATGTAGGAGTTGGGGGTGTAGATCAGGGGCTTGATCTCGCGGGGGTCGACCGAGAAGTTGACGGTCTCGCCATTGCCGCAGAGGACGCAGGGTACCAGACCCTCGCGACGGACGGCCTTGGCGGCCTTCTTGCCGAAGTCTTCGCGCTTGACGGCTTTTACGGATACGGTTTTCATCGTAATTTGTTGTTTTTAATGTGTTACCTCGGGCGGTTCTCAATGCGGCCTCGTCGGGCCGCATCCCACATCCGCCTGTTTCAGCGGGCAAAGATAGGGCAAATAATTGAGAATGAAAAATTAAAAATCAAGAATTAAAAATTAGAAGCGATCCTTGTGAATTCGGCTCTTCAGAGCCGGCGGGCCGCAGCCTCCGGCGGCGAAGGCCCGCAACTCACTCCCAGTTCGTTGCGCCCTTCGCAGGCTGCGTCCCGAACACATAACTGCAAAATGGCGTCCGTCAAAGCCGCACAGCCCGCAGCCACCCCCGGCGGAGGGCTGCCCGACCTGCCTCGGAGCACGAAAAACGCCCGAAGCCTTCCGGCTTCGGGCGCAAAAGGATGCGAAAGCGGTCGTTACCAGATCACCACGCGCTCCTCCTCGGGGAGGAACATGGCGCCATCGGTGATGCCGAAGGCGTCGTAGAACGACTGGAGGTTGCGCAGCGTGGCGTTGACGCGCCACTTGCCCAGCGAGTGGACGTCGATCTTGGTCAGGCGCGCGATCTCCTCGTCGCGGATGTTCTGACCCCACAGCGCGGCATAGGCCAGGTAGAAGCGCTGGGCGGCGGTGAAGCCGTCGACGGGTGCGGGCTCCTCGCCGCCGAGGGCGTTGCGGAGCGCCGTCCAGGCCACGCGCAGACCGCCCTGGTCGGCGATGTTCTCGCCCAGCGAGAGCGAGCCGTTGGCATGGAGCGCCGGCTGGTCGCCCTGCGCGGGCAGCACCTCGATGGCGTCGAACTGCTTGACCAGGATGTCGGTCTTGGCCTTGAAGGCCTCGGCGTCGGCCTCGGTCCACCAGTTGTTCATGTTGCCGTCCTTGTCGAACTGGCGGCCCTGGTCGTCGAAGCCGTGGGTCATCTCGTGGCCGATCACCACGCCGATGGCGCCGTAGTTGACCGCGTCGTCGGCATCGGGGTTGTAGAACGGCGGCTGGAGAATGGCCGCGGGGAAGCAGATCTCGTTGGTCGTGGGGTTGTAGTAGGCGTTGACCATCTGGGGCGGCATGTGCCACTTGGCGCGGTCGACGGGACGACCCAGCTCGGCGAGGTTGTCGGCCGTGTACCAGCGGCTGGCCTCGACGATGTTCTCCCAGTAGCTCTTCGCGGGGTCGATCGTAAGGGTCGAGTAGTCCTTCCACGTGTCGGGATAGCCGATCTTGACGGTGAACGACGCCAGTTTCTCGCGGGCGCGGGCCTTGGTCTCGTCCGACATCCAGTCGAGCGCGTCGATGTGCTCGCCGAGGGCCGTCTGGAGGTTCTTCACCAGCGACAACATGCGCTCCTTATCCTTGGCGGGGAAGTACTTGGCGACATACATCTCGCCCACGGCCTCCGACAGCGTGCCGTTGGGCACCGACATGGCGCGCTTCCAGCGGGGACGCATCTCCTGCTGGCCGGCCATCGTGCGGCCGAAGAAGTCGAACGACGCCTGCTGGAAATCGTCGCTCAGGTACGACGTGGCGGCGTTGATGTACTGTGCGGCGAGGTAGTAGCGCACGTCCTCCAGGGGCAGCGTGCGCAGCAGCGCGTCGGCATTGGCCAGCGCCGAGGGGGTGGTGACGATGATGCGGTCGAAATCGCCCAGACCCAGCGCCTCGTAGTAGGCCGCCCAGTCGATCGCTCCGTAGGCCTTCTCGAAGTCGGCCTTCGACATGGGGTTGTACTGCGCGGCGATGTTGCGCAGCTCGACGTTGGACCACATCTTCTCGGCCAGGCGGGTCTCGACGGCGAGGGTCTTCTCGACGGCCGCGGCGACCTCGGCCTCGGGGATGCCGGCGAGCGCGAAGATCTTGGCGAGATAGCCCTTGTAGGCTTCGCGGATCGAGGCGTTCTCGGCGTCGAGGTAGTAGTCGCGGTTACCCATCATAAGACCCGACTGCGAGACGTAGAGGGCGTTGACGTCGCTGTTCATCAGGTCGGCCTCGACGCCCATCGAGAAGAAGGGGTTGCAGACCGAGGCGTGGAGCGAACCGATCACGCGGCCCAGCTCCGTACGGTCGCCGATCCCGAGCAGCGCGCGGACCCCTTCGGCAACGGGCGCGGCGCCCTCGGCGTTGAGACGCACCGAGTCGAGGCCCATGCGATAGAGGTCGGAGATCTTCTGCTCGACCGTGCCGGGGGCGGCATCGAGACCGGCCATCTGCGAGAAGAGCTCGTTGATGCGGATCTCGTTGTTCTCGCGCAGCACGTCGAAGGCGCCGTAACGCGAAAATTCGGGTTTGAGCGGATTGCGGGCCTGCCAGCCGCCGGTGGCGTACTGGTAGAAATCCTCGTTGGGGGCCACCCCGAGGTCGAAATTGGCGAGGTCGATGGCCGGGACTTTCGTCGTATTGTTCTGACAGGCTGCCATAAGGAATACGCAGGAAAGCATACAGAGTTTTTTCATGGTAAATAGGGATGTTGTTGCGGGCAAAAATATAAAATAGTTTCTCACGATCTTATTTTTATTGTTTTTTTTTTCAATTTTAGCATAGTGCACAAGACAAGTTGCTCCCGAACAACCTTATATTAGAAACAAAAGCGTCAAGAAAATCCGAAGGCTGTGATTCAAATCTGTATGCAAGTATTTATTTGCACATGGTGAGGCTATCGAACTGCAAAACCACAGCTACAACGAATAAAAGGACACATTTGGCTTGCGCTTTTGGAATCATGCGCGCCACAAACAACATCATAAAAACAGCCACAAAAAATAGCCAATATTTTTGATTTGCGCTTTTTATTTTTAACTTTGTATTTATATAAACAGAAGTTATATGAAAAAAAGAAAATTCAAAGTCCTTTATTACCTTTCACTGTTTTTATTTTTGCTTTACATTATTTTATCTTTCGCAAAGGCACCAATCGACAAGATCTATTTAGACATACTGTATATAATACCAGCTATATCAATAATAACTTATCATTATTTAAATAGACATACAAATGAAAAAGATTAAATTTTTTGGCTTAGCTTTATTTACCATCGCGAGTATTAGTTCATGCAACATCGACGAAAATCCTACCATCAACAACGACGAGAATAAAATCGAGGATATTGAAAGTATAACACAAAAATACGTATTAGCGCATGAAAACATGTTTAAAGCTTTCATGCGAGAAAGTAAAAGAACCATCGAATCAGATGGCAACCTAACCGAATTTTGCGAAAATTTCAAAGAAACTTACCTATCCAAATTAGCAACCAAAGAAGAGAAGCAGCTTCTTAATAAAAAACAAGTAGCTCTTACTCGTAATCCTGAAGGGCTATCCACGCTAATTCCAGATATTTGGATGGCAAAATTCACAGACGTATTGTTTAATGAAAACGTAGGTTTATTGCGTGAAAAGATCAATCAATTTTACAGCGATTCATTTTTTATAAATTTGAATCCGACAGAACAGCTGGGATTAAGAATTCAACTCGAAACATTGGAAAAATATCGAGACGAAATGATCAACATGCTAATTGAGGCTTATAAAAACGAAAATATATTAACAAGAATGTCTCCTGGCGATAGGATGATTTGGGTTGAATGTTCTCATACAATGCCAGAAGAATATAGAAAAATGACATTCCAAACATGCATGGCTCTATGGGGGTTTTTACCTATAACTGGAATTTCAACTATAACAGGAGCTGCTGGTATAGCGAGCTTGCTTTACGATTGGTTTGAACTTATTTTTTAAATGTACGGGGTGCCTCTTTTATAGAAGGCACCCCGCTTTGCAATGGAAAAGAGCCGCTTGCGAGGCGGCTCTTTTTCGGTGTTAGTCGCGGATCGCGTCGACGCCCGGCAGCGTGCCGAACTCGATGTATTCGAGCAGTGCACCGCCGCCCGTCGAGATGTAGGAGACCTGGTCGGCCAGACCGAACTTGTTGATGCAGGCCACCGAGTCGCCGCCGCCGATGAGCGAGTAGGCGCCGTTCTTCGTAGCCTCGGCGATGGCCAGGGCCACCTCCTTGGATCCCGTGGCGAACTTGTCGATCTCGAAGACGCCCACCGGACCGTTCCAAAGGATCGTCTTGCAGCCGAGGATGTGCTCGCGGAAGGCCTTCTTGCCCTCGTCGGCGATGTCGACGCCCTCCCACTCGTCGGGGATGTTGCCCACGGGGGCCGTCGAGGTGTTGGCATCGGCCGAGAAGTCGTCGGCGATCAGCGCGTCGGGCGACATGACCAGCTGCACGCCCTTCTGCTTGGCCAGCTCGAGGATTTCGAGCGCCACGGGGAACATGTCGGGCTCGCAGATCGACTTGCCGACCTTGCCGCCCAGTGCGCCGGCGAAGGTGTAGGTCATACCGCCGCCGATGATGATCGAATCGACCTTCTCGATCAGGGCCTTGATGACGCCGATCTTCGACGAGACCTTCGAACCGCCGACGATGGCGCAGAAGGGATGGGCCGGAGCCTCCATGAGCGACGAGATGGCCTTGACCTCCTTCTCCATCAGGTAGCCGAACATCTTGTCCTCGAAGTGCTTGGCGATCAGATAGGTCGAAGCGTGCTTGCGGTGGGCCGTGCCGAAGGCGTCGTTGATGTAGCAGTCGGCATACGAAGCCAGCTTCTTGACGAACTCCTTCTGCGGACCCTCCTTCAGGGCCTTCTTGGCGGCGTCCTTCTCCTCCTTGGTGGCGTCGTCGGCCAGACCGCGGGGCTTGCCCTCCTCCTCGGCGTAGAAACGCAGGTTTTCCAGCAGGACGACCTCGCCCGGCTTGATCGCCTTGCACATCTCGGCGGCCTTCTCGCCCATGCAGTCGCCGGCGAAGGCGACCTTCACACCGAGGTTCTTCTCGATGGCCGGGACGATCTGTTCGAGCGAGTACTTGGGATCGGGATTCTTCTTGGGACGCCCCATGTGCGACATGAGGATGACGGCGCCGCCCTCGGCCAGCACCTTCTTGACGGTGGGCATGGCGGCACGGATGCGGGTGTCGTCGGTCACCTGGCCCTCGGCGTTGACGGGCACGTTGAAGTCCACGCGAATGATCGCGCGCTTGCCTTTGAAATCGTAGTTGTCGATCGAAATCATAGCTTTTTGGTTTTGTGTTATGTCGTTGTATTTCGTTCTCTTGACCGGCAAATTTAATAAATCGGCGGACCATTTACAACTTTACGTCCGATTCTTTTGGGGGTTCGGCCTCAAAGACGCCGCATGCGCACCCGCTCGGTGAGGCGCAGGGTCGCGTAGTCGAGCCCCGAGAGGACGACGGCGACGCCCCCCGGCGCCGGGCAGCCGACCGCAGCGAGCGCCTCGCCGAGCGGCCGGCCCGCCAGCGCGGCGAGGCGCCGGAAGGCCTCCTTGCTGTCAGCGGGGAAGTCGGCGACCAGCACACCGGCGTAGAACGCGGTGGCGGGCTGGCGGTCGGGAGCCGGGCAGACCGCGACCGCGGCGATGCGCCCCTCCGCCGTCAGCGAGACGAGCGGATCGCGCAGCAGGCGGCCGTCGCGCCACAGCAGGTTAGAGGCTATCCGCCGGAGCGGCTGCGCGGAGGAATTCATCGGCGAAGATGCGGATGTCGAGTTGGCGGGCATAGAGGCTGTCGACCGCGCGGGCGGCGGGCGGGATATAGCTCACCCTCACGTCGCGGAAGGTGACCGAAGGCTGCCTGGGCGGCGCGGTGAAACGCAGCAGGTCGACATGGAGCCGGCTGTGGGTCGAGTCGACGGCGAAGACACGCTGGAAGCGGTCGGGCCGGTCGCGATACATCGACTGGTAGTAGACCGAGGCGCGGCCGCCGCGCACGGTTTCGAGCCAGAACTCGCCCCGCAGGGCCCGGCCGTTGGCATCGAGCGAGTCGACCTCGAAACGGTATTCGACGCGGTATTCGCCCGGCACGACGTCGAAGGTCAGGCGGCAGCGGGCCGTATCGCGCAACGACCGCACGCGCAGCAGCGAATCGGCGAAGAGCGTCCGCGTGAAGGTGCGCTGGGCGACCCGGTCGATCGTGTCGAGCACGGCCACCTCGCCCTCGTAGCGCAGCCCCTCCTCTTCGAGCAGGGCGATGGCCCGCTCCACGACATCGGACAGGCGGGCGCTCTTGCGGCGCGAGAAGGTGCCCACCGTATACTCGACATCGGCGGTCGTGTAGCCGTAGCGGGCGAAGACCGGCTCGTAGATACGCAGCGAGTCGCGCCGCTCGTGGCTGTCGGTGAAGTAGGCGTTGGAGAGGTAGGCGTCGCGGAAGATCAGCGCCAGCTCGTCGTCGGGGATGACCGTGCGGCGGGCGCACGAGGCGACGGCGAAAAGCGCGAGCGCCGCGGCGAAAGGGATTCGGAAGAGGGATTTCATCGGATCGGATGGTTTTTCACCAGGCTGCGCACGGTGAGGTGGGAGAGGACGAGAGCCACGGCGGCGAAGGCCGCGACGACGGCCGCCAGGTCGCCCGGGCGGAACTCCACGGGGTAGCTCTTCGTGAGGAACGAATCGGAGGGGAGCTCGATGAGCCCCAGGTGCTGCTGCGCGAGGCTCGCCCCCACGCCCAGCACGGCGCCGATCGCCCCGCCCCAGGCGCAGATCAGCAGCCCTTCGCAGCGGAAAATCGAGCGGACGAGCGCCGTCGGGGCGCCCAACGCGCGCAGCGTGGCGATGTCGCGCCGTTTCTCGACGACCAACATGGCCAGCGCGCCGACCACCGAGAACGAGGCGACGATCATCACCAGCAGCGCGATGCAGAAGATGCCCCACTTCTCGTAGGTCATGATGCGGTAGAACGAGGCCCGGAGCTCGTGGCGCGTCGCGACGCGGAAATCGGATCCCGCGATGCGCCCGACAACCCGCTTCGCGGCGGCGGCATCGGCCCCGGGGAGGAGCCGCACGACGAGCGCCGAGACCCGGCCGTCGCGGCCGGAGAGCTCCTGCGCCACGGCGAGCGGAGCGAGCAGGTAGCGTCGTTCGGTGTCGAGGTCGAGCGAGAAGAAGCCCCCCGCGGCGATCTGCGCACGGGAGTAGTTGGCCATGGGAAGGAGCGACGAGAAGCCGCCCGGACGGACGGCATAGAGGTCGACCGGCTCGCCGTCGCGGCGGATGCGCAGCCGGGAGGCCAGCGCCTGGCCCAGGATGAGCCGCCCGTCGCCGTCGAGCCCCGCACCGCCGCCGCGCAAGGCGCCGTCGAGCGGCAGCACGTCGAAATAGGCGCCGTCGACACCCCGCAGCGTCGCGGTGGCCTGCCGCCCGTCGTGTTCGACGAGCACCTCCTGCTCCAGGACGAACGACAGCGCCCCGACCCCCTCCGCACGGGCGAGGGCCGCGGTGTCGAGCTGCGCGGGGGCGAACGTCCGCCCCCGCACGGGGGTCACCGTCAGTTCGGCGTCGAAGGCCGAATACATCGACCGGACGAGGCTCTCGAAGCCATTGAAGACCGACAGCAGGACGATCATCGCCGCGACGGGCATGGCCACGGCGGCCACGCTCACCCCCGAGATGAGGTTGACCACCGACCGCGAGTCGGGCGAGAAGAGGTAGCGACGGGCGAAAAACCGGGAAAGCACGGGTCTCAATCGTTACCGAGGGCCTTGTCGATGTTTTCGATGTATTCGAGCGAGTCGTCGAGGAAGAACTGCAACTCGGGAATGCTCTTGATCTGGTTGCGCATGCGCTGGCCCAGGGCACGGCGGACGAACCAGTTCTCGCGCTCCAATGCGCGCATCACCTCGGCGCTGCGGTCGAAGGGGAAGACGCTGACGTAGATCTTGGCATAGGCGAAATCGGGCGACACGCGCACCGACGTGACCGTCACGAGCGAGCCGCGGACGATCTGCGCACCCTCCTTCTGGAGGATCTCGGCGACATCCTTGCGGATCTGCATGGCGATTTTCTGCTGACGGGTAGTTTCCATAATCAATGTGTGAAATCGTATTTGAACACTTCGCGGTTCTTCGACCGCTTGGGCCGCGGCTTCCACGCCTCGAAACCCTGTTTGTTGAAACGGAAGTTCAGCCCCGCACCGATCGAGAGGTTGTCGATCGGCGACCGCGAGGGGGTGCTGTAGAAGGGGTTTTCGGGACCGTCGAGCGCGTTGCCCGCATAGCGGTTGCGGTTGCGCACGATGTCCGAGAAACCGAAGCAGTAGCGCACGCGGAAGTTGAGCTCGAACCGCCCCACGAGGAAGGCGATGCCTCCGCCGCCCGCCAGGCCGTAGCCCCAGCGGTTGTCGCGCGCGAGCTTGAAGGGGTAGTCGCCCCGCCAGGCCGGATCGCCCGCTTCGCGCGCCGCCTCGTTCTCGTAGGTCGACGAGAGGTTGCAGGAGAAGGTGGCGGCCGCTTCGAGGTAGACCCGCACGTGGTTGCGCAACATGTAGAAGTGGGGCTGCCAGACGATGGGCAGCACGATCGAGTTGATGCGGCGCGTATAATAAAGGTAATCGGCCGGATCGTCGACCTGCGCGGTGTTCTGGGCGTAGGAGAAACCCTGCTGGAGAAACTCCAGGTCGATGCCGAAGCCGCCGATGATGCGCTGGCGGCCGTAGTAGCGCCACGAGAGGCCGCCGCCGTAGGTTCCCCACACGGCCCGCTTCTCGACCGCCGGATCGATACGGCCCGAGCTCATGCCGTAGCCGGCGATGAAGCCCAGCGTATGCTGCGCCGCGGCGGAGTGCCACGACACCAGGGCGACGAGAAGCGTCACCGCCGTTTTTATCGTCGTTCGCATCGTCATCTGAATTGGTTGAACATGTTGCCCGTGGCGCTCATCGAATTGTCGATCCGCCCGCGCTCCGACCGGTCGGAGCGGTCGTTCCGGTTTTTATTCCCCTCCTTGGCCCGTTTGGCGGCTTCGCGCTGGAGCCGCTGCGCCTCGCGCTCGTCGAGCAGCCGCGTGAGCGACTGCATGGTCACGGGTGCGAAGATCCGCCGCATGTCCATCGTCAGTTCGAACTCCCAGTTGGCCTTCGTCGAGAAGGTGTCGATCCCCTCGTCGTTGACGTAGATCTCGGTGCGCTCGGGCTGGCGCTGCCCGACGAGCGAGCCGGTGTCCCACGTGCCGTTGCCGTTGAGGTCCTCGATGACGCGGAAGCGGATCTCGCCCGCCGGGACATAGTTGAAGCGCACGTCGCCCGTGGCGACGTCGCGCCGCTCCTGCTTCAGCGCCCCCGTGCCGTCGAGCAGCTGGACGATGTATTTCGCCTCGGGGTCGCGCCCCTCGACATGGAGGAGCACCGAGGCGTATTGCTCGGGGTCGGCGACCGTATAGCGGCCGACGATCGAATCGTTGGACATCCCCGCGATGTCGGTGAAGACGCCCGCGGGAAGCGTGAGCGTGTAGTCGCCCTCCAGCTTCCACGGCGCACGGATCCGCCAGCGGCGCAACTGCGCCGTATCGCGCTCCATCCTCACGGGAAGGTCCTCGATCGTGCCGTCGGCCATCGTCCGCGTGAGCAGCAGGCGCGACGAGTCGATCGACCGCAGCGGGTAGTCGAAGTCGATCGTGAGCTCCTGCTCGGGGTTCACCTCGCCCTTGAGCGGGAGCTTGTAGGCGAAGGGGTTGGGCTTGTCGGGCTCCTTCCACTCCTCGCCCGCCTCCTCGGCCTTGCGGCGCGCACGCTCCAGCTTCTCGCGCTCGCGCTCCTCGGCCTTCGACTCGATCCGGCGCCACGGCAGCGTCAGCCGTTCGGTCGTGGGTTGCAGGCGGTTGAGCGTGTCGTGCTTCAGGTAGGTGATACGCCCGCGGATGGTGTCGGGCAGCGCCTCCGGAGCCATGTCGAACCACAGGGCCACCGTATCGCGGCCGAGGGTCTGGGGGTCCCAGATCACCCGCTCGGCGGGGATGCTGTCGAAGACGATCTCCTCGACGCAGGGGCGGGAGGCGCCGAAGTAGAGCATCGCCTTGTGTTGCAGGGGCCGTTCGCTCAGGGTGAGCAGCTGGCGGCGGAAGGCCCGGTCGGTGAACATGCGCAGGTACAACTGCGGCTCGGCCGAGACATAGTGGCGGAGCGAGTCGTACCAGATGGCGAAATCGGGCATCCGGGCGGGGTTGTAGGCCCGGTCGAGAAAGCCGACCTGATCGACGCCGGGGTCGTAGAGCTGGTTGTCGTTGCGGTCCTCGACGGCATAGACGAGGTAGTCGACGGGCTTGAGGTTCTGGGCGATGAAGATGCCGTTGGTCTCGGCCCGGGCGATCACGGCGGGGCGGTGCTTGAAGACGGTCGAATCGTAATCGGGAGTGCGGGCCGTCGAGTCGGGCGGGAAGAACCAGATGAAGCTCTTGGGCACCGAGTCGGACTTGTAGCTGTCGGCCGTGTAGCCCGAGAGGACCATCGAATCGATCGTGGGCCCGGTGGAGAAGACGTAGCGCATCGAATAGAGGGGGTTGCCCTCGTTGTTGTCGCGGATCGAGCTGCCGAAGTTGAGCGCATAGGTGGTGTTCTCGTCGAGCGTGTCGCGCAGCTGGACGACGATGCCGCGGCCGCGCAGCGTCACCAGCGGTTTCTTGCGCATGGCGGGCGAGGTGAAGAACTCCTTCTGCTGGTCCTTGAGCTGGATGAATTCGTCGAACTCGATGTAGATGCGCTCGTGGCCCGAGGTGGGACGATCGGTCGAGAAGTTGTCGGGGGTGAGGGCGACGATCGCCGGGGGCAGCGTATCGCGCGGTCCCCCCGTGGGGGTCATCATGCTGGCGCAGCGGCTCAGGAAAGCCGGCAGGAAGAGCAGCAGCACGGCCCAGCGCACGAGACGCGGGGCCTTCGGGCAGCGGAGATCGGTCGTTCGGCGGTTCATCGCAGCGGGATTCGGGCCGCATCGGCGGCGGGTTCGAAACTTTCGTCGACCATGCGCCACCCCTCCTCGACATAGAGGTATTCGCGGCGCCACGGACGGAACACCACGGAGAGGACGGGCGACTCGCCCTCCAGATCGACAGCGACCTGGCAGTAGGCGTAGCGCGACGACGTGCGGTCGACCACCACGACCATGAGCGAGCGATCGGAGACGGTCATGCGGAAGGCCCCGACCTCCTCGTCGGGGTAGGCCGTGAAATTGGGGGCATCGCGCCGCTGGCCGGGGTCGTTCTTCGAGGTGATGACGCCGTTGAGCGCATCCTGGTAGGAGGCGACGCGCCAGAGGGTCGTATCGGCGACGTAGGCGTAGGCGCGCACGGCCGACGACGAGACGGGGAGAGGCTCCTCCGCACCCTCCTCCTCCGTCTGGACGAGCGGCCGCAGGAGGCAGTCGAGCTCGGCGAGGGGCTCGTAGAAGTCGTTACGGAAGATCCAGTCGCCCTCGCGGTACTCCCGGCCTTCGCGGTAGGGTTTGAACGGCAGCGTCACGTAGAGCGCGGGCAGGTTCTCGGGCATATTCACCTGGGTGAAGGCGTAGAGCCGATCGGCGGGATCGACCGCCACGACGAGCTGCGTGGGCAGCGCGAGGTGCATGGCGATCCGCCCGGCCAGCGCCTCGTCGGCGACGGGTTCGGCCACGGCGGAGGGGAGGGCGATCCGCTCGGAGGGGTTCGAGCGCGAGGTGATGACACCCTGGAGGGCGTCGTCGTACGACGCGACGGTCCACGCCGCCGTATCGGCGTCGAAGGCGTAGGCGCGGGCCCCCTCGACGTTGCGGAGCAGATCGCCCGACGAGAGCTGCACGAGGGGCTTGAGCACGTAGTCGGTCTCGCGGAGCACCGACTTGGAGCACCCGGCGACCAAAACGACGAGAGCGAAGAGGTATGAAAACTTAATTTTCAATTTTTAATTTCTCATTTTTAATTTTCAACTGCTTTCAGCTCCTCGAGCATCTCGCCCACGCTCCGTCCCGTCGCGGGGTGGCGCTTCGCGCGGGCGATCTCGGCGAGCGGCACGAGCGCGAAGGCCCGCTCGGCCAGGCGGGGATGGGGCACCGCGAGGCGCTCGGTCGAGATCACCTCGTCGTCGTAGAAGAGGATGTCGATGTCGATCGGCCGCGAGGCGTAGAGCGCCCCCGTCGCGGCCTTCTCGACCTGCTCGGCCGCGCGGTTGCGCCCCAGCTCCTGCTCGATGGCCTGGCAGGCGTCGAGCACCTCCTCGGGCGTAAGGTCGGTCGCAACCTCCAGCGCCTGATTCCAGAAACGCGCTTCGGAGGAGAAACCCCACGCCTCGCTTTCGTAGCGGTGGGAGCAGCGCATGACGGCGCCCACGCGGGCGTTGATGCGCTGCTGCGCGGTCTGAAGCGTCCGCTTCACGTCGCCGGTATTGCCTCCGGCCAGCAGAAAAACTCGTGCCATAGCCTTACAGGTGTTTGATCATCTTGCTCACCGAGAGAGCGAAATGGGTGAATACGATCGTCGGGTTGCCGTTTTGCGAGAGCTGCGCCATCGCCGTCTCGATCTCGGCGACGAGCGGTTCGATGTTCTGCGAGCCGACGAAGGGGGCGAACTTCGAACAGAAGGCCAGCTCGTCGCCCCACAGGTAGCCGATGCGGCCCAGCCCGGCGTGGAGCATGAAGCTCTCGCGCAGCAGGCGCGCGGCATCGACGAGCAGCGCCCGCTGCTGCTCGCGCGAGAGTTGCGCGGCCTCCTCGGCCCAGCCGATCAGTTCGAGGTGCTTATCGTTGTAACTCAACCGCATGAGCGAGCAGAAGAGCTCGAAGTTATCGCGCCGCGCGGCATCGTCGTCGCCCGTTGCCAGGCGCCGCAGCTCCAGCACATCGCCGCCCGAGAGGCGGGCCAGCGCATGGGCCCGGGCCGCGTCGCCGACCCCCAGCCGCACGGCCTCGCCCTCGAGCACCTCGGGGGCGATGCGCGGCACGGCGACCTCCTGCGTGCGCGAGAGGATCGTGGCCAGCAGCCGGTCGGGGCGCTCCGAAACGAGGATGAAGAGCGTGCGCTCCCAGGGCTCCTCAAGGATCTTGAGGATCTTGTTGGCCGCCTCCTCGTTCATCGTCTCGGGCAGCCAGACCAGCATGGTCTTGTAGTCGGCCTCGAAACTCTTGAACGAGAGTTTGCGGATGATGCCGTCGGCCTCCTTGGCCGAGATCATCCCCTTGAGGGTCTTGCCCAGGTCGAGCCGGTCGAACCACTCGCGGGGCGAGAAGTAGCCGCCCCGCTCGGCGAACAGGGCGCGGAACTGCGGCAGGAAGCTATCGCTCAGGACCGCCTCGCCCGACTTCTTGCCCTGCCGGTTGACCGGGAAGACCAGATGCAGGTCGGGGTGGGCCAGGTCGGCGATCTGCCGGCAGTCGGGGCATTCGCCGCACGAGTCGCCGTCGCGGCGGTGGCGGCAGCACAGATACTGCACGTAGGCCACGGCCAACGCCAGCGCGCCCGAGCCCGCGGCTCCCGTGAAGAGCTGGGCGTGGCTCACCCGGCCCGAGTCGACCGCCTGCACCAGACGCCGCTTGAGCTCCTCCTGTCCTATGATATCGGCGAATCGCATGGTCGGCAGTTACTCTTCGAGGATTTCCACTCCGAGAATCCGCACGTCCTCCTTCGGACGGTCCAGCGCGTCGGTGGCGACCCGCTGGATCGCCTCCACCACGTCGAGCCCCTCGGTGACGCGGCCGAAGACGGTGTACTGCCCGTCGAGGTGGGGCGTGCCGCCCACCGTGCGGTAGAGCGCCCGCAGCGAGTCGGTGATGACCGCACGGCCGCCGGTGGCGGAGGCCACGCGCTCCTGCACGCGGTCGAGCTGCGCGTCGTCCATCGCGCCGCCCCAGACGATGTAGAACTGGCTCGACGACGAGCGGCGGAGGGGGTTGGTCGCGTCGCCCTCGCGGGCGGCGGCCAGCGCCCCGCGCGTGTGGGCCAGCGCCGGGTAGACGATCTCGGCGTCGAGCTCGTAGCCCGCGTCGCCCTCGCCGAGCGGCTGCCCGGCCGGAGCGCGGCGCGAGTCGGGATCGCCGCCCTGGATCATGAAGCCCTCGATGACGCGGTGGAAGAGCAGCGAGTCGAAGAAGCCTTCGCGCGCCAGGCGCACGAAGTTATCGCGGTGGCGGGGCGTGCGCCCGTCGAGCACGAGGCGGATGTCGCCCGCCGTGGTGTGCATCACCGCCTCGACGTCGCGGCCGCCGGCATCGCCGGCCACGCGCGCGGCACGGCCGCCGCAGGCAGCCCCCGAGAGGGCGAGAATCAGCGCCGCAGCGCCGCCAAGAAGGGTTCGTTTCATCTTATTTGCGTTTCAATACCGATCGGGCCAACGCCCCCACGTCGATCCGCTCGCGGCGGACGACATAGGCCAGGTAGGCCGCGAACATCAGACAATCGAAGGCATAGCCCGCCGCAGGGCAGGCGACGGCGCGCATCGCCGCCTCGCACGCGAAGAAGACGGCGAGGGCCACGACGACATACTCGCCGATGCGCCGCCAGTCGTAGGGCGTGGGGAAGTAGCGGCGGTTGAGCCACCAGCTGACGGCGACCATCGTCGCCTCGCTCGCCAGACGGGCCCAGGCAGCGCCGTAGTAGCCCCAGGCGCGGATCGCGGCGGAGCCGAAAAGGAGCATCGCCGCGAGGCCCGCCCCCGTGACGACGATCGCCAGCGAGGTGCGCTCCTCGCGCTTGTACCAGAACGAGAGGTTGAGCCACACGCCCGCCAGCACGTTGGCTCCCAGCACCACCGGGAGGATGAAGATCCCCTCGCGGAAGTCGCGGCCGACGATCAGGGCGAACAGATCGCGGAAGAGGGCGATGCCGAGGAAGATCGCCATCGAGGCGATGACGTAGTACTTGAGCGCGGCGGCGTTCATCGCCACGAAATCCTCCTTGCGGAAGTTGGAGAGGAAGAAGGGCTCGGCCGCCAGGCGGTACATCTGGTAGAAGAGCATCATCACCACGGCGATCTTGGTGATGGCGCCGTAGATGCCCAGCTGGGCCATCGCCACCGTCTCGGGGACGAGGTACTTGATGAGCTGGCGATCGAGAAACTCGCCGGCCGTGCCGGCCAGCCCGCCCAGGAGCAGCGGCAGCGAGTAGGCGAAGACCGCGCGGAGCAGCGTGCCGTCGATGCGGGGAAGCGTGCGATCGACCGTCGCGAGGATCATGGCCCACGTCGCGACGCTCGCCGCGAGGTTGGCGACGAAGACCCACCCCACGCCGAAATCGGACGAGAAGAGCCCCGCGGCGCCGAAGGCCAGGGCCAGGGCGACGTTGAGCACGACGTTGAGCGCCTTGAGCCCCACGAACGTCAGCGAGCGCCCCTGCTCGCGCAGCCGCGAGAAGGGGATGCACGACCAGACGTCGAACAGCACGATCGCGGCGACCCACGCCACGTACCCGGGATGGGCGACATAGGCCTCGCCCATGACGCGGGCGACGCCGCCGCGACAGGCGACGACAAGGACGAAGAAAACGAGCGCGGCGAGCGACGTAGCGCCCCACGTGGTGGCGAAGAGCCGCCGCTTGGCGGCACGCACGTCGCCCCCCGCGGCCTCGGCGCGGGCCGAGAAGCGGAAGTAGCTCGACTCCATGCCCATCGTAAGGAGCGTGAGCGCCAGCGGGATCAGGGCGTAGACGTCGGTGACGATGCCGTAGGTGCCGGGGCCGAACACACGCGTGTAGTAAGGCGTGAGCAGGTAGCTCAGGAACCTCACCACGATGGTGCTGATGCCGTAGACGGCCGTCTGTTTCGCCAGTTTTTCGAGCATAATCGTGCAAATATAGCAAATTTCGTCCAATGGGCAGCCTCCGCAGCGCTTCTTTCTAAAGAAAGAAGAAAAACGGGATAGGAAATTCGACCGGAAAAGCGCTATCTTTACACTCCCGCAAAACGCAAAAACCAATTCATCCAATATGAAACGACTCCTGACCCTCTGCCTGCTGGCGGCCGCTCTCTGCGGCTGCGGCACCGGGGCCGACCACCGGCCCAACCGACTGCGCCCCTCGGCCTACCCGCTCATCACGATCGACCCCTACACCGCGGGATGGTCGTTCGCCGACAACCTCTACGACGACGTCGTGCGCCACTGGACGGGCGACGAGTTCCAGCTGCTCGGCGTGGCGAAGGTCGACGGACGTCCCTACCGGTTCATGGGCAAGGAGCGGCCGCAGTTCGACATCGTGGCGCCCGACGCCGCCGACACCCCCTGGCAGGGGCGCTACACCCGCACGGCACCGGCCGAGGGGTGGATGCAGCCCGACTTCGACGACCGCGCATGGCGCCGCGGCGAGGGGGCCTTCGGCTCGGAGCACGAGCGCACGGCCCGCACGCGCTGGTCGGGCGACACGATCTGGGTGCGCCGCGAGATCGACCTCACGGCCGAGGAGCTCGCCTGCACGCTGTGGCTCACCTACTCGAACGACGACGACGTGGAGATCTACGTCAACGGCCGCCTGGCGGTAGCCGAGCGGGACTGCCACCACGACGAGCGCCTGCCGCTCGCGGGCGAGCTGACCGCGGCGCTCCACCCCGGACGCAACGTCATCGCCGCCCGCTGTATCGACCGCGGCGGCGCCGCTCTCGTCGACTTCGGCCTGCTGTCCCAGCGCCCCATCGACACCTTCTTCGCCGAGACGGCGATCCAGCGGCAGGTCGACGTGCAGGCCACGCAGACTCACTACCTCTTCACGTGCGGCCCCGTGGACCTGAAGGTCGACTTCATTGCCCCGCTGCTGCTCGACGACCTCGAACTGGTGTCGCGCCCGGTCAACTACATCGCCTACGAGGCCACATCGAACGACGGCAAGGCCCACGCCGTGGAGATCTACTTCGAGGCGTCGCCCGCCTGGGCCATCTACGGCGACATGGAGTCAGAGAGCGACGGATTCGACGCCTCGGGGCTCCGCCTGCTGCGCACCGGATCGGTCGACCAGCCCGTACTCGGGCGCGAGGGCGACCACGTGACCATCGACTGGGGCCACTTCTTCCTCGCGGCTCCCGACGCCGAGGTCACCTGCCGCATCGGCGAGGAGGCGACGATCCGCCGCGCCTTCCTCGACGGCGCCCCCGAGGAGTCGCTCGCACCGCGCCGCCACACCACGCAGCAGCTGGCCCTCGCGCACGACCTGGGGACAGCCAAGCGGAGCGACGGCCATGTTCTGGTCGGCTACGACGACGGCTACTCGATCCAGTACTTCGGCGAGAACATGCGGCCGTGGTGGAACCGCAAGGGCGACCGGTCGAGCGCTGACCTGTTCTCCGACGCCGAGCGCCAGTTCCCGGCCCTCCGCGCGCGCTGCGACGCCTTCGACCGGCAGCTCATGCGCGAGGCCGAGGCTGCGGGCGGCCGCGCCTACGCCGAGCTCTGCGCCACGGCCTACCGCCAGGCCGTGAGCGCCCACAAGCTCATCGAGGCCCCCGACGGGGAGATCCGCTTCCTCTCGAAGGAGAACTTCAGCAACGGATCGATCGGCACGGTCGACATCACCTACCCCTCGGCGCCGATGTTCCTCTGCTACAACCCCCGGCTGGTCGAGGGGATGATGAACGCCATCTTCGACTTCAGCGAGAGCGGCCGCTGGACCAAGCCCTTCCCCTCGCACGACGTGGGCACCTACCCGCTGGCCAACGGCCAGACCTACGGCGGCGACATGCCCGTCGAGGAGAGCGGCAACATGCTGATCCTCACGGCAGCCATCGCAGCCGTGGAGGGCAACGCCGACTACGCCTCGCGCCACTGGGAGACGCTCACCACCTGGACCGACTACCTGGTGGAGAAGGGCCTCGACCCCGAGAACCAGCTCTGCACCGACGACTTCGCGGGCCACTTCGCCCACAACGCCAACCTCTCGATCAAGGCGATCCTGGGCATCGCCTCCTACGGCTATCTGGCCGCGCTGCGCGGCGAGACCGAGACGGCCGAGCGCTACACGTCGACGGCCCGCGAGCTGGCGGCCCGCTGGGTCGAGATGGCCGACGACGGCGACCACTACCGCCTGACGTTCGACCGTCCGGGCAGCTGGAGCCAGAAATACAACCTGGTGTGGGACAAGCTCTTCGGCTGGGGTATCTTCCCCGACGAGGTACGCGCCCGCGAGACGGCCTTCTACCCCACGGTGCAGAACCGCTACGGTCTGCCGCTCGACAACCGCCAGGCCTACACCAAGACCGACTGGGTGCTGTGGACAGCGACGCTGTGCGACGACCGCGCCGCCTTCGAGGCGATGGTGGCGCCCATCTGGGACTTCATGAACGAGACGACCGACCGCGTGCCGATGTCGGACTGGGTATGGACCGACCGCGCCGAGCAGCGCGGCTTCCAGGCCCGGTCGGTGGTGGGCGGCTACTGGATCAAGATGCTGGAAAAGAGGTTGCAGGACAAGCAGGCGCAGCGGTAATCGCGCCTGCCGGCATCCAGCGAGCCCCGCCGCACGGGGCGTCCGAAGAAAAAATCCCGATCCTGCGCAAGGATCGGGATTTTTCATACCTGCCCGCGGCCGGAGGGCCGGTCAGAGCCACTTGCGGTATTTGAAATACCACATCGTGAGCCCCGAACAGAAGAGCATGAGCAGGATGGCGAAGATATATCCCACGGGGACGGTCCAGCCGTTGGGAAGGGTCCAGACCCACTCCAGCTCGGGCATCACGCGGAAGTTCATGCCGTAGATCGAGGCGATGAGCGTCGCCGGAAGGAAGATCACCGCCGCCACCGAGAAGATCTTGACGATCTCGTTCTGCTCGATGTTGATAAGACCCAGCGCGGCGTCCTGGATGTAGTCCAGACGCTGGAAGCTGAAGTCGGCGTGGTTGATGAGCGAGTTGACGTCCTTGATCATCAGTTGCAGGCGGGGGTAGATATCGTTGGGGAAGCGCTCCGAGCGGAGGATGCCCGACAACACGCGCTGGCGGTCGAAGATGTTCTCGCGCAGCAACATGGTGCTCTCCTGAAGGGCGCTGATGCGGTGGAGCACCTGCTTGTCGATCGCGTCCTCGGAGTTGATCGCCTTCGACAGCGAGGCGACCTGCTTGGCCACCAGCTCGACCATGTCGGCATCGTAGTCGATGCGCACCTCCAACAGCGAGATGAAGAGGTGGTAGCCCGTCGAATAGCTGCGGTAGTTCATCTGGAGCCGCTTTTCCGTCTCGCGGAAGGTGCGCGACTCGGCCGTGCGCACCGAGACGAGCACGCCCTCGTTGGAGATGATGAACGAGACGGGCTCGACGACGAACGACTCGCCCGTGGGCACGAAGAAGTTGGAGTTGGAGATGATGGCGTTCTCGTTCTCGGAGTATTTCGAGGTCGACTCGATCTCCTCGACCTGCTGCTGGGTCTGGAGGCCGATCTCCATGAAGTTCTCGACCGCCTTCTGCTCCTTGATCGTGGGCAGCATCATGTCGATCCACAGGATGTCGTCGTAACCCAGCTCGTCGAAGAGCCGCGTGTCGGCGTTGCGGATGATCTTGTTGTACTGCTTGAGATAGATGGTAATCATTTGGTGCGCTCTCTGTTAAGTTCTGGAATCCGTGTACCGAAGAGAGGCGGACCCGGGGTCCGCTAACCCCTTCAGCCGGGATTGGCGCGCGGGGCGGTCTTCAGCCCCTCGTCCCAGAACTTTTCGAGCGCCCGCCGCCGCTCCATGCCGAAGACATAGTCCAGACGGGTCAGGTAGCCGTAGGCGTCGTAGGACTTTCCGGCATAGCCGTACTCGACCACCGCCTCGTAGATGCGCTCCAGCCCCTCGGTCAGCGCGAGCCGGAAAGCCTCCTCGACCGACGGATCGACATCGGCGCGGGCGACCCACACGGCATAGGGGAAGGGCTCGGCGGCGGCGAGCAGCGGGGCGAGCGGGGCGTCGTCGCCGTAGAAATAGGCGAGGATGCCGGCCTCGGGCTCGCACTGGGCCAGGGCCGCGATCATCACGGGCGACGGCGCGGCGATGCAGTAGTCGGTGGCCGGCCGCACCCCTTCGAGCGACGGGACGACGTGCGAGGGCACCAGCGCGAAGTCGGCTTCGCCCCGGCGGAAACGGTCGATGACGGCGGGAAAATCGGACAACAGCAGTTCGGCCCGCAGCTCAGCTGCGTGCGCGACCCCATAGAGGAAGGGTATCGTATCGAGATACGACACGGCGGCTATACGGGTGACTGTGGCCATCGTCCATAGAGAGTTCGAAGATTGGTTCGATCGGACAAAGGTACGTCAAAATTCGCGATTTTTTCCACAATTCATGGAAAAAGTGCGCCGGGGTCTTGACAAGGGGGTATCGGCCGTCGTATATTTGTCCCATCGATGAACAGCATCCAGGCCTTCACGCGCCGGTTATCGACAATGATTGCAGATTGGTTCTCAATCGTATAGCGACCCTTATCAACATCTTTCAACATTTCGTCAACACGTTATCGACACCCCGGCCCCTTGCCGCCGGGTCCGTCCGCCGCCTCACGGTCCGCCCGGGTTTCCCCGCGTCGGGCAGAAGGCCGGCCCGGGGCGTCCCGCCTCCCGGGAGAGACCCCGTGCCGCTGCGGCGCCGCAGCGATCCGCCCGCATTTCCAACCTCAAACCACCCACTTCTCGATGGCTCTCTTCACCCGAATTCCGCTCTCGGGAGCGCCGCTCGGCGGCCGGCTCCTCTACGGCGTCGCAGGCAGCGCGCCCCAGACCTTCGACCTGCGGCTCTACGACGCAGCGACCCGCGCGCCGCTCGGCGCCAGACGTTTCACCGGCGTCGCCTCCTTCGCCTCGGACGTCGCGCCCCTGCTACGCAGGGCCCTGCGCTTCGTCCCCTCCTCCGGTTCCACGGGCTTCTGCGAAGCGACCGACCGCACCCTTCGGGTCGTCGCCGAGGCGACAGGGACGCTCGACGGAACGGCGACCGCCGCATCCCGCACCTTCCTCCCCTGCGCGGGCGAGGCGGCGGCCCCGGCGCTGCTCACGTCGATGCCGCGCGAACGGCTCCTCGCGCCGGGCGAGTGCGACGAGCTGACGCTGTTGCACGAAGGGGCGCTGACCGTCACCGTCACGGCTTCGGACCACCGCACGACAGACGCACGCAGCTACCGCACGGCGACGGGAGGGCTCCTCCTCTTCCGCATCGCGGCCGACGACTTCGCCGGAGCCGAACGCCTCGAAGTCGACGCAGGACCCTGCGGCCGCATCGGCTACACGCTGCTCCCCGCGCCCGAGGGGGCGCAGCGACTGGCGTGGCGCACGGCCGAGGGGTCGATCGAGCACTACACCTTCCCCGTCGGAGTGCGGACGACGATCGCCGCCGCCAAGCGCCGGGCCTGCGGCTCGGAAGAGCACGTCGCCACGACGACGCAGCGGGAGCGGCGCGACCTCCTGCGCTCGGCCTGCGAAACGGGCGAGACGCTCGAAGCGCTGGCCGGCCTGCTCGCCGCACCGCAGGTGTGGGCCTGCACGGGCGGGGCGTACCGGCCCGTCGACGTGCTGACCACCGAGGCCGCGATCCGCCGCCACGGCGCACTCGGCACGTTCGACATCGAGATCCGTTCCACCGCCAGAGAAGCCCTGCCATGGAACTGACGATCGACCAGATGCCCTGCGACCTGGGCGACGCCCCGATCCGCATTCCGGGATACGATGCCGACACGGCCGCCGACATCGACGCCTGCCGCACGGGGCGGTCGCTGACGATCGAGCTCCCGGCGACCCCGCGCAACGACCGAGCGACCCGCTTCGCCCGCGACCCCCACGGCGCCGAACGGTTCGACGCCACGCTCCACCGCGCCGAGCTGCGGGCCGAGGGGGCGCTGCTGTTCGAAGGCACGGTCCGGCTGCTGGCCCTCTCCGAAGCGGGCTACACGCTCCAGATCCGCGAGGGTGGGGCCGCATGGGCCCGGCAGGCGGCGCTGCGCACCCTCGACCAGCTGGGCTTCGATCTCCGCATGCGGCTCGACACGGCCACCGTATGCGCGGGCTGGACGGGCAGCGACCCCGTGAAGTTCTTCCCCGTGGCGCGCGACGCCTGGCCGCAGCGCAACGCCCCGCAGGACCTGCTGCCCGACGAACGGATGCTCTCGGTCGACGACTACCGCCCCTTCCTCCACATCCGTTCGCTCGCGGAGCGGATCTTCGCCGAGGCGGGCTACACGGTGCAGAGCCGCTTCTTCGCCTCGGAGTTCTTCCGCTCGCTCTACATGAGCGGCGCCTACGCCCGGCGCGACACGGCGGCGCTCGACGCGCGGATGGGCTTCGTCGCGGGGCGGCGGGACGAAGCGTCGGCGACGGGCGACGACGTAGGACGCGTCTACGCCGACCCCAAGGCCCTCGCCCACACCGTGGGCAACTTAGTCGACACGGCCGTGCCGCTGACGCCCGACGCCAACGGCGAGCCCATGACCGGACTGCGCAACAACGGCGGGTGTTTCGACACCGTCGACGGCGCCGTCCGCTTCACCCCCACGGCCGAGGTCGACGCGGCGTTCGAATACACGCTGCGCTACACCACCGACCACCGCATCCTCGACCGCACGCGGCTGCGGGGCTACGATGTGATCTATCTGGGTCCGGGAGCAGAGGTGAGCTGCCCGCTGGCCAACCGTTATGCCGACCGGCGGGCGGCCATCGCACCCGGGCACAGCTACCTGGCGATCGTCTTCGACCACGCCGCGGAGGCATGCTACCGCCTCGTCTACACCCGCAACGGGGTGGCAGGGGTGCAGTGGAGCGACTTCGAAGGGCGCTCGGCCCGGGTCGTCGTCCCGGCGTCGGGCACGGCGACCGACCCGCAGCTGCACGTGCGGGGGAGCGACGGCACGTGGGCCCCCTACGCGGGCGACTGGGCCCTCTACGACGGCCACATCGGCGAAACGGGGACGACCACCGTGACGCTGAAGGTCCGCGACACCGCCCGGCGCTGCTCGCCGTCGTCGCCCGCGCGGTTCGATCTCATCTACTTCGGCGGCGCCGAACCGGGCATGCGGCTCACGCTGCACCGGGAGTGCCGCGTGGCGAGCAGTTTCCAGGCCGCACCGGGCTACGGCACGCCGCTCGCCTTCGCCGACGTCGCCCGGGGAGGCATCCGGCAGGCCGGGCTGCTCGCGGCGCTCGCCCACCTGTTCAACCTCCGCTTCCACACCGACCGCCGCACCCGCACGGTCACGGTGGAGCCCGCCGACGCCTTCTACGCCGGGCCCGAGACGGACTGGAGCGACCGCACCGACTTCGCGCATCCCGTCGAGCGGCGGATGCTCGCCCCCAGCCATGCCGAGAAGCGCACTTGGCGTTACCGCACCGGCGAAGGGGCCGCCGCACGCCTCGAAACCGACGAAGGCGCCGCTCCGGGCAGCTGGAGCTACGAGGCACCGACCTTCGCCGCCGGGGAGGGCGAGCAGGTGGTGCCGAACCCGCTCTTCGCGGCCTCGGCGAGCGTCGCCGGGAGCTACCGCAACGCACCGTCAGCCCTGCTGCTCTCGGCGGGCGACCGCGACGACCCGTCCGACGACGGATCGTTCGTCACGCCGCGCATCGTAGGCTATGCGGGCCTCCACCCGCTGCCCGGGGGCGAACGCTGGGGCCACCCCTGGGGTCAGGCCTCCTACCCGCTCGCGGCGTTCCACTTCGCGGGCGACGACCTGGCGGAGCCCTTCACACTCGGATTCGACGACCGCGACGGGGCCGAGGGGCTCCATCGCTTCTACGACCGGCAACTGGAGCAGGAGGCCACGGGCGAGGAGATCGCCCTTTGGCTGCGCATCGCGCCCCACGAGTTCGAGGCGCTCGGCAACCCCTCGCCGGAGGCGCCGTCGCTGCGCTCGGTCTTCCGCCTCGACACGGGCGACGGCTGCGTCCTGGCCTCGCTCCGCCGCATCGAAGCCTACGATCCCGAAGCGGCCTCGGTGCGCTGTCTCTTCCGCCGGCTGCCCGAGGACCCCGAGGATCGGGGCGACGACGGCCCCAACGCCCTGCGCCGATGAACCGCCGCCAACGCATCCTTGCGCCCCGGCTCGCCCGGCTCATCGGCGGGCAGCTGCCCGCCGGAGCCGTAGAGCTGCTGCTCGACCGGGGACTGCTCGACCTGAGGGCCTGCGAGCGTCACGTGGTGGCCGACGAGATCGGGCGGCTCGAAAGCCGGGGCGTGCCCCGTTGCGGCGCGATGTACCGTGTCGCCGAGGAGCTGGGGTGCTCCTACGCCAAAGTCAGAACACTCTATTACGAAACCTTCAAACAACCCAAACGATGAAACCATCCATCCGCATCACCGACCGGGCCGACACATGCCTCATCGAGATCGAGGGGACGATCGGCGTCCCCGAAGCGTGGCAGTTCGACGAGCCCGAGGCCCGCGTGGCCACCTACGAGACCTTCCGCGAGACGGTGCGCCGCATCGCGGCGGTCGACGCCCGCGAAATCGTCGTCGAGATCCGCTCGACGGGCGGCGACGTCAACGACGCCCTGCTGATCCACGACGCCCTGCGCTCGCTGCCGGGGCGCATCACCACCCGCTGCCACGGCTACACCGCCTCGGCGGCGACGCTCATCGCCCAGGCCGCGTCGGAGGGGTGTCGCGAGATCGCCCCCAGCGCCCTCTACCTGATCCACCGCGCCGCCTGCTCGACCGAAGGCAACGCCGCGGAACTGACGGCGACCGTCGACCTGCTGCGCCGCACCGACGAACGCATCGCCGCGGTCTATGCCGCCCGCTCGGGACGCCCGGCCGAGGAGTTCGAGCGCCTCATGGACGAGAACAACGGCACGGGGCGCTGGCTCTCGCCCGCCGAGACCGTCGCCGCAGGGCTCGCCGACCGCATCGCGGGCGGAGAACAGCCCGTCGACGCAGCCCTGCCGCGCATCGCCGAGGGGGTGCGCACGGGGTGGCGGCGTCTCATGGAGCGGCTCGGGGCCGAGCCCGCGGCAGAGCCGCTGCCCGAGCCGGTCAACGTCCTCCACACCGACGATCCCGGGCGGCCGCTCCCCGCCGCGACCTCCGAAGCGCTGGCCGCCGCAGCCGCCGAACGGGCCCGCAACGCCGCGGCGCCGACCCGCACCCGCCCGCGCGAGGATCCGTCGCTGGGCGATTCGATCCTCTCGGCCAACCAGCGCGCCTACGCCGACGACGCACGGCGGTTCCACAAGAGCTGCTGAGCGTTGAAAATTGAAAGTTGAAAATCGAAAATGGGGAATCATCCCTCCGAACCTAAAAAAACCTACTACCATGAGTTACCTCGAAAATGCGAAACAGTACACCGGCACCGAGCTGGAAACCGTCTTCTTCCGCCCCATGCTGACGGGCGCCTCGGCCCGGGATCTGGGCGTCAGAATCCTCTACAACCTCCCCGCGCCGACCACCGTCCAGCTGTGGGACGGCCAGCGCAACATCCTCCAGAAGTACGACACGGCAGGCTGGACGGGCGGCGCCGCGGCCGCGAAGTACCAGAAGACCATCCATCTCAAGCGCGTCAAGGCCGAGCTGGGATTCTCGGCGGCCGACTACTTCTCGATGGTCTTCGAGCGCATCGCCGCCCGCGCCGACGTCAACATGGACGACCTCTCGGGCACCGAGCTCGAACAGGCCGAGACGGCGCTCTTCCGTCAGGCCGTGGCCGAGAACATCCGCGCCACGATGTGGCTGGGCGACAGCGCCGCCGCGTCGGGTTACAACACCTTCGACGGCTTCCTGAAGGCCGTCGAGGAGTTCGCCGCCGACGAGCAGATCCACACCGCGACCTACACGGCCGCCTCGCTCGCCGAGCCCGGGCGCACCGTGGAGATCTTCGACGACCTGTGGCAACATGCCGACGGACGGCTCCAGGACCTGCGCGCCGAGGGGCAGCTGGCGTTCTTCGTCACCTCCGACCTCTACTACCTCTACGAGAAGTACCTCGACGCGAAGGGGGCCGACGCCGCCTACGTCGACACGATCAACGGCCGCAAGACGCTCGCCTACCACGGCATCCCGGTCGTCGACGTACGCCTGGGCAAATACCTCCCCGACACGACGTTCAACCAGTCGTTCTGCATGCTGACCGACCGCCGCAACCTCGTCCTGGCGGTCAACACGGCCGACTTCCCCGGCAACGAGGTGCGCATGTGGTACAACCCCGACGAGATGGAGAACCGCCAGCGGGCGCTCTTCATGGCCGGCTGCGACGTATTGGACGAGGCGCTGGTCTGCTACGCCTACCGGCAGTAGGATCGGTCGCCCGACGCCGGGCCCGGGTCCGCAGCCGGCGGAGGCGGCTCTGCGAGCGACAGCGAAAAGAGCGGCCCTCCGCCTCGGGCGGCTGCGGGCCGCCGCTTCGGACTTATCCGAAGCGGGCAAAAACGAGCCCGGCCTGCTGCGCCGGCTGCGGACCGAACAACCATCTTGAAAAACGCCGGACGACGCGGCCCGGGGCGCGGGGTGCACACCCGCTCCGGTCGCCCGGACGGCCCGAACCTTCCGAACCCATGAATCCACCCACCGAACGACACCGCACGGCCGTAGCCGTGACCAACCGCACCGATCCCTACCTCACGCTGGGCGCCGGACGCATCGACGACGAGCGCATCTGGCGCTGGGGCGACGACAACCTCTTCCCCGCGGCGCTGACGCAGATGGCCCGCCGCTCGACCACCCACCGGCGCATCATCAACGACAAGGCCGACTACATCGCCGGCAAGGGCTTCGCCTGCGACGAGGGGCAGACGCGGCTCAGGGCCTTCATCGACCGGGCCAACGGCGACGGCGAGAGCCTGCGCCGCATCATCTCGCGCCTGGCCTTCGACAAGGCGCTCTTCGGCAACGCCTTCCTGGAGGTGGTGACCGACCCCGCCCACTCGTTTCTCTCGCTCTACCATCAGGACGCCTCGCGCTGCCGCGTGGCGCGCGACTCGCGACACATCATCCTCCACCACGACTGGACGGCCTTCGACGCCTCGGAGGCGCAGACGCTGCCGCTCTACCCGCTCTTCGAACCGCAGACCGACGGCACGCTGCGCTCGATGGTCCACTACAAGGATTACGAACCCGCGTTCGAGCACTACGGCGTGCCGCCCTACATCGCCGGATTCGGCGTCTCGGCCATCGCCTACAAGACCGACCGCTGGAACATCGCGCGGCTCGACAACTCGTTCCAGCTCTCGGGCGTCATGCTGCTCGACGCCGGAGTCGACAGCGACGAGGAGGCCGACCGCATCGTGCGGCTGGCCGAGAGCAAGTTCGCCGGCAACCCCGGGCAGGTGATGTTCATGCTGCGCGCGGGCGAGGGCGACGGGGCCGACAACTCGCGCTTCATCCCCATCGACTCGCGCCAGGAGGGCGACTGGAAGGCGCTCCACGAGCAGGCCGTGGCCGACATCGTGGTGGCCCACTCGTGGTTCCGCACGCTGAGCGGGCTCGACTACGCCGCCGGCTTCAGCGCCGAGCGCATCCTCCACGAGTACGAGGTGGCGCTCAACACGGTGATCCTGGCCGAGCAGGCCGAGCTGCTCGAACCCGTCCGCGCGCTGCTCGCGGCCATACTCGGCATCGACGCCTCGTCGCTGGCCGTAATCAACCGCCCGCCGACGCGTTCGAAACCCATCTACATGAAGGTGTGGGAGGCCCGCAAGGCCGACGGCCTCGACTACGACCCCGACGACGAGCGCCAGCAGCAGTTCCTTTCCGAAATCACCAAGTACAACATCCGAAGCATCGAATGAAAACCCTCATCTCACCCACACAGGTCCGCCGCCTCGCCTTCGGCGACGGCGAACAGCTCGCCCCCGACGCCATCACGCAGCCCGACATCGCGGCGGCCGAGGAGCGCCACCTGGTGCCCGTCGTCGGCCGCGCGCTCCACGAAAAACTGCTCGGCGGGAGCTACCCCGAGCTCGTCGACGACTACCTCGCCGCACCCGTAGCGCTCCTCGCACGCCTGGCGGCCCAGCCGCGCCTCGACCTGCGCACGGGACGCCGCGGCACCACCGTCGCCTACGACGACGCGGCACGGCCGGCCGACGAGGCGACGCGCCGAAGGCTGATGCAGGCGCTGCGCAGCGAGGCGCGGGCGCTGCTGCGCCGGGCCGCGCGCCATCTGGCCACAGAGAACCGCCGCTATCCCGAATACGTCGACGCGTCGAACATCTTAAACCGCTGCACCACCGATGGAGGCCTCGTACAGATTCATTAGCGGCACAGCGGCCTCGCTGGCCGCCCTCGCGGCACCCGCAGGGCCGCTCGTCGCATGCGCCGCGGGGTGCATCGCCGCCGACTTCGTAGCAGGCATCGCCGCCTCGCGCGCCGAGGCCCGCAAGACCGGGCAGCGGTGGTATTTCGAGAGCTGCGAGGCGTGGCGCACCGTCCGCAAACTGGCGCTGGCATCGACGGCGATCGTCATGGCCGGCCTGTTGGACGGCTGTCTCGAAGGGGTCGTGCGGCTCGATCTGGCGCGCATCTTCGCGGGCTTCACCTGCGGCGTGGAGCTCTGGTCGTTTCTCGAAAACGCCGCGACGATCTCCGACGCCCCGCTCTTCCGCCTCATGCGCCGCTACGCCCGGCGCCGCATCGGAAAGGAGGCCGGGCGATGAGCCGGGGCCTGCGCAACCGCAACCCGGGCAACATCCGCCGCTCGGGGGTGCGCTACAAGGGCGAGGTGCGCCCCTCGACCGACCCGGCGTTCAAGCAGTTCGGGTCGATGGCGCTGGGCTACCGGGCCATCTTCGTCCTCGTGGAGACCTACCGCATCCGCTACGGGATCGACACCGTGCGGGGGATCGTCTCGCGCTGGGCCCCGTCCTCGGAGAACGACACCGGGGCCTACATCCGCACGGTCTGCCGCCTGACGGGACTCGACGCCGACCGCAAGATCGACACGCGCGACCGGGCGACGATGACGGCGCTGGCGGCAGCCATCTCGCGCGTGGAGAACGGCACGGAGGCCGTCATGCGCGATGTCGAGGCGGGGTGGGAGCTGTTCTGCGATGAAAAATGAAAGATTAAGAATTAAAAATAAGGCCATCGGGTTCTGCATGCGGCGGTCGCCTTATCGGTCCTCCGCCGGGGGTGGCTGCGGGCCGCCACGCTTCGGGCTGATCCGAAGCGTGCCCGCCTTTCCCGACAACCCGCGGCACGGCGGACGGCAATGCACCCCGATTTTCGGCCCCGACCGGCCCGAACAGCGCATATTCCCGCCCGAATTCATTATCTTTGCCGCATGACCCTCCGCCCGCTCTACGACCGTCTGGAGCGCATGCCCTTCGTGCGCATCGCCGCCCCCTTCGCGGCGGGTATCGCGCTGGCCGACGCATGGAACTGGCCCCTGTGGTTCGTCGCAGGGGCCTTTCTCCTTTCGGGTGTGCTGGCGCTGCTCTTCCGCTCGCAGGCCGCCGCGGCGATGCTGCTCGCCGCAACGGGCGTGGGTGCCGTGCAGCTCCGCACGGCGCCGCCTGCCGTGCCACGCGGCATCGATACCCTCTTCGAGCTGGAGGTCGACGAATTTCCCGCCGACCGGGGCCGTTACACCGTCGCCGGGGCCACCGTCGCCGCCTGGCTCGACCCCGAGACGGAGCGCTGGCACCCCGCCGCGGACCGCATCCGGCTCTACGGCGACAGCCTCGTCTCTCTCGCGGGCGGCGAACGGATCCGTGCGCTGGGACGCATCCGCCCCTTCGGCGGCGGGGCGCACTACCGCACGCAGATGACCCGCCGGGGCGCGGTCGGCACCCTATGGCTCACCCCGCACGGGCTGCTCGACCGCCGGCCGGCCGCCACGCGGTCGCTCCATCGCGCGGCCGTCGAGCGCATCGGCCGGCTGGGCGTCGGGGGCGACGCGGGGGCCGTAGTCCGCGCCATGACCACGGGCGAGCGGAGCGGGATCACCCCCGAGCTGCGTGCCGCCTATTCGCGCAGCGGCCTGAGCCACCTGCTGGCACTCTCGGGGCTCCACACGGGGATTCTCTTCGCCGTGGTCAACGCCGCGCTGTGGTGGCTGCCGCTGCTCCGCCACGGCCACCGGCTGCGCAACGCGGCGGCGATCGCGGCCGTGTGGACGTTCGTCGCCGCGGCGGGATTCCCGGCCAGCGCCGTGCGGGCCGCCGCGATGTGCACGCTACTCCAGGCGTCGCTCGCCTCCTCGTCGCACTACGACGGGATGAACGCCCTGGGGGCCGCCGCGTTCGGCATGCTGCTCTGGAACCCCGCATGGCTCTACGACACGGGCTTCAGGCTCTCCGTCGCGGCCGTGGCGGGGATTCTCGCCTGGGGCGTGCCGCTGGCCCGCAGGGTGCGCACCGGCCGACGGTGGGTCGACCTGGCGACGGGGGCGCTCCTCGTGAGCTTCGCTGCGACGGCGGCCACGGCGCCGCTCGTGGCCGGCACCTTCGGCGCGATTCCGCTCGCGGGCATCGTCCTCACCCCCGCAGCGATCCTGCTGTCGGGCATCGTCGTGGGTTGCGGCGCGCTGTGGCTGCTGCTCCCCCTCGCACCGCTCGCGCCGCCCCTGCGTCTGGCGGCGGGCCTCGCCGCCGAGGGGATCGACCGCCTCGCCGAAGCCGCGGCCGGGCTGCCCGCCGCACGCATCGAGATCGGTCTTACGGGGGCGCAAACGGCGGCATGCTACCTCGCGTTCGCCGTCGCGACGGCGGCGGCATGGTGCGTCGAACAGAAAAAAGTCGTACATTTGCCCTCGTGACCACACCCGAAGAATACGCCCTGCTGCTCACCGACGACCTCCGCCGCGCCGTGGAGCAAAACCGCGGCCGCGACCCGCTGGAGGTCGCCCTCGACCGCCGCGTGCCCCATGCCGCCGCCGTCGCGACGCAGCTCAAGTACCTCGCCCGCGCCGCGCGCAAGCTCCCGACCTTCGCCGCGGCGGGGTGCATCCTCCCGCCGCGGGCCTTCGAGCAGGCGTCGAGCGAGCGCTGCGCCCTGCACAAGCCGCTGGAAGGGGATACGGCACTCGACCTCACGTGCGGGCTGGGCGTCGACAGCTGGGCCCTCGCCCGGCGCTTCGGCCGCGTGGTGGCGCTCGAACGCGACGCCGCGCTGGCCGCCGTCGTCCGCGAGAACCTGCGACGGCTCGGCGTGGGCAACGTCGAGGTCGTCGCCGCCCCGGCCGAGGAGTATCTCGCCCGGTGCGACGAGCGGTTCGACTGGGTCTATGCCGACCCCGACCGCCGCTCGGCCGAGGGGCGCAAGCTCGTAAGGCTGGAGGATTGCTCGCCCGACATTCGGGCGCTGCTGCCCCGCATCCGCGCCGTGGCGCCGCGCTTCTGTCTGAAGAACTCGCCGCTGTTCGACGTCGACGAGGCGCTGCGGCTCTTTCCCCGCAGCCGCGTGGAGGCGGTCTCGCTCGACGGCGAGTGCAAGGAGGTGCTCGTCTGCGACGACGGCACGGGGCCCCTGCTCACGGCGACGGCCCTCGGCCGGGGATCGTTCTCGGCACCGCCCGCAACGCCCGCGCCGCAGCCCGAGGGGCCGTTCGACCCCGCGCGCTGCCGCTACCTGGTCATCCCCGACGTCGCGTTGCAGAAGGCGCGCCTCACGGCGCACCACCTCGTCCCGCTGGGCGTCGACATCCGCAGCGACAACGGCTTCGGTTTCGCTGCCGAGGAACCCCGCGGCATCCTGGGCCGCACGCTGCGGATCGAGCGCATCGAACCCTACGACCCCAAGCGGCTCAAACGCGCGCTCAGGGGCCGCGGCGCCGAGATCCTCAAGCGCGACTTTCCGTTAGCTCCCGCCGAGATCGCCGCCCGCCTGGGGCTGCACGCCGGCGACGAGCTCCGCCTCGCCTTCACGCGCATCGACGGCCGCTTCTGGACAGTCTTCCTCGAAAAATAGGCGCCGGGGCCCCGACTTCCGGCCCGCAGCCGCAACCGACGAAAAAAAGGGCCCGGGATATTTCCCGGGCCCTCCGTTTTCCAGGCTCCGCTCGCGCGGGGCACCGTTCAGCGAATCTACTTTCCGCTCATGGGGTTCTGCTCCGACTGGTCGATCCGGTCGTTGTGCGAGAACTCGTCGGCGGGGATCTGGAGGAAGTAGCTGTAGTCGTTGGCGGCGAGCGTCGCGCGGTCGTTGCCCTCGGGCGTGCCCCAGTAGCCGATACCCACCGTGAAGTGACCGGCGAAGTCGTTGGCGGCGCTGCTCACCTCGCGCGTCACGTTCTTCTGCAGGCGGCAGTTGTCGTACATGCCCGTCACACCCTCGCCCAGCAGCTCCTTGCGGCGCTCGACGTAGATCGCCTCGAGCAGCGCCTGCTTGTCGGTCGTCGTGGTCAGGACAGCGACGTTGCGGGCGCGTTGCAGGGTCTGGAGCAGCTCCAGCGCCTTGGCGGGCTGGTCGAGCTGCGCCTGCGCCTCGGCCATGATGAGCAGCATCTCGGCGCTGCGGATCAGGCAGATGTCGGGACGCGTGTTGCCGTTGACGCCGTAGTGCTTGAACTTGTTGTAGGCCCACTTGTGCGAGACCTCGTTGTCGGCGTTGGTGCAGCGGTGCCACAGCATCACAGCCTGCACCTCTTCGTCGGTCACCTGCTTCGAGGGATCGGCGGCGACCTCCTCGGGCGTCGTGGAGAGACGCTTGGCGCGGAAATCCTGGTCGTCGAACAGATCCACCCACTGCTGCGTCACGAAGTAGGTCTTGTAGGTGTAGATGTGGTTGGTGCTGTTGTTCTCGCCGTCCGACGGATCGGCGTTGAACCACATGTTGTGGGGCGTGCTGTTGCCGGCGTTCGAATCGTCGGTGTTCTGGTAACCCCACACCAGCTCGTCGTAGCCGCCCGAGACGAAGTCGTCGAAACCGCCGCACCACTGCTCCTCGGTGAGCAGCGTCTTGTGGTTGTTGTAGACCGCCTCGGCGTTGGCCAGCGTCGCGGCCCAGTCGTCGCCCTTGACCTGGCAGACGCGCGCCAGCCAGGCGCTGGCCACCTCCGCGGTGATGCGCCACTCGTTGCCCGGTGCGTAGCTCTTCAGGTCGCTCTTGGCGTCCTCCAGGTCGCGTACGATCTGGGCGTAGACGTCGGCCACGGTCGAGAAGGGCATCTGGTCGGGATCGTCGGCATGAAGGCGCAGCAGCACGCCGCGCTTCTGCTTGGCCACGGCATAGGTCTGCTGGTAGTTGAGGATCAGCTGGAAGTAGGCGATGGCGCGGATGGCCTTGGCCTGACCGCGGATGACGGTCTTGTCGGCCTCCGTGCCGCTGGCCGCGTCGAGCGCGTCGAGCACGATGTTGCACCGGTTGACATGGTCGTAGTACTGCGTCCAGATCACCTTGGTGTAGAGGCCCGAGGCCTGCGTGCGCGAGTCGGCGAAGGTGTAGGAGACGTGCTCGCTGGTGCCCATGCCGCCGAGCGACGTCATGTCGACGCCCGCCAGGTCGTAGTAGGACATCATGCCCGTGAGGCCCGCCAGACCGCGGTCGGCCGAGGAGACGTTGCCGCCCATGAAGAGCCCCTTGTAGGTACCCAGCAGGATCTTGTCGAGGTTGTTGGTGTTCGACAGGGCGACCGTATCGTCCAGGTCGGTCGAAGAGTTGGTCTCCAGGAAATCGCTGCAACCCGAGGCGCAGAGCGCGGCGGCGGCGACGAAGGCGACGGAGAGTTTCTTCAGTATCTTTTTCATAGCCATATTCTGTTTTTGGATTAGAACGTGAGGTTGACGCCGAACGTGTAGATACGGCGGCCGCCGGCATAACCCTCGCTGTCGGAGTTACCGTTGTAGGTGTTGCCCGAAATACCGGTCTCGGGGTCGGTGTAGTACTTCTTGGCCTCGCCGAAGGTCAGCAGGTTGTCGCCCGAGAAGTAGAGCCGCACGCGGTCGATGCCCGCCTTCGAGAGCCACTTGCGGGGCAGCGTGTAACCCACCGTGAGGTTGCGCAGACGCAGGTAGTCGTTGTCGATGACGTAGTAGTCGCTGTAGCCGATCGAGGCCGTCGAGCGGTAGTCGCAGTAGTTGATCGGGGTCTTGGCCGACGTGTCGCCCGGACCCGTCCAGCGGTCGGTCGTCAGATCCCACACGGGGCTCACGGCCGCACGGCCGTAACCGCCCAGCTCCGACTTGTTGTAGCAATACATCTTGCCGCCGAGCGAGTAGTACCACATGAACGAGACGTCGACACCGTAGAAGTCGAACGAGTTGGTGATCGAGCCGTAGACCTTGGGCAGCGCCGAACCGATCTTCACGTAGTCCTCCTCCTTGACCAGCTTGCTCGAATGGTCGACAACGGTGCCGTCGGCCTTGTAGTAGGTGGCCACGCCCGTCTGGGGATCGATGCCGGCGAAGCGCGGCGCCCACAGGTCGTAGAGTGATCCGCCCTCCTCGAGCTTGTAGTTGGCCACGACGTTGGACCAGAAGCCCACCTCGTTGGGCAGGTAGGTCACCTTGTTGGTCAGCGTCGAGAGGTTGGCGTCGATACGCCAGCGGAAGTTGCGGCGGTTGAAGGCCTGGAAGCCCAGCGTGAGCTCGAAGCCGCTGTTGCGGATGTTGCCCAGGTTGACGTTCTTGCCCATGACCGAACCCACCTGCGCCGACAGGGGCAGCTCGTAGTAGTAGAGCAGGCCGTCCGAATCGCGCGTGTAGTACTCCAGCGTACCGTTCAACCAGCCGAACAGGGCGAAGTCGGCAGCCACGTTCCACTGGCGGTTCTCCTCCCAGTGCAGATCGGGCGTGGCCATCGTCGAGGGCTTCAGACCGGCCTGGGCCCAAAGGTCGTCGCTCTCGTAGGTGCCCTGGTAGGCGTAGAGGTACTCCGAACCGGCCTTGCCGTTCGAGTTGCGGGCGATCAGGCGGTCGTTACCCGACGTACCGTAAGAGGCGCGCAGCACCAGGTTCTCCAGCCAGTCCGAGGCCGAAGCGGCGAAACGCTCCTTGGAGATGCGCCACGAAGCGCCCACTGACCAGAAGTTGCCCCAGCGGTTCTCCTTCGAGAAGCGCGACGAGCCGTCGCGGCGGTACGATGCCGACAGATAGTAGCGGTTGTCGTAGTTGTAGTCGGCCTTGGCGATCCACGAAAGCAGGGCGTACTTGTCGCTGCTCGACGAGGAGCTGAAGTAGTCCGAGGCCGAGGCGATCTGGTACTGGCCCAGCTGGTAGATGCCGCGTCCGTAGGAGTAGGCGTACTCGGTGCGGTAGTAGTAGGACTCCTGGCCCACCAGTGCGTTGATGTTGTGCTTGCCGAAGGCGTGGTCCCACGTCAGCACATTGGTGTTGGTCACCGACATCACCTGGTAGTTCGAGCGCGAGGCGTCGCCGCCGCCGTTGCGGATCGTGATGCCGTAGGGTGCCTGCTGGTTGCCGCCCCACACCGCCGAGCCGTAGCCGTACGAGCGCGACTGGTTGTCGTCGAGGTTGATCGTCGACTTGAAGCGGATGTTCCACGGCAGGGTCACCTGCGCATAGTAGCGGGCGTTGATATTGCTACCGTCGGAGTTCGAGAACGACTCGTCGTTGTCGTTGTCCCAGTAGTCGCCCAGCTGGCCGAAGGGCGAGGCTCCGAAGAAGCCCTGCGTGTAGGCGCCGTACTGGTAGACGCGCTGGCCGGTCTTCTCCGAACGCTCCCAGTCGGTGTTGTCGGCGTTGCGCAGCCAGGGCGACGAGAAGGTGTTGGTGTAGTTGAGCGCGCGGGTCTGGCCGCCCGAGTTCTGACGGCTGTAGGAGTAGCGCACCGAACCGCCCATCGTCAGCCACTTGTTGATCTCGGTGTTGACGTTGGCGTTGAACGAGAAGCGCTTGTAGTAGTCGTTACCGCCGTAGCCCCGGTCGTTGAGGTAGCCGGCCGAGGTGAAGTAGTTGGTCTTGCCGTTCTGCGAGGCGCCCGAGATGTCGAAGCTGTAGTTCTGGCGCAGCTTGTGCTGGTAGTAGGCGCCGAACCAGTCCCAGTCCGAAGGGCTCCAGGCATACTCCAGATCGGGGTTGATCGTGGGGTTGCCGTTGCCGTCGTGCAGCACCCAGTCGGCGTCGATGTGCTTGAAGGGCGAGATGTAGCCCGCCTGACCCTGCGAGTTGGTCACCTTGCGCGAGAAGATCTTGCCCAGCAGGTTCTGCGAAGCGTAGTCGCCCGCCTCGGCCGGCGAGGCGCCGTCGTGGTAGTGCTTGTCGTTGTAGAGCGCCTCCCAGAGCAGCAGCAACGACTGCTTGGGATCGGCCTTCTCGCCGTAGCCCACGGCGTTGTCCGACGTACCCCAGCTGGCGTTGACGTTGACCTTGAGCGAGCCGGTCTTACCGGTCTTGGTGGTGATGATGACCACACCGTTGGCCGCACGCGAACCGTAGAGCGATGCCGCCGCGGCGTCCTTGAGCACCGTCAGCGACTCGATGTCGTTGGGGTTGATCGAGTTGAGCGAGCCGTCGTAGGGAATGCCGTCGACCACGTAGAGCGGCGTGGTCGTACCCGACATGTTGGCCACGCCGCGGATGGCGATACGCGCCTCGGCGCCGGGGTTGCTGGCGTCGTTGGTCACGTTCACGCCGGCCGACATACCCTGCAAGGCGTCGGTGAAGCCCGTGCCCGAGAATTTCGACAGCTCGGAGGCCTTGACCACCGAGGCCGAACCGGTGAACGACGACTTTTTGGTCGTACCGTAGGCCACGACGATCACCTCGTCGATGTCGCTCGCCGCGGCTTTCAATACGATGCGCATCTGGCCGGAGATGGGAACCCGCTGCGTCTCGAAACCGAGGAACGACACCTCGATCGTCTTGTCGCCGGCCTTGGCGTTGAGCTCGAAGCGGCCGTCCGCCGTGGTGGCCACACCGACGTTCGATCCGACGACGACGACCGATGCACCGACCACGGGCATGTTCTCCTCGTCGACGACGATGCCGCGCACCTTCGTCTGTGCGAACAGCGATCCGCACATCAGCACGCAAAGAGCCGTCAAAAGCCATGTTCTGAAGTCTGCTTTTTTCATGTTGAATAGTTTGGGTTAGTTGGTTTTTGTCGGGGCAAGACGGAAAGCCGTTCTTCGGGCGGGGCGCATTCCTATTATATAAGGCCTGCCGACCGCCCCGGAACGGCGCTTTTCCGCCGCTTTCCGATAATAAAAGTAGGGATTTGCCCCGGGAGCAAGGGACACGACCGATTCAAAATGCGATTCTATAATCTATGTTAGACTTTTATTCTAAAATTTAGACGCTCGTTTTGTTTATTAGACGAACCGGCGGAAATCGTTAATTATCTTAATAAATCGATCCGCCGAAACCGGGCGGGCAGGCGCCCCTGCATACGGGAAAAACCGTCGGGGACACCCCGCTTTCGGGCGGTAAAGCGGGCGGCGATCCGGATGGCGACGCGGGCGGCGGGATGGGTTGCGGGGTGGGCGACGCGCGGGCGGAGACATCGGCTGCGGGAGGGGCGGAGACGCGGGGTGCAGGACAGGTTAGACGACGCGGACAGGAATGCGGACAGGAATGCAGCTGGCGGTCCCGGTCCGGCCGCGGGGTAAAATGCCGGACGAAAAGAGAAAGGGAGCGAGGAGAAAGGAGTAAAGACAAGAACCGCCCCGAGGGATGCGGAGGAACGGGAGAGAGGAAAGGCACCCCGAATGGATACGGCGACGGAACGGGCCATGAACCGGGACACGAACCGGGACACGAACCGGGACACGAACCGGGACACGAACCGGGACACGAAAAGCCGCCCCGAGGGATGCGGAGGAACGAAGACAAGAAAGGGCCGCCCGGAAGGACGGCCCTTTTCCATGCACCCGGCAAACCGGAGCGTCCCGGCCCGGTCACTCCGCGAAGAGCTCCTCCGAGGGGATCTCCCAGCGGTCGGTGCGGAAGGGCACCAGCGGCTGGCCGAGCGTGGTCTTGACGTTGCACCGGACATAGTTGCGGAACCCGTAGCGCACGGCGACGGGCTCGGCCACCTCGTCGGCCCACACCTCGATCCTATTCTCGTTCCACTGCAAGCGCGCTTTGGCCGGATGGAAGACCCGGTCGGCACCGGCGATCTCGAATCCCACGGGGGTGATGACCTTGCCCTCGTCGTCGAGCCACGAGAAGCTGCGCGGGTCGGCCTGGTCGCCCGGAGCGGCCAGGTTGTCGAACGACAGGATCGCCCGGCCCTCCTCGGTCACCTCCATCGACCGGTAGGTCGGCGAATCGGACGGCACGCCCTCCACGCCGTAGTCGCGGCGCAGGGCCATATAGGCCAGCCGCTCGCCCACGGGGCGCTTGTCGGGCTCGTGGATCAGCGAGAACATCCCCAGATCCACCGTCGACGCGATCCCCGCGTGCGGGATCGCGGCCAACGCGTCATACTGCTGCTCGACCAGCGCGGCGCGGGCCCTGAAGTCGGGTCCGTCGTAGCGGTAGGGCGCGATCTCGACATAGTAGAAGGGCATCCGGTCGTCGCCCCACGCCGCACGCCACGACCGGACCAGCTCGGCCATCATCGTCTTGTAGTCGTAGTAGTTGCCGATGTTCGACTCGCCCTGGTACCAGATGAACCCTCGGGCCGTCATGCGCGTCGCGGGGGCCACCATGCCGTTGTAGAGCACCGAGGGCGCGGAGTGGGTCTCGGTCCAGTTGCGGGCGATGAAGTCGCGGTCGACGTCGAGCCCGGCCAGCGCCGCGGCGTCCATCCACGCCTCGATGTTGGTTCCGCCCCAATGCACGGCCACCAGCCCCACGGGCACGTCGAGGTAGCGGTGCAGGCAGCGGCCGAAGAAATAGCCCACGGCGCTGAACGCCCCCACGTTCGCGGGCGTGGGGTGCAGCCACGCGCCCCGGCAGTCGCGCTGCGGCACGGCCTGCGAGCTGCGCTCGACCGTGAAGAGCCGGATGTCGGGCCACAGCGCGGCGTCGCGCATCGTCTCCGCGGCGTGGTAGCAGGGCTGGCCGAAGAAGCCCTGCACGGGCATCTCCATGTTGGACTGCCCGGCGCAGATCCACACCTCGCCCAGCAGGATGTCGTCGAGCGTCAGGGGCTCGCCGTCGCTCAACGTGATCGAGTGGGGGCCTCCGGCCGCGCCCGTGCGCACCTTCGCCTCCCAATGGCCCGCGCGGTCGGCCCGCACCGCATAGCGGGCGCCGTCCCACGAGGTGAGGATCTCCACCTCGGCGCCGGCGGCCGCGTCGCCCCACAGCCTAACCTCGGCGTCGCGCTGCAACACCATGCCGCTGCCCAGCAGGGCCGGCAGCTCGATCTTCGCCCGGGCGGAAGCGACCGCGCACAGGGCGCACAACAAACACAGAATCCGTTTCATATCGCGTAGGGTTTACATTTTTTCAAGTCGCACGACGAAGCCGCCGCCCGGGGCGCAATGCACCTTGAGCGGTTCGGAACAGTCGGTCGCAAAGGTCTCTATCGCATAGTCCTCGGCCACACGGTCGGCGTTCACGCCGTCGCGGAACAGCGTCGCGCGCCACCGGCCCCCGCCCAGCAGCGGGGCGAGATCGACCTCCACGTCGCGCGGCGTCCACGACGTGATGCCGCCGATCCACCACGTATCGCCCTTGCGGCGGGCCGTGACGACCCACTCGCCGCGCTCGCCCTGCAACACGCGCGTGCGGTCCACCACCGTCGGGATCGAGGCGATGAACCGCGTGGTCTCCGCCTCGCGCTCGTAGTGGGTGGGGGTGTCGCAGAGGATGACCAGCGGCGAGTCGAAGATCACGTAGAGCGCCACCTGATGTGCGCGCGTCCCCTGGCTCATGGGGCACTGGTCCACGGCGCGGAAGTTGGCCCGCGTGGCGTTGAGCATCGCCCCGGGGGTGTAATCGAGCGGCCCCACGGCACCGCGCGTGAAGGGCAGCAGCGCGTCGTTGCGCGGCATGTCGGCCTCGGTGCGGTCGGTCCACTTGAGCTGTTCGAGGCCGAAGACGCCCTCGTAGTTGACCACGTTGGGATAGGTGCGGCTGAGCCCCGTGGGTTTGTAGATCCCGTGGAAGTCGATCGTCAGGCCGTAGCGCGCCGTCGTCTCGGCCATGCGGTAGAGCGACTCGACAAGCGGCTGGTCCTGGCGGTCGAAGAAGTCGACCTTGAACCCCTTGACGCCCATCGCGGCATAGTGGGCGCAGACGGCCTCCAGCTGCTCGCAGAAGGTGTTGCCCACGGCCCACAGCAGGATGTCGACCCCGCGGCTCCGGCCGTAGGCGACGATCTTCGCCAGGTCCACCTCGTCGCGCGGACGCAGCAGATCGTGGTGTTCGTAGCTGTACCAGCCGTCGTCGATGAGCACGTATTCGAGCCCGTAGCGGGCCGCGAAATCGACATAATGTAGGTAGGTCTCGGTGTTGACGCCCGAGCGGAAATCGACGCCGGCCACCGTGATGCCGTTCCACCAGTCCCAGGCGGCATGGCCGCCGCGGATCCACGACGTGTCGGCCACGCGCGACGGCGAGGCCGTCTGGTAGACCATGTTGTTGTCGGCCAGTTCGGCATCGGTGCGGCCGTAGACGAGCAGACGCCACGGGAAGGTCCGCGTCCCCTCGACACGGGCGATATGGCCGGCATAGGCCGACGGGTAGCGGGCGTTGCTGCCGTCCGTGACATAGTCGGTCGGATAGCCCGGGTGCTCGGCCTCGACCGAGTGGGGCTGCCCGCCCGCGCGGAGGAACATGCCCGGATAGCTCTCGACGTCGGATTCGGTGACGAGCACCCGTCCCGCCGCGCCGCAGTCGACGTAGAGGGGCGCGAAGATCAGCGTCTCGCGGCCACGGCACGCCGAGAGGGGCTCCGACAGGTACTGGTTCTCGAACGACGAGCGGTAGGGGTCGCTGCCGCCCGGACGCACGTAGGTCACCTCGGCGGCGAAATCGGCGGCGAAGCACCACTCGGCCGTCTCGCGCTCGACGCGAAAGGGCTCCTTCGACGCCGTGCGGAAGCGGTAGGCCACGCCGTCGGGATAGAGGCGGAACTCCACGGCGTAGTCGCCCGCGAACTCCAGTTCCAGCAGTTCGTAGTGCGTCTCGAAGAGGCGCTGACGGTAGAGCGGGGCCTCGATGGTCTCCCCGACCGTGCGGCGCACCGAGCGGCGCACGCGCGGCGCCTCGCCCAGCGTGCGCCCGTCGCCCAACGTCATCGCCAGGCGGCTCGGCAGCAGGATCGGCCCGGCCGGGGCGTCGACCGCATAGCGGATCGCATCGTCGACCTCGACGCGCAGCGTCAGGCGGTCGTTGGCAAGGGTATAGACGCGCGGTGCCGAGACCGCGACGGCGGCGGCGAACAGGGCCGCCGACAGCAACAGGAAACGTTTCATACTGCGATCCGTTCTATCGTTCGATCACCACGTTGTCGCAATGCTCCACCACGAAGCGCCTGTCGGGATCGCCATAGGCGGGGTAGTCGGAGGTCGTCTCGATGCGGTTGCCGCGGAAGGTGAAGCCGTCGACGCAGTAGAGGTAGAGAATGCGTTCGTCGAAGCCGCGGAAGGTGTTGCCCTCGACGCGGATGTTGCGGTGGTAGCGGGCCCCCTCGCGCTCGGGGATGCCGCTGCCCACGGCGATCACGCCGCCGCCCCAGTTGAGCGAGCCGTACATGCAGTTGTCGAACACATTGTCGCGGATCACGACGTCGCGCACGCCCGACTGCTCGTACCAGTAGTTGCCGTCGCCCTCGAAAAGGATCGCGGCGCCGGGCGTGTGGAACGTGCACCCCTCGACCACGATGCGGCCGCGCGAACCGAGCAGCAGGCCGCGGGCGCGGTTGTTGCCGATGTAGCAGCCGCGGATCTCCACGTCGGGATACTCCCCGTCCTCGGCCACCACGTGGCCCGGCTGCACGCGCTCGGGCAGCCGTCCGGCCAGCCGCACCTCGGCGTACTCGGCGTTGAGGTAGCGCACCTGGGCGATCTTCACGCGGGCGTAGCTCTCCATCGTGCGGTTGTCGACCACCTCGATCTGCATGCCCGGGCGGAGGAACCGCACGCCATACTGGCCGCTGTTGCGCCAGCGCAGCAGCACCCGATCGTCGGCCAGCCGCCGCTCGATCGACATGTACCAGCCGTGGATGTTCGTCGCGTCGTCCTTCTGGTTGCGGAACACGCAGTCGATCATGCGGATCGCCCCCTTGCAGTTGACGAAGTGGGTGGCGTCGGCCGAGATGCTGACGATGCGGCCGGAACCTTCGGCCGGCTCCACGCGCACGCGCTCCAGCGTGATGTCGCGGCTGCTCTGGGCGATCACGCCCATGCCGCCGCAGTGGTTGATCGCCACGTCGGCGAGCGTGAAGCCCGCGCAGTCGAGCAGCGTGAAGGCGGGGTTCCAGCGCGCCGTGGCGCCGAAGAGCATGGTGTTGCCGATCTGCGCCGTGCCGAAGTCCTTGCGGTAGAGGCGCCAGTTGCCCTCGGCGGTCTTCACCGCGGGGTAGCTCTGGCCCCAGATCCAGTAGTCGTTGGCGTGGTAGGCCACCTCCTTCCGTTCGGTGTCGAACTCCAGCAGGCTCGAATAGGGATAGGTCTTGCCCGCCGCATCGCGGAAGCGCAGCGACCCGTCGTGCAGGTCGACGCGGTAGTCGTCGGGAAAGCGGAACTCGAACCACCCGTCGCCCGCCGCCACGATGCGCCCCTCCGAGACGAACGGACGCTCGTAGTCGATCGAGAGGTTCTCCACGCGGATGCGCTCGCACCCTTCGAGGCTGAAGGCCGACATGAAGCCCGAGAAGAGCAGCCGCGTGCCGTTGCCGCGCACGGTGAAGTCCTTCATGCCCTCCAGCAGGAAGGCGATGCGCTTCATCGAGGGGTCGTTGTTGCTGATGTATTCGTAGCGTTCGAAGGCCCCGTCGGGCTTGAGCGGCAGCGTGCCGCCCGGCAGGATGAGCTCCGAGGCGCGCAGGCGGGCGCAATCCTCCAGCGCGGCCCGCAGCGCGGGCATCGCATCGACGGTCGACGTGGAGTCGGCCTGCAGATAGTCCTGGAGCCGGACGGTGCCTTTGGCAGCGGCTCCGAGCGTCGTCGCCAGCGCGACCGCAAGCGAGATAAGACGAGTGAGTTTCAAGGTCGGTAAGATTTTTAGAGTTTACGGATAATCAGGGCGAAACCGCCGCCCGAGGCGAGGTCGAAGCGGAGCGTCGAACCGCTGTCGATGCGTTGGGTCGAGAGGCTGTATTGCGTCGGGAGGTCGTCCGCCACGTCGCGCATCACGCGCGCCTCGTAGTGCGCCCCCTCATCGAGGAACGAGCAGTCGAGTTCGAGGCTGCGGGGCGTCCAGTCGGTCAGGCCGCCCACGTACCACACCCCGTCGCGCTCGCGCGCCGTGACGATATACTCGCCCAGACGGCCGGCGAGCACCCGCGTGCGGTCCCACCGCGTGGGGATCGCGGCGATGAACTCGGTGCACGGCGCATCGGCGCGGTAGAGCGACGGCGACTCGCACAGCATGGCCAGCGGCTGGTCGAAGACCACGAACGTCGCCGCCTGGTGCGTGCGCGTGCCCTGCGTCATCGGACGCCGGTAGTCGATGCGGAACCCCTCGCGCGTGGCGTTGCGGTAGCCGCCCGAAGTGTAGTCGACGGCCCCCTGCGCCATGCGGATGTAGGGGAAGGTCACGTCGTAGGCCATCATGTCGGGGTTGGCCCACTTGAACTCCTCCATGCCGAACACCCCCTCGAAGTTGACGATGTTGGGGAAGGTGCGTTCGAGCCCCGTGGGCTTGTACATGCCGTGCAGGTCGACCATCAAGCGGTGGCGGGCCGCCGCCTCGGCGATGCGGTAGACCATCTCCACGGCCAGCTGGTCGTCGCGGTCGAAGAAGTCGACCTTGAACCCCTTGACGCCACGGGCCGCATAGTGGGCCATCGCCTCTTCGAGCTTGTCGTCGAGCACGTTGGCCACCGCCCAGAGGAAAACGCCCACGCCGCGCTCGCGGCCGTAGGCGATGATGCGGTCGAGATCCACGTCGTCGATCGCCCGCATCACGTCGCCGCCGCGCGGGTCCGACCACCCTTCGTCCAGGATGACGTACTCCAGCCCGTAGTCGGCGGCGAAGTCGATATAGGCCTCGTAGGTGGCCGTGTTGACGCCCGGCGTGAAATCGACATCGGCGAGACAATAGTCGTTCCACCACTCCCAGGCCGCCTTGCCGCCGGCGATCCAGTCGGTCGACTCCACGCGGCTCGGCTCGCCGAGGGCGTAGACCAGGTTGCACACCGGCAGCTCGGTATCGGCACCGATGGCCAGCAGGCGCCACGGGAAGGTCCGCGACCCCTCGGTCCGGGCGATGCAGTCGTGGCGCGAGACGACGCGCAGCTGGCACCGCCGCGGCGTCGTGACGAGGCTGTCGGGCAGGCGGGCGAACGTGCCGCGCAGCACGCCTCCGTCGCCCGTGAGCATCATGCCGGGATAGGAGCGCAGGTCCGACTCGCTCACCAGCACCTTCACGCCCGACGCGAGCCCGACGGCCAGCGGCGTGAGCGCCAGCCCGTCGGGGCGGAACTCCGCCACCGTGGTCACGTCGTAGGGGAACTGGAAGGCGTTGTCGACTCCGTCGGAATAGGCGGCCCAGCAGCGGTCGGCCCCGTCGAAACGGAACTCGGCCACCTCGTCCTCGACGACGATCGGTTCGCGCCGCGAGGTGACGAAGCGGTAGGCGCACCCCTCGTCGTAGGCACGGAACTCCACGGCATAGTCGCCGTCGAAGCGCACCAGCAGCTTGTTGTAGCGCACCTCGACCGAAGGCTGGCGGTAGAGCGGCGCGTCGATCCGTTCGTCGACCCGCTCGCGCGCGGTCGACCGCACGACCGGCGCCGCGCCCAGCGTGTCGCCGCCCTCCAGGCAGAGCGCGATGGCCGAACGGTCCACCACCCGCTCGCCGCGGTAGGCGACCGAATAGGTCAGCCGCTCGCCGGTTTCGACAATGACCACCACGTCGCCGTCGGGCGACACGAGGCGGAAGGGAGCCTGCTCGCGGCATCCCGTCAGCGCCGCGAGGGCGAAGGCGAGGAGCGGCAGGAGATGGGCAAAACGCAAATCAGCGATCTTCATTCAAAGGAATTTTTAGCGGTTTTCACTGGATACGGAGGGTCGTCTCGCCCCCCTCGGCGATGCGCACCGTGCGCACGCGGCCTGTCGTGCGGTCGGTCATCGCGATTTCGAGCCGTCGGTCCCCGATGCGGCGCACCTCGAGGTCGAAGTCGCCCCCGAAGGCGCGGATCCGGCGCAGCGCCATGCGGTCCCATCCTTCGGCCAGGCGCGGCGCGAGGGTGAACGAGCGGAAGCCCGTGGGCCGGATGCCGAACATCCCTTCGGTCACCACGCGGCAGTAGAGGCCGCTCTCGGCGGCCAGGTGGCGCTGCGACCCCTCGGGCCACGCCTCGATGGGATAGGGCACGTGGTCGCCCAGCAGGCGGCGCGCCGAATAGTCGTGGAGGAAGCGTCCAGCCGTCGCGGTGGCTCCGGCGACATACATGCCCCGCAGCGCATAGAGGGTCGAGCGGTCCCAGAAGGTGTCGCTCCCCTGCTGCGTCAGCACGCCGTCGGCCGTGAAGAGCGCGGGCGACGTGAGCGCCGCCACGGTCCCCTCGGCCCGGTCGACGAGGCCCGCGATGAGCGGCATGCAGATCCACGAGCGCAGCAGCTCGCAGCCCGCATAGTAGCGGTAGGTGGCGAAGCCCCCCACCTCGGCGCCGAAGTGGCGCTCGATGGCGGCGGCGAGCCGCACGGCCTCGCGGCGGTAGTCGGCCAGCCGGCGGGCGTCGACCCCCAGCTCGCGTCCCAGCGCGGCGGCCGAGAGCAGGGCGTCGTAGCAGAGCGTCGAGGTGCAGAGGTTGGCGTCGCCCGACGGGAAACGCCCCTCCAGCTCGTCGCTGTCCGAGGCCACCACCCCGTCGGCGTCGACCTGCCGGCGGCAATACTCCAGACACCATTCGATGAGCGGCCACAGCTCGCGCGCCTCGGCACGGTCGGCCCGCGCCAGCGCATAGCGTGCGGCGCCGTAGGCGATCATCGCCGCGTCGCCGCGGTCGCCCGCGCCGGCCCAGATGTCGCGCCCCTCGGCGATGATCGAGCTGGGAAGCGGACGGTAGTCGTCGTTCATGAAGCGGGCGAAGTGGCGGAACGCGTTGAGCGCCGAGGCGTTGCCCGTCGCATAGCCCAGGAACGGGAAGAAGGGATTGGCGTATTCGGCCTGGTCGTTGGCCCAGATCGCGGCGTAGTACGACTCGCCGCCCGGGGCGTGCATCGGCCCGCCCGCCGTGCGCACGATGCTCTCCGAGACGCGGATCTTGGCGAAGCGGAAGGCGCGGTCGATCACCTCGTCGGGGGTCTCCAGCACCAGGTTGTCGTCGAGCTGCGCGACCAGCGCCAGGCGGGCCGCCAGCTCGGCGTCGAGATCGGGCCGCAGCGGCTCCTCCGCGGCCCGGTGGGCCTGGTAGGTCACGCCGAAGCGCAACTTCGCGCCCGGCTCCAGACGGAACGTGCCCGCCCCCTGCAGGTCGGCCCGCACCGTATAGGCGCCGTAGAGCCCCTTGTCGGCCTCGGTCGCGTAACGCACGGCGTAGTCGGGGACGTGGAGCACGATCGCCCGGTCGGCGATGTTGCGCAACGTGTAGATCTCGCCCATCAGCGGCTTGTCGGTCGAGGGGAAGATCACCCGCTCGGCCTCGACCACGGGCCGGGTCGCCGTGCCGCCGCCCGTGCCCACGTTGGCCTTGCCCACGGCCAGGCGGCTCCGCACGCGCACGCAGCCGTCGATCTCGACGCACTCCACCCGCTCGTCGCGCAGCGGCAGGCCCCCCACCGTCACCAGCGACGGAATGTCGCCCGCCATGCGGTGCATCAGGCTGGCGTGGGTGTTGTCGGGCAGCGTGCGCAGCAGCGGGAAGACCAGCGAACGCTCCGCGAGGAAACGCCCCTCAGCGTCGACGCCCCAGCGCAGCACCACGGCCATCCGCTCGCCGCTCATCTCGATGTGGTCGGCGTGCGGCAGCGAGGCCGCGTCGACCCGCCACACGATGCCGTTCCCTTCGGCAGGCGACCAGCGGGTCTGCGCCCCGGCGCCGGCGGCCCCCAGCAGCGCGAGGGCCAAAACAACTCGTTTCATCATCGGTCGGTTTTATTCGGTTCGTCGACGGCGGTTATTGCCAGCACGCCTCCAGCATGCGCATTTCGTCGGGGGTGTAGCAGGTCGCCGCGACATCCTCGCCCGCGTGCTTCGAGACCACGCGCCAGAAGTTGCACACCTTCTCCCAGCGGCTCATCCCCTCGAACGAGGCGTCGTCGGCCGCGCGCAGCTCGCGGAAGGCCGCCTTGAAGGGCTCCCAGCCGTAGCGGTTCTTGATGCGCATATAGGTATAGTGGAGCGCGTCGCCGTTGTTCTCGGCCAGGCCGCGGCCCAGCGTCGCGTCGTAGGCGAGCTTGTAGTAGTCGGTATTATCGCCCGTGTAGAGCACGTCGCGCTGCGACATGGTGCCCCCGAGCGCCTCCAGCGCATAGGACATGCGGAAGTTGGCGAAGATCTCGTCGTTCCAGTTCCACGCCGTGCAGCCCGTCTGGTTGAAGTCGTGGCCGATCTCGTGCATCAGGCCGAAGCCCCAGTCGCCCTGCGCGGCGAAGCGCTCGAATAACTGCGCGTTCTTCACCCCGGCGTTCCACAGGATGGGGTTGCCGGCCAGCGCCCAGTAGCCGCGCTCCATGCCCGGCGTAGAGAGGATCAGGATCTTCTCGCCGTCGTAGGGGAAGCCGCCCACCAGATCGCCGTAGGCCTCGTAGACGCGGTCCCAGCAGGCCACCAGACGCTCCATCGCCTCGTCGTCGACGGTCACCATCGCAGGCTCCAGCGCGATGCGGATGTGCTCGCCCTCGTAGAGACGGAGGCTGTCGGTCACCTCCTCGATCCACACGCGGTCGTAATAGACGCGGCCCGAGGCCACGCCGCCGTTGTAGGTCCCTTCGGGGAATCCCAGGCCGCAGCACACCGTCGCCGAGCCGTCGCGCGCGGGGGTGAAGTCGACATGGACCTCGCGCCAGTCGTTGTCGCCGTAGAGGAACTCCGAGGCGTTCCACGGCTGGTCAGCATGCGCCTCCATGTCGAGAAAGAGCACGGCGCCGCGCCCCTCGGCCACCTCCTCGGTGCGGACCGTCGCTCCGAAGCGATAGATCGCACCCGGACGCAGCCCCTCGATGCGGCGGCGCACGGCCACGCACGCACGCTCGCGGCTCTCGACCGCCAGGCAACCGCCGCCGTCCGGGCCGGCAGCGGGATCGATGCGCACCGACGCGCCGTCGGGCAGCGAATCGACCGTCCAGCGACCGAGTACGGTTTCGGAGTCAAAACGCTCCGAGAGGATCGGGCCGGAATCCCCGGCGCACGACGTCGCCGCACCGCACACTCCGAGCAGCAGCGCGAAAACCAAAGAAGAGAGACGATACATATCTTAAAGCGATTTTAGGATTTCCGGTCCGAACGGCCGCGGCGGCCCGCGGCGAAACGGGAGCCGCGCGGCGACGGCAGCGTAAAGGTACGGGAAAATGCACGGGGCGAGGAACGGTTCCGATGAAAAATAAACACGCGGGTACAAACCGTACGATCGTGCTATAAATTACACGATCGTTGCATTGTTCAGCCTAATCTGTCGAAAAATAAAAAATCGGGATAGTGGATGGGCCGGCGGTTTTTTTCGTACATTTGTATCGAATCGCCGCATCCGCCACCCGGCCCCGACCCTGCGGCACACCGCATCGCCATGAAAAAAACGCAAACCCGCAAGGGGGGGGGTGAGCTGCGACGGAGCGTGCACGCGCTGTGCGCCGTCGTGGCGCTGATCCTCGGACCGACGGACCGGCTCTCGGCCCAGTTCCGCTACTACACCACCGAGACGGGGCTCCCGTCCAACACCGTCAACACGATCTACCAGGACCGCCAGGGATTCGTCTGGGCCGGCACCATCTCGGGTCTCTCGCGCTACAACAGCCTCGATTTCCAGGATTTCGACGGGCAGGACAACCTGCTGACCGGGAAAAACGTCTACGCCCTCTGCGAGCCCGCCGACTCGACGCTCTGGATCGGGTCGAGCGAGGGGCTCTTCGCACTCAACCGCCAGCACTCCACCCTGCGCCGCATCCCCATCCGCGTCGGCGACCGCATCCACGAGACGATGATCTACCGCATGAAGGCCGACGAGCGGGGCAACGTCTGGGTCGGGGGCTACGGACAGGGACTCTTCCGCTACGATGCGGCCGCGGACCAGTGGAAAGGCTACGACCTCAAATCGGAAAAGGCCGTCGTCTCCGACATCCTCATCGGCAGCGACCGCGCGGTGTGGGTTCTCTGCATGGACCGCAACATCTACCGCTACAACGCCGGCCGCGACGAGTTCACCGCCATCCCCCTCGTCGACCGGTTCACCAAACGGGCCATCGGCGAGGCGCGCTGCTGCTGCCAGGACTCCTTCGGCGACATCTGGATCTGCGACGCCAACGCCGACCTCTTCCGCCTCGACCTGACCACCATGACGGCCGTCTCGGCGACCGTGCGCGCCCCCGGTTCGCAGATCACCAGCCGCACGCTCATCGAGCAGACCCCCGGGCAGCTGCTCGTGGGAACCAACCTCGGACTGCTCGCCTTCGACACGGCGCACCGCCGCTACGAGTGGATCGACCGCGGCGACCGGCGCCAGGCGGGCACGCTCAACGACCGCTTCGTCCACGCCCTGATGAAGGACCGCGACGGCGGACTGTGGGTCGGCACCTACTTCGGCGGCATCGACTACCGCCCCTACGACACCGAGGTCGTGCGGGCGATCTACCCCTCGGACGGGTGCGGCAACATCATTTCGAGCCTCAGCGAGATGAGCGACGGACGCATCCTGGTGGGCAGCGACGACGGCGGTCTGAGCCTCTACGATCCCCCGACGGGGAGCTACGAGCGGCTGACGATCGATCCCGACAACCGCAACCTGAACATCCACTCGATCTTCGTCGACTACCGCGACATCTGGGTGGGGACCTACGGCAACGGGCTCTACCGCCTCGACACCGCCCTCGGGGTCGTGCGCCACTACGGCGACGACGACGTCTCGACGGGCGACATGAACGTCTACTCGATCTTCCGCGACCCCTCGGAACAGCTGTGGATCGGAACCAAGCGGGGAATCTGCCGCTACGACGCGGCCGGCGACCGGTTCGAGCGCACGGTGACCGTCAACGACAACTGCGACATCCTCGACATCTGCCGCACGGGCGACACGCTCTGGTTCGCCTCGCAGGGCGGCGGCGTGATCCGCTACGACATCGCCACGGGCCGCTACGCCTCGCTGCTCGACGAACAGCCCGACTCGCCGAGCCACGCCACCTGCCTGGCCCAGCACGACGGCCGGCTCTACATCGGCACCATGAAGGGGCTCTACCGCCTCGAAGGCTCCTCGGCGGAACCCTGCCCGTCGCTCCCGCGCGACTGCGTCATCAAGAGCCTCGTGGCCGACAACAGCGGGCTGTGGATCACCACCGACCAGGGGCTCTTCTGCTACGATTCCGAGGAGCGTCTGCGCCGCTTCACGGCCGAGGACGGCTTCATGAGCCAGTCGTTCAGCTTCAATTCGGCCATCCGGCTCTCCACGGGCGAGATCCTCGCGGGCACCGACCGGGGCATCAACGCCTTCCACCCCAAGATGCTCCGCGAGACCCCGCTGCCCCGCGACCTGCGGGTGGTCATCACCGACTTCGACGCGATCGACGAAAAGGGGCGCCGGAGCCTCTCCACCGACACCGGCGCCATCCGCATCGAGAGCGACAACGCCTCGTTCTCCATCGACTTCGTCGCGCTCAACTACCGCTCGCCGAGCAAGAGCCGTTACCGCTACCGCCTCGCGGGCCACGACGACGCGTGGAGGACCTTCACGCGCGACCGCAACTTCCGCGACGTGGTCTACACCGACGTCGAGCCCGGCAACTACCGCTTCGAGGTCGCAGCCGCCGCAGCCTTCGACGAGCCCTTCGGTCCCGTCACGCCGCTCGACATCGTCGTCAAACGCCCCCTGAGCCACATCCTGCGCAGCGGCCTGCTCCTCGCCGCAGCCGCAGCGCTGCTCGCGGGAACCCTTCTGGTCTTCATCCGCAACGGCCGGCTGCGCTACGCCCTGAAGGCCCGCCGCCGCGAGAGCGTGCGGCACCGCCTCTACCAGAATATCCTCGAGGAGATCATCCGCGAGGTGAACAACACGCTGGAGATGCAGACGCTGGCCGCACGGCTCGACGAGGGCGGGCAGGAGCTCCCGGCCTCGCTCAAGTCCGACTTCGCGATCCTCAAGAACAACATCCTGCGGCTGCACCGCTTCATCGACGAGCGGTCGGCCGCCTACCGCCGCCTCGCCTCCGACCAGCGGTCGGCCGTGGCGGAACTGCGCAGCGACCTGGCCCCCGTCGTCGAGGCGATCTGCACGGCCTACCGCGGCCTGGCGGCCGACTGCTACGGCGTGGAGATCGACGTGAGGGTCTCGGACCGGGCCCGCACGACCCGCGCGGCCATCGACCCCACGGCGATGATCCACGCCCTGACGGGGCTCGTCGACCGGATGATCGACCACGCCGACCGGCGGATCCTCCTCAGCCTCGACGCCACCCCCGAGGCATTCGTCGTGCGCATCGCCCGCGACGGCGACGTCCGGGCCGGGCTGCCGCCGGTCGACGAGTGGCTGACCCGCCGGGGCGTCGCCGTCGTCCCGGTCGAGCCGCGCGAGGGGGAGCGGGTCGCCGCCGAGCTGCGCTTCGCCCTCCCGGCCCCGGAGACGACGCTCCCCGAGACGGCGGCCGACCCGGCCGAGGCGGGCTTCGACGCGGCCTGCTACAACATCGCCGTGGTCGATCCCTCGCTCCACTTCCGCCCCTTCACCGCCGCGGGCGACGGCTGTGATTTCCGCCTGGTGCCCTGCGCCGATCCCCGCACGGTGCTCCGGGCCCTCGACGACTACCCCGTCGCAGCGGTGGTCTACGACGCCGAGGCCCCCGCGGGGCGCGACGAGGCCTTCCGCGAGGCGCTCCACAACGACCGGCGCCACGTTCTCGCCGTCGCCGTGTGCAACGCCCTCACCGACGCCGACAAACGCGTATGCCTCCGCCAGGGGGCCGACATCTGCCTGGCCAAGCCCCTCTCCCCCGAGTTGCTCGCGGCCCAGATCGAGGCGCTGCTGCGCCTGCGGCGCCACACCGACGACATGCCGGCGCCCGCCGCCGCACCCGCCGTCTCGCTCATCGACGAGGCGCTGCGCCGGGACAAATTCTCGGCCCGCGTATGCGATTTCATCGACAGCCGGCTCGAAGACCCCGAGCTCTCGGTCGACGACATCGCCCAGGCGATGAACGTCAGCCGCGCGACGCTCTTCAACCGGCTGAAGACCACCATGAACACCACGCCCAACATCCTCATCCGCATGCTCCGGCTCGAACGCGCCGCCCGCATGCTCCGCCAGCCGGGCGTGCGCATTTCGGAGGTCTATTACACCGTGGGCTTCATCTCGGGATCCTACTTCGCCAAGCTCTTCCGACAGGAGTTCGGCGTCACCCCCAAGGAGTATTCCAACCGCTACGGCGGCGAGGAGACCGGCGAGACACCCTCCGACGAATGAAAACACCGACGCCCGGACCTTTTTCGGTCCGGGCGTCGGTGCGAAATCTCCGCCGGCATCACGCCGCGGCGAAGTCCCTCCAGAGGTTGTAGACGAGCAATGCGCCCCAGAGGAGCATGCCGGCCGCAGCGGCAAGCAGCGTGCCCAGCCGCCGCAGGCGCGTCTCCACGACCGGAGACGCCGCATCCGCGCCCTGACACGGCACGCCGTCGTAGCCCGCGACGGCCGCGCAACCCTCCCAGCGCGGACAGACCTCCGAGCAGGCGAAAGGCCACGGGATCGCCCCGCCCGAGCGGTCGCGGAGCTGCACCCCCACCGAACAGAAGTCGTAGCGGCCGAAGGACTTTCCGCGTGCGATGTCCCGCGAAACCAGCCCCACCCACTCCTGCAGGGCGGCATCCACCGGGAAGGTCATGAACGCCCGGTCGAAGAGAGCGTCCTCGTAGAGGTGGTAATGCCCGTCGCGGGGGCGGTACTCCAGCACCTCGGAGCCGGGCGCGACGACGCAGCGGCGCAGCCGGCGGCCGTCGATCGCCACGGCGCTCCCCTGCGTCAGCTCGTAGGAGAAGCTGCCGAAAGCCAGCCGCACACGGCCCGCGCAGCAGAACAGCGCCACATGGCGGCGCCGCGCGACCGCCAGCGAAGCCTCGCGGTCGGCACGCCACAGCGTGAAGGGGCCCGAGGCACGGCCCCGGACCCATACGCGCCCTTCGGCGCCGCTATCCTTCGTCCGCGCCATCCCGCGTCGTCACTCCTCCGCTCCGGAAGTCTCGTCCGACGCCGCGACGTCGACCTCCTCGAACGAAATCTCCGTCTCGACCGTCGGCGTCGGCACGGCGACGACCGCCGGACGGACCGGAGGCGTTGCGGGACGCTCGCGGGAGATGGTGATCTGACCGTTCATCGACGCACCCTCCTCGACGCTCAGTCCCGCGGCCATGATGTTGCCCTGGATGTTGGCCTCGCGCTGGAGCGTGAGCGTGCCGCGGACCGTGATGTCGCCCTCGATGGGGTTGTTGATCCGGGCATGGGTGGCCGACAGGGCGCCCTTGATCTGGCTGTGGTCGATATGGAGCATCTCCGAGGCCGTCACATCGCCCTGGACCCCGCCGCCGCTGATCCGCACGTTCTTGCCCTTGACATCCCCCACGATCTCGCCGCTGATCTCCACGTCGCCGCGGCACGTGACGTCGCCGCGGACCGTGCCCCGGATCACGATGGCCGTCTCCGAGAAGACGTTGCCCTCGATGACCAGCCCTTCGGTCAGGATGTTCATGTCGCGGCCGACGGGTGCCGACGGCTCGCGGACGGCAGCGGCGGGACGCACAGGAAGCTCCGCGGGCTCTGCGGCCGCGCGCTCGCCGATCGTCGCGTCGGCGGCCTCGCGTTCGCCGCGCCGGCCGAACCGGCTCATGAAACCGCCCTTCTGATCCTGGGCAGCCGTCTCTTTCTTCGTTTCGTTCATTGTTCTATCGGTTTTTTGGTGAATAACTTGTCAGCGGTGGGTCATCCACCACAACGCCGCGACACCCGCGAGCCACACCGCGAGCCGCAGCCGGCGCACCCAGCGCGCGCGACGGAGACGCCGCCGCTCCGCGCGGCCGACGGCCCACGACAGGCTCACGATGTCGGCATCGCGGCGGTAGTCGCGGTAAGCCGCGGAGGGCGGAGGGATACGGCGGTTCATGACGGCGGTCACTCCACGTTGCCCCGCACCACCAGCGTCGACGTGCGTTCGGTGCCCCCGACGTGGAGACGCACGCGGAGCGTCTTGCGGAAATAGCCCCGCTCCTTGGCCGTGAAACGGACCGTCACGGCATCCTCCGCACCCGCCGCGAGCGGCCGGCGCGGAACGTCGGCCTGCGTGCAGTCGCAGTTCGTCACGGCGGAGAGCACCACCACGGGGTCGGACCCGGCACGCAGGCCGAAGGTCGTCGTGCGCGTCTCGCCCAGCGGGATCGTCCCGAAATCGTGCTCCGTGCACAGCCACGCCGGCTCGGCGGACGGGGCGGCGGACGGGGCCTGCGCGGCCGAAACAGCGGCCGAGGCCGAGGCCGAGGCGGAGGCCGGAGCAGCAAAAGCAGCAGATGCAGCCGGAGCGGCCGCAGCGGCGCCGTAGAGCGACGCGGCCGTCAGCGGCCCGACGCGCCCGGCGAGATCCTGCGCGCGGACCCATGCCTCCAGCTGGTCGTAGCGCACGTCCTTCAGCAGCACGTGCTTCGTGCGGTCGAGCAGGTAGAGCGACGGCAACGACGGGAGGTCGTAGGGCGATGCGGCCCGGTCGCGGGGCAGCAGGACATGTCCCACCGTCCAGCCCCGGGGCATCCGGTCGAGCTGTGCGCGCCATGCGGCGAGATCCTCGTCGGGATAGAGCGCCACGACCCGCAGACGGCCCGAGGCGAGCAGCGGGGCGAAGACCTCCGACGCGGGGAGGTGCGACTCGACGTAGCCGCAGGCCGGGCAGCCCGGCTCGTAGAACATCACCAGCGTATAGTCGGCCCGCGTGGCGTAGAGCCGCTGCTGCGCCCCCGACCCCGTCGTATAGACCAGGTCGGCGGCCGCCATCCCCGGGCGGTTCTTGCGGATGCGCGAGAGCAGCTCCTGCGGGCGGAGCTTGTCGAGCGGATCCATCGCCGGCGAGGCGACCACGGCCTCCAGCACCGGCAACAGCAGCTCCTCGTTGCGGAAGGGCGAGTTGGGATGGCGCCAGAAGTACTCCGCGGCCTGCAACAGCCGCAGCTGCATCGCGGGGACGCTGTCGCCGCGCACGATGAGCGCGCGGGCCAGCGAGGAGCCCGTCGACGGCGGGAGCTGCGTCAGCGCCTGGGCCCAGGGGGTGAAGTAGGCTTCGAGCGCCACCGTATCGGCGAGCCACGCCGCATCGTCGTAGTCGAGCTTGTCCCACCAGTGGGTGGCCAGATAGAGCATCTGGAGGCTGTCGGCGAGCATCGACGGCACGCGCGGAATCTCCAGGCGGGGAGCGCCGCCAGCCACCGAAGCCGAAGCCGAAGCCGGCGCCGACGCCTCGGACGCATCCGACACGGCTGCATCCGACAAGGCCGGGCGGCCCGGGCCGCCGCAGGCGAAAGCCGCCAGGAGGACGAGAAGCACCGCGAACCCTCTCGGCAGCGCATTGTCCGAACGAAGAGACGACCGATTCATACCGCTACAGGCCTCGCATACATAAATAGGGACCTACGCCGCCCGTAGACTCGAGTACCCACGAGAAGGTAACCGAATTACCGCTCGAAAAATCGCAGACGATATGATTCTCCTGCATGTTAGTACCTCCATGATCCCAATCGTACAGCCAGAATTTATCGGAGGAACGGGGGAGCTTCAGCAACGCCTGCAAATTGGCAGAGACCCAGCTTCTCCAGACATCACCACCAGCAGAGCTACCACCGCCCGAGGCGTAATTAACACTGCCTCCGGCATTCTTGCAGGCTTGTTCGGCCTCATAAAGAGTTCCTCCGGTGAGGGTCAGATTCACCAATCGGTCGCCCACGAGCGTCCAGCCGTTGCCGGCCGACAGTTCCGACACCCGCCCGTCGCCGGACAGCGCGGTTATGGCAGGGATCGTGATCGTGCAGGTATAGGAGCGGTTGGGCAGCAGGTTGTAATCGGAGGTGTTGTTCGCGCCCGGGTAGATGATGAGGGTGGCCGAGAGGCCCGAGGCGTCGTCGCCGACCATCACCTCGAGGTAGGTGGCGTAGTTGCCCTGCCCCGAGGCGCCGCCCAAGGCCGTCGCGGCCGTCTTGGTTTTCTGGTCCGTCGAGGTGCCCTTGCCCCGCGCGTTGGCCGGGAGGTAACACCAGCCGGTGGCGCCCAGGCTGGCATACTCGTCGAAGAACTGGCCCGACGTGGCGGGATAGCAGTTGGCGGCCGTCGTGCCCGGGTCGAGCGCCGACGGGTTGCGGAAGCGGTAGAGCGTCTTGGGGACCTTGCGCACATTGACCGATTTGATGGTATTGGCGGCCGTAACATTGACGGTCAGCTTCGCCACGGCGCGCGTCATGGCAACCGTAGCCGCCCCGCGCACCGTCCCGGAGAAGTAGCCGAACATGGGGAGCGTGTTGCCCGCCGCGAGCGACGATTCGGCGGTCAGCGTCAAGGCGGAGCTCTCGATCTGCGAGGCCGTGGTCACGCTGGAGAAGAGCGTCGAATTGTGGGTGTTGGCGATGACGTAGAGCCGACACGGGTCGGGGTCCAGCCGGGCCGTGGCCGTGTTGTTCGTGACCGTGGAGATATATTGCGGCGCGGTCAGCCGGGCCGTTCCGGCGCTGTTGAGCTGGATCACCCACACGTCGGAGATCTTGCTCTCGTCGACGTCCGAGACCGAGCGCGTAGCCTCCCCGGCCGTATCCGACGGCACCAGCCGCACGTCGAGCCCTTCGAGGCTCCCGAGGCCCTCGGCCTCGACCCTGCACGGCAGTTCGCCGCCGCGCGTGGCCTCCGCGGCGTCGTCCATCGGGGCCGTCCCGAAGGTCAGAAGGACCGGTTCGAGGCGGCTTTCGGAGGGGAGATCCCCGTCGAAATCCTTCGAGCAGCCCGTCGAGAGCGACGCTGCGGCGAGCAGCGCCGTCGCCGCATACGACAATTTGCGATAATAGAATCGGGTATTCATAGCATTTTCATTGTTTTCCGGACAACATCAATAACGCACGCAGACGATCGTCACCGTACCGCTCGGGTTCGCATAGTAGCTCGACGTGCCGTTCTGGCCGTAGAAGTAGGTGTCGGACTCGCAAAGGACGACATTGTTGGTCCACGATACGGTAGAGAGCCAGTTCTTCCAGTCGGTTCGGGTGGGGAGCACCCCCTCGAAGGTATTCTCGCAGGTCGACTTGTGGGTCGAGACGAGCGAGGCGGACCAGGAAAAGCTGGTCTTTATCACCTTGTAGGCCCCCTGGAAGATCCCGCTGGACGAATACACGCCCGTCCATCCGTCGACGACCCGGTCTTCGGTCGTCACGCGGCCGTCGGAGGCCGACGGAGCGGTCGGCACGTCGACCAGAAGGGTGTAATAGCGGTTGGGCAGCAGCGAATAGCCGTTGGTATTGTTGGCCCCGGGATAGATCTTGAGCGTGAAATACCGGTTGAGCGCGGCCGCAGTCGCAGTGGAAGCCTGGAACGGGGTGTAACCCGTGAGCTCCACGTAGGTGGCGTAGTTGCCCTGCCCCGAGGCACCGCCCAGGGCCGTCGCGGCCGTCTTGGTCTGCTGGGTCGTCGCCGTACCCGTGCCGCGCGCGTTGGCCGGGACGTACCACCAGCCGCTGTAACCCGTCGTGCTGGCGTATTCGTCGAAGAACTGGCTCGACGTGGCTGGATAGCAGTTGGCGGCCGTCGTGCCCGGGTCGAGCGACGACGGGTTGCGGAACCAGTGCAGGACCTTGGGGACCTTGCGCACCTTCATCGACTGGAGCGTGATCTTCGGCGCCGACACCTGCACCATCAGCTTGGCGACCATGCGCGTCAGCGCGACCCCCAGCTCCTCGCCGACCGTGCCGGTCGCATAGCCGCACATCGGGAGCGTGCCGCCCGACGCGAGCGACGACTCGGCGGTCAGCGACAGCGTCGCGCTCTCGACCTGCGAGGCCGTGGTCACGCCGGAGAAGAGCGTCGCGTTGTGGGTGTTGGCGATGACGTAGAGCCGGCAGGAGGTGTCGGTGTCGAGCTGGAGCTTGACCGCGTTGTCCGTGACCGCGGAGATATATTGCGGCGCGGTCAGCTTGGCCGTTCCGGCGCTGTTGAGCTGGATCACCCACACGTCGGAGATCTTGTACTCGTCGACATTGGAGACCGAACGCGTAGCCTCCGTGTCGGAGGGCACCAGGCGCACGTCGACCCCCTCGATGCCCTCGGCCTCGACCCTGAGCGGCATCTCGCCGCCGCGCGTGGCCTCCTCAGCGGCATCCTCGAGGGGCGCCGTCGAGAGGCAGAGCGTCACCGTGCGGAGCGCCTCGCCGGGTTCGTCGGCCGGGGAGAACTCCTTGCCGCATCCCGACATCGCCGCGACGGCGACGACGAGGGCCGCAGCCCGGAGGTAGAAAATCGTTCTCATACGAATCGGCATCTCGAAATCGGTTAGAAGGTGTAGGTTACGTTTTGAGCGACCCATCCGTTGACGGTCAGCGACAGCGCGCTTTCGACCATGTCGCGGCTCACGAAACGCGCATCGTCGCCCGCCACGTTCGACACCGCGATTTTGTAGGTGTAGGCATGCGCCGGGCTCACGTTGTAGCTTGTGATATTGTTAGTACCCAGATAGATGCGCGCCGTAGCCCCCTTGCCCGTATCGACTCCGTTGTTCATATAGGCGATCTTCACCTCGAGATAGGTGGCGTAGTTGCCCTGTCCCGAGGCGCCGCCCAAGGCCGTGGCGGCCGTCTTGTTTTTCTCGGTCGTGGCGGTGCCGTTGCCCCGCATGTTGGGCGGCAGGTAGCACCAGCCTCCGGTGCCCAGATCGACGTATTGGTCGAAAAAGGCGCTCGACGTGGCGGGATGACATGTGGCGGCCGTGGAGGGAGAGACCTGCTTATGCGCATAAGCGAGGACCTTGGGGACCTTGCACACCTTGACCGAGGTCACCTTGAAAGTCGCCGACGACGTCGTGGTGACGGTCAGCTTCGCCACGCTGGGGCAGAGGTCTACGCGGCAGGATGAGGGAGATGTGGCCAAATCGCTGGGGTAGAAAGGCATATTCCCCACCATCGGCAATACGTTTTTCGATGTGGGCAGCGACGATTCGGCGGTCAGCGTACGTTGCTTGGCAAAAAGTTCGTCAAGCGAGGTGACATCGGAGAAGAGGCTGGCGTCGTGCGTATTGGCAATGACCCAGACGTCGCACATGACGACATCGCCACCCGTCACCAGACGGCAGGGGACCGCACCGGTGGAGGTGATGTTCAACGACTGGATATACTGCGGGGCGGAGAGCAACGCGCCGCCGTCGGAGTCGAATTGCAGCACCCACACATCGTAGATCTTCGACTCGTCGATGCCGGAGACCGCACGCGTCGCGGCGGCCGGATCGCCGGCCTCGCAGGCGGCCTGCGCGGCGTCGCCGAACGGCACCTTATCGGGACCTTCGAGCGGCAGAGCCTTGAGCGACAGCTCGACCTCCTGGAGCTGCACGGGAGCCGGGACCGGAGCGTCGGGCTCCTTGCCGCACCCCGCAGCGAGCAGCCCCAGGCCGCAGAGCGCGGCGGCGCACAGACGGGCTGCGATTCTGCCATGATAAAAGAGACTATTCATAATCGTTCGTTTTATTTCTGCTTCACAACGTAGGGTTCACGGTTACGCCCGTCCAGGTGAATCTTTGCAAATTCAGATCCACGTAGCTCTCGCCGGAATCCATCTTCCGGAGTGCGAACCCGATCGAGTAGACCTTGCCTCCATCCAGGTTGGCAGGAGGCACGAAACGCGAGACGAAGGTGTAATCGTGCCCGTTGGCGGTTATGTCGAAGGTAAAGGTCAGCAGCCGGGGTGCCAACATCGCGATGTATCGGTCTGATACGGAGACGCCGGAGCCGTTGACGGTGAAGGCGGTGATGGTCTTGCTCGCGGTCGCCGAGCCGTAGAGGCCGGAGAACGAAGTGGCCGTGAAGGGCACGTCGGCGCACCCGGTGCAGAACCCTTCGATGGTCAGGCTGTTGACCTTGTACGAGGAGATCCCGCTTTCGGGGGTGACGGTGACCTTGAAACTATGGTTGAGGCGTTTCAGATCCGTCAGCGAGATCGACTGACGGCCGGGAATGTCACGCACCGTAACGGAGGTTTTCGACACCGCATAGTCCGTGTCCGCCGCGATGGTCGCCAGCTTGGTTTTCGAAGCATCCAGCGGATAGGCGGGCGACAGGGCGTAGATGTCGTAGTAGTCGCCGGGAGTCAGGGTGAGGGAGGGATCCGCCGCAGCCTGAAAGGCGCCCGATGCGTCGACCGTGCAGGAGGACCACAGCCCGGTCTGGCTGTTGAACGCCATCGTCACCTCCTGCTCCACCGAGGTCGAGTTCTGGGGACAGACGAGGAGCCGGACGGTGGTGAGGTTTTCCGGAGCGACGCCAGCACGCGTCGCGGCGGCACCGTCCCACGCCTCCTCGACGAACGGCTCGATGCCGTCGATCGTGAAATCCACGGCGACGGGAGCCGGCGCGAGAGGCTCCTCGACGTGTTCGGCGCATCCTGCGGCCAGCACGGCCGCAGCCAGCAGCGACGCCAGCGCCGCACGGCTGCGGCAGACGCACCGCCGGGCCGGCGAATGATCGGTCATTCTTTTCATCTTCATATTGTTTTTCCTGTTCATCGTCGTTAGAGCACACCGTAGTCCAGATCCTTCACGCACACGTAACATTCCGCCTGCCAGCCCTCGCCTTTCCCTAACGTGTTCGTAGCCGTATCGTAGGAATAATACGGCCACGAAGTCGATAACTGCGTAGCGCCTCCGAGCTTCTTGTTGGCCGGCAGCGTCACGTTCGGATAGGCATTCTTGATTACATCCAGCTCCTTTGCGGTCGGGATGCGCCACGGAGCCTTGCACGACTGGGTCGCCTCGGTCGCCACCTGGAAGCGGAAGGCTATCGTATTGAACCCCGAATTGTTATACTCCAATGCGCGTTCCGAATGTTCGGGCGTCGAGGTCCAGAGGGTGTGAAAATCCCCGCTTACTCCGCCCATCCCGTCGTTGGCGACGATGATGTTGCCCGGCAGGACATAGGGATAGCCGTTGCTGTTGGAGATACTGCTGTCGGCCCAATCGTCGATCCACAAAATCGGCTGGAGCACCATGGCAGTACCCTCGGAGAAGATCAGCGTGCAGCTCATCGACTTGCCCGCCTCGAACAGGGTGCTGGGGAAAGCCACGTCGATCGATCCGCCCTTCGTCGTCGAGACGGTGCACGACAGCACATGGGAATCGCTCCAGGGCGCGAACATGACCGGGTCGCCGAACAGCAGCGACTGTCCGCCGGCCAGCTGCGTGGCACCCTGCCGGGGAACCGACAGGGTCTTCTCGCTGCCGGAGAGGGTGGAGAACTCGCCGGTCAGGCAGTTGCACTCGCATCCGGCCGGCACCGACTTCAGCCGGATGTCGGTCACGGCGCCCCAATTCTCGGCGACGGCGGAGCTTTCGGCCTGACAGTAGAACCTGAGCTGCGTCAGGATGTGTTTGAACTCCATATTTTCGATGGGGTTCGCACCCGAACCGGTCTGCATCGCCGACACGATGACGTCCTGCGAGCCGTCGACGTTCCAGGTCAGGAGGTTTTCGGTTCTCGATGCGGGCGAGGGATGGCATCCCGCCAGTCCGAGCACGGACCCTCCGGCGGGGTAATACAGCGCGGAGGCGATGGTCACGGGCTGGCTCCCCGCGCCGGCGGCACGCGTAGCCTCGAGGCTTTCGTACTGGAGCACGCCCTGGTCATCGGGTGCGACCTTAATCAGGGTGAGGTCCAGCGCCGCCGATCCGTCGGCGACGGCCCGCGTGGCGGAGCCGCCGGCGGGCAGCGTGGCGGTGAGCTCGACAGGCACGCGCCCGGTCTCGGGGTCGGGCGTCGGCTCGACCGAGCACCCCCCGAGCAGCAGCGCCAACCCCAGGGCCGTCGGGCTGAGCCGGCGGCGATATCGGATAATTGTCGTTGTCATTGTCGTGAAATTTTAAGCAAAAACGAAAACAGATCAGAGGTCGCGGACGCAGAGAACACAGTAATGAAACGTCGACGAAGCCATTCCCGTAAACTCAACGTACGTTGCGTCTTTGGGGAAAGTGTTGCGGGTCGAAACTAGGGTCCCTGCACGAAATGCGCACACCCAGTTCGAATCATTGGCTTGCGTCGCTGTCAGGATCACATTGCCGCTCACAGAGCCGAACATAGCCAACGGAGCACCCATATCGAGAGGAATCACGCAATCGGGGTATCTTGCATGATACTTACTGCCGCTGACGGAGGCCGACGCATTGACGATCGCATTGGCTTCCATCGCGGTGGGAAGGCGCCAGGTGCCGACATCCACGCCGGCGGGGTCCTCGCTGTAGGTGCTGCACGGGCCGTCGGCGGCCGTGGCCTCCGCCCAGGTATAGTTGGCACCCTCGCCGCAGAAGGCCTTCGCGGCCTGGAACCGCGCGCCTACGCTGAGCATCGGATCATCCCCGGTTCCGCCGTCATAGGGGAAAGCGCCCGTGGTGTTGGTCGAGACCGGGGTGACAGTCCAGTAATCGTGAATCGGGCAATCGGCCTCGATGTCCCCATCCCGGAAATTGAAGATCACGTTTCCCTCGTCGCTCTTCTCCAACATGGGGAAGATGAAATTGTCGCCCGTAGAGGCCGGGTACTGCATCCGGGTTTCGGCATCCCTCACGCAGAAAAACAGCGTGAACGAAGATTTGTCGGTGTACTGGCCGTTTATATTGATAGTCCAATAGCCCCCCGACGGGTATTTGGTAGCCGTCGCAGGCGTCGGCCAAAGGGGAGAGTTCAGCTCGAGACAGTTGAAGTTCTCGTAGATCGCCTTCAGCTCGAGGAGCGTCGGCAGGCGCCAGCTGCCCTTATCGCGTTCATCTTCCCGGAAGCTCTTGGTCGAGCAGATATCCGCCATGGACAGATTATTGGGGTTGTTGAAGACATTGCTCACCTGGAACTTGCGGCCCACGGTATTAAAGCCGTCGGCGGGGTCTTCGACCGCTCCGGCCGTATGGGTGGGCGTCACCGTCCAATCATCGTGGGTCGGCCACTGGTCGGGGTCGGCCATTCCAAGCTTGTCGACGAAGACCAGGTAGTTGCCGTCGCGATAGGGATAGGCGCCGGTTTTCGGCCCGGTGACGGTCTCCCACGGCACGATCGTTGCGGTGAGCTCCTCGTCGACGCGCACCTTCCGCTCGCCGAAGACGATCACCATCCGGCGGGCCTGCCCGGCGGGATAGGGGCGCGCCGCCACCACGAGCCGCTGCTTGTCGCCCTTCGTGGGCGTCACCTCGATCTCCAGCTCGTAGTCGTCGTCGTGGGGCTCGATCATCATCGGATCGCCGACCGCGGCGGGCAGCGAGCTCAGCCTGTCGACGAGGTTGGTCACGGCGAAGGTCTGGCTCGCCGCATCGGTGAAGACCAGCGCGGGGAGGGCATCCGCGGCGGTGGAGGGCGTGTAGGTCGCTATGCGGCGCTGGTGCCGCACCTCGACCTTGGCGATGCCGCCCCACATCGAGGCGGCCTTCTCCGACTCGGCGCAGGCGTAGATCTGCACCTGGGCGAGCGCGTGGCGGAAGTCGAGATTCAACGGCGTGGTGCTGGTCTTCGTACCCTCGACGGGGTCGGCGAGCAGGATGTCCGTCGAGCCGTCGATCGCCCAGGACGCCGTCTGGGTGACGGTGGTCCACGTACCCGATTCGGGATAGTAGCCCGTCAGGCGGCTCCGGAGCCCGTTGGTCTGGTAATACTGCGTGGCGGAGAAGGCGAGTTCGCCGTACTTGAAGCCCAGCAGCGACGGACGCGAGGCCGAGAAGGCGGTGTAGCTGCCGGCCCACGTTTTCGAGGCGGTCTCGTCGATCCGCAGGATCTTGAAGGTGAGCGGCTCCAAGCCGTCGACCGTCGCACGCGTGGCGGCGGAGGCGTCTCCCGCGACGATCGACGCCGAGGGGGCGCCCACCGCCGCGCCGAGGCGGATCTCGACCAGGTCGCCGTCGGCGGCGGCGGCGGGATCCTTCTGGCAGGCGGGCAGCAGCGCGGCGCCCAGCAGCAGCGCCGCGGTCCACGCCGCAGCGCGCCGCATCGTCCGGCGGACAGGCAGCGCTCCGGCCGCAGCGGCGGCACGGTCGGCTCCGGCACGGTCGGCTCCGGCCGCAGCGGCGGCATCGCACGCCCCGGCAGCACGCCGCGCGGCGGCTCCGCCCGGCGCCGCAACACCCCGCAGCGCCGGCCGAGTCGTCCGATTACAATAGTTCGTTTGCATATTTTCGATTATTTGTTTTTTATTTTCAATTTTTCATTTCCGCGTTTCGCCGTCCGCATCAATCAATGCCGACCGACGGGGCGCTCTGACGGATGCAGTACTTATTGACGCTGTATGTAGTACTCGTATAGATATCGACATAGAGTCCACCCGGATACAAGAAGTCATGTATGGAGTCAAATCGGGCCGTTGCCATTCTGACACGCGCGAAGGAAAACTCGGGGAGCACCCCGACATTATAGAGTTTCTCCGCCTGTTTGAAACCGGGGATGAACCAAATACCCTCCGCATTGCCGTCGGCGGTATCGGGATAGCAGTAGTTCCAGAAGGGATAATCGTGCGAGAAGGTGCCGTTCATCCACGAGTCGGCCTGCGCCTCGGAGTGGGCCTTGAGCTGCTGGGCGGCAGCCCATCCATCGTTATAGTTATAACCCGAAGGAATAGAAGGGCTAGCCCCCCCCGTTCCGCTATTATATCGCCCAACCTTCTTGGAATGCACCGCCAGGAAGCGCGTATCGTCGGCGGGGTCGATCCAGAAGACGATGCCCGAGCCCCACTTCATGCCGATCTCGGCCCGGTCGCGGACGCAGAACGTCTTGCCAGAGCTGAGACCGTAATCCCCGGTGATGTTACCCCAGTCGAGACTCCAATATTTGCCCGCGTCGGAGGCATTCGCCGTCGACGAGACGAGGGTGAAGCTCCCGTTAAAATTGCCCTTGTTGAAACCGGTGCCCTCGTACAGCTGCGTGCGCAACTGGTAGATGACATCCAGCTCGCGGATCGTGGGCACGCGCCACAATCCCTGGTCGAAGCCGTCGGGATCCTCCGTATAGCCGGCGCACATCGCAGCAACCTCGGCGTAGGTGAGCTCGTCTTCGCCGAGATCGAACTGCTTCTTGCCGAGGGTGAACTCGCTGCTCACGCCGTTCATGCCCGACGAGTTGTTGGTGGCGCTCGTCTCCGCGTGCTCGGGCGTCATGGTCCACGCGGGATGGACCGCATAGTCGGAGGCCAACGACGACAGGCCGATGAACCGGATCGTGCGCCCGTCGGCGCCGACGGAGAAGGGCACCGTGCGGTCCTGAAGGATGTCGTTGGTCACGTCGCGGACGCAGAGGACGGTGAAGGCGACCCCGTCGAGCGACGACGCCGTCTCGGCGACGGCAGCGCTCTCACCCTTGCTGAAGACGAAATACTGGGAGGAGGCCCCGGAGTATCCCGTGGCGGTCCAGAAGACGCCGGAGGTCAGCCGGTTCTTGAGCTTTTCGGGCAGCTGATCGACCAGACCGTTCTCCTGGAGGAAGCGGATCTCCTGGGCGGTCGGCAGACGACCGACCGTGCCGTCGTCCTGCCGCGCGTTGCATGCGGATTCGGCGATCGACAAGGTGACACCGGCAGACGCAAGGCCTTCGTATATGTAGAAAGAGGTGCTCACGGTGTTGTAGCCCGAATCGTTCTCCTCCGGCGCGGACTCGCTATGTTCGGGGGTCGCCGACCGCCAGATGGAGTGCATCGGCCACTGTTCGAAGAGCGCGGGGTCCATGGCGCCGTTCTCGTCGTAGCTGACGACGTAGGCACCTTCGGACTGGGCGCGCACGCAGGGGTAGTCGTCGGGCTCCTCCCAGGGGGCGATGCGGGCCGAGGCCGTGATCTCCCGGAGTTTGAAGGTGAGCGTGACGACATGGTTCACACCCGCCTTGTAGGCCTCGGAGCTATTGTCGATCGTAAGGGGCACGTCGGAGTAGGTGACCCCGTCGGCCACGATCTCGCACGAAAGCGGGGTCATATACTGGTCCGGGGAGAGCATCACCGAGCAGAGGTCGGTCGCGGTCGCGGTGATCTCCTTGCCCGTGGCGTCGGAGTAGGGGGTGACCGTATCGCGGAACACATCCATGGGCGACTGGACAGAGAGGGCACCCGTCAGGAGGTTCAACGTGAACTTCGTCGTCTGGCCACCGATCTTCAGCGAGGTGATCCGCTTGCCGGCGGGGAAGCTCGCGTCGCGCACGACGCGGATGGTGTGCTTCATCAGCAGGTGCCGGAACTGCAACGGCACGTCGTCGGTCGTGGGATAGGAGAAGGCGGAGGCCCAGACCACGTCCTGCGAGCCGTCGATGGTGACCCCCACCGCGGTGTCCTCCGGCGCCCCCTGCGTGAGCGAAGCGGGGCCCCAGGCGTAGAATTTCAGACCGAGCGCGGAGCCCGCGGGGAAGTATTTCTGCCCGTCGGCCCAGCTCAACTCGCCGTCGGCCGCCGAGTTGACGGCCTCCGAGAAGTAGTGGGTCGTGGTCGTAGCGTCCTCGGACTCGGCCGAGAGGGCCAGCACCCGGAACGCCGGAGAGAGGGCCGGGAACTTGTCGCCGTCGATCGACGCACGGGTCGCGGCAGAGGCGGCCGAGCCCTCGGCGGACCCGGCATCGGCCGACACCGCACCCGACACGACGCTGCCGCTCAAGGCGATGGGCGACGACAGATCGACGGGCGCGCCGACCGGGTCTTTCGAGCAGGAGGCCAGCGCCAGCGTCGCCGCCAGCCATCCCGCAACAATCCATTTGTTTTTCATCTCGTCGTTTATTTTATCGTTTATCGTTGTCTTCGGTCTTTTCGGGGTCCCCTCGGGGCCTTTCGGGGCCTTTCCGGGGCTCCGGGCGGGGCTGCTCCCGAGCCGGGGTTTCCCGGCGTCTCCGGGGCCTTTCCCGGGGCAGGGTCGCTCCCTTCATCCGGGGCTGCCCCCGGCGCCCGGGGCCGACAGGGCCCGGGGCTCTTGCGGCCGGAAGGGCGGTCAAACCCTTCCGGCCCTGAATCGTCGCGGGGCGGGGCGGAAAATCGCCGCCGGCCCCCGCGCGGTGCGGTCGGGACGTTACTCGACCTTGCCGCTGCCCGTGCCCGGCTGCCACTCGGCGACCGAGGTCGACAGCTCGATCTTCTGCTGCACGAAGGTCAGCGTGATGACATAGGCCTTGCCCGGCACGAAGCGCGTGTCTTCGTCGATCGTGAACGGCGTGGCCTCGTAGACCGCATGGTTGGTCTCGATGTCGAGCGAGAGCGTCTGGCCCTCGACCGGCAGGATCATCACCGGCACGCCCACCGTGGCGGGATCGGCCTGGCTGTTCTCGTCGGCGGCGATGGGGATGGTCACCGGCACCTCGACGCCCGGTACCGGCAGCTGGCCGGCCTCGCTGCCCAGCAGCTCGTCGGTCACCAGCGAGATACCCACGGGCACCTGCACGTCGTTGATCTTGATCGAGCGCACCTCGGTGCCGGGCTCCAGCGAGATCTCGCCCCGCACCTGGAAGCGCAGCTGCACGGTCTCGTGGGCGAAGTAGAGCGCCTTGTCGAAGCGGTCGTTCTTGCGGCCCACCAGCTCGCGGGCCAGCAGCACGTCGTCGGTGCCGTCGCCGACATAGTCGGCGTCATCGGCTGCGAAGCGGACCTCGCCCGAGGCGAGCGTACCCTGGGGGTACCACGACTTCATGTAGGTCCTCACCGCCGCGTTGGCGTGGTAGACCTGCGTCTGGTCGAGCGTCACGGCCTCGAGCGCCGGCTGGGCCTTGACCGTCGTCGCGGTCTCCCAGCGGGGCTCCAGCGAGTAGTCGACCTCGGCCTCGGCGTCGGGACCTACCTCCCAGCCCGCGATGGCGGCCCGGAACGAGTCGCCGGTCTCGATCGGCGCACGGACCTCGACGGTCGTCGGGACACCCGCGCTGAGCAGGATGGTCGCATCCTCCGCCGAGCGCTGCGGCTCCTTGTCGCAGGCGGTCAGCGCCGCAGCGGCCAGCAGCAGGCAAAGCGATTGGTTGATAGTTTTCATAATCGGATCGATTGTTTACGTTTCATCATGTTTCCGCGGCCGCGGGCCGCGGAGAGGCGGGCGGCGCACCCGGCTCGCGGAAGCGCCGGCCGCCCGGAACCCGCAGTCGTCAGATGACGGTGGCCGCACCGGTGGTGGCAGTCCACGGCGTGATATTGGCCTTCAGCTCAATACCCTTCTGCTGGACGGTGATCGTGATGGCGTAGGCCTTGCCGGCCTCGAACTTCGTGCCGTCGGTGGTCACCGCCACGTTGCTGTAGGTCACCGAGCGGTTTTCGCTCAGGGTCGTGACGTTGAGCTTGATCGTCGTATTGTTGGCGACGGGCATGATCATCATCTTCGAAGCTCCGGTCACCTCGGCGGCCGTCGCAGGAACGGAGAAGGCGCTGGCCGTGGCCGAGGTCTTGTCGTAAGCGACGAGCGTCTTCGAAGCCGATGCGGTAGCGGCACCCGTCGACAGGTTGAGCGTCGCGGGGACGGTACCGCCCACGATCTCGATCTTCGTGATCTTCGTGCCGTCGACCATACCGGTGCCCTTCACGGCCTTGAAGCTCAGCTGCGAGGTCAGGTGGTTCAGGGTCAGGTTGCCGGAGATCACCGTCGTCTTGTTTCCGTTGAGAACGTTGCTGACGCATACGTCGTTCAGACCGTCCGTATCGGCGAAGGTCACGATACCCGTCGCAGCGGGATTGTTGTTCGCCGAACCGGCGGGATACCAGGCACGTACGTAGGTGTTGATCGATCCGTCGGCGCTGTAATAACGCAGCGGATTGAGCGTGATGGCGGAAGCCGCGGCGTTAAGCACCACGCTCTGGTTGGTGTTCGTCCACTTGGGGGCGGCAGCCAGGCTCTGCGTCGTACCCTCCCAGCCGGCGATGTTCACGCCGACGGCAGCGGTGATGGGGCCGGCACCGGCCTTGGTCTCGATCTCGGCGGGCGTATCCACGTTGGCCATCAGCTCGATGGGCACGAGCTCCTCGGCGGGGGTGGGATCGACGGCAGGCTCGTTCTGCGAACAGCCGGCCAGCAGCAGCGCTGCAGCAGCGGAAGTGAAAAGAAGATTTTTCATTTGTTTGGAGTTTGAATTGTGTTTTTAAAATGCCATTTTTAACGGTTTCCTATTGCGTGAGGACCGGTCGGACGGCACTCACACACAAGGGAAAGAGGGGGGGGGTAATTGCGGATCATGCGGCGGTTATTCGATGATGGCCCAGCCCTCCTTCTCGACCCAGGGGGTGATGGAGGCCGTAAGGCCGATGCCGACCTGCGTGAACTCCAGCTCGATGGTGAACGAGCTGCCGGCCTCGACGTTGGAGGCGTTCTTGACGGTGACCACCTGGTCGATGTAGGTCGCCTTGTTCGTCACCACGTCGACCTTGAAGGTCGTGCCCGCGATGGGACGGATCATCACCGGCTCGCCCACCTCCTGGGCCGTCGTGCCGATCGTCACCGCATCGGAAGTGATGCCCGAGACCGCCAGGTCGGCAGCCGCAGCGTAGGTCACGGCGCCATCGGCGTCGATCGCCTTGGTCAGGTCGAAGCCCGTGGGGAGCTGCACGCTCTTGAGCGTGATCGAACGCAGCTTGGTGCCGGCCTCCAGCCCCTCGCCCGACTTCACCTTGAAGTTGAGCTGGGTGGTCATGTGGCGGAAGGCGACCGTCTTGCCGTCCTTGTCCCACTTGTTGCCCGAGACCACGGGGGCCAGCAGCGCGTCCTGGTCGCCCTTGGTATTGGCGAAGGTCACGGCCGTCCCGGAGAGCGAACCCTGCGGGTACCACGCCTTCATGTAGGTCGTCACGTTCTGGTCGGCGTGCCAGTACTTCTGGTTGACCCACGTCACGCTCTGCGCCGTGGCGGAAGCGGTGGTCGAGAGCAGCGTGTTCCACAGCGGGGCATCGACATAGGTTTCACTCTGCGAGTTCTCCCAACCTGCGATACCGAAGGTCACCTGATCGTCGTTGACGACCGGCGCTTTGGTCGACGACATCGACCGCAGACCGACGCCCAGGCGGATCGGCGTGCGATCGGCCGAGGAGCCGTTCTCCTCCTTCGAGCAGCCGACCGACAGGACCCCTGCGGCCAGCAGCGAAATGATGATTTTCTTCATGTTGTTTTATTAAGGTTTGTTGTTCGATTCGGATCAATAGTCGGCCGTCACGTCGCCCGAGCCCGTGCCGGTGTAGTCCCACTCGGCGACCGACGCCTGCGCCGACACGGCATAGCCGGCGAAGGTCAGCGCGATGGTGTAGGCCTTGCCCGGAACCATCCGCGTATCGCCGCGCAGCGTGACGGGGATGTCGCGGTAGACCACGTCGATCGACGTAGCCTCGTCGAACGTGTGGACGTCGACCGAGAAGCGGTTCTGCGCGAACGAGGGGATCATGACCGGGACGCCCGAGAAGGCGACCGTGGGGCTGATGATCTGCGTGCCGTCGATGCCCGGGACGGTCAGCGTGGCCGTGGGGTCGTAGACGAGCGAGCCGTCGGTCACGTCGAAGCCCGTGGGGGCGCTCGTGTTGCGGATGACGATTCCCCGGAGCGTGGTGTGCTCGCCGAAGAGCTCGTCGCCCTCGACGGTGAACTTCACCTGCGAGGTGAGGTGGACGAAGGTGAGCGTGCGCGTGGCGAAGTCGAGCGCCGAGCCCGAGACCTCGCTGGCGAAGAGGATGTCGTCGGTGCCGTCGCCCTTGTAGTCGGCATCGCCCGCGAAGGCGACCTTGCCCTCGGAGAGCGTACCGCCGGGGTACCACGCCTGGATGTAGGTCTTCACGCCGCCGTCCTGGCTATAGAACCGTTCGGGGGTGAGGGCGATGTCCGCGGCGTCGGCCGAGGCCGTCAGCGTCGTCGTCGACAGCCAGCTGGCGGGTTGCGTGTAATCGACGGTCGCATCGCTCTCCCAGCCGCCGACGGCGGCCGTGAAGGTCGAGCCCGTACCCACGACAGACCGGGTGACGGCCTGCAATCCCGCGCTCAACCGGATCGGGCGCTCCGGGGCGTCGGGACGAACGTCGTCCCCGCCGCCGGTCGAACACCCCGACGAGAGGACCGCTAACGAGAGCAGAAAACCCGCGAGGTGCAGAGTCTGATTTTTACGTGTTCTCATGATTTGTGTTTATTGTGTTTTACTCTTTGGATCCGTTGCGGGGCTGCGGCCGGGGATCTCCCCCGCCCTCGCCGCTCTCGTCCCACGGCACGACGGCGGCGCCCAGCCACGTGGCATGACGGCGCACGACGATCGACAGGGGGATCTCCGCGGGGAGCGTCCCGCCGTTGGTCTCCATCAGCTGCCGGATGGTCGGGGTGATGTCCACCGTATCGGCGAAGGCCGTGCCGTCGGTGAAGGTCAGGCCGAGGTGGACCGTGTTGGTCGCTTCGGGGCTGTCGGCCTGGGTGAGCAGACCGAAGACATTGACGCCGGCGGCATAGTTGGCCACGGCGGCGCGGGTCTCGGGCTGCGCCTCGAACTCGACGGCGCACGACGAGGCCGCGTTGTGGCACCCCTGGCCCGGGAAATAGCCGTGGGCGACGCCGCCGAGAACGCCCTTGACGCCCTCGACCGGTACGTCGGTGTCGAGCAGGAAGCGGACGGAGACGCGGCGGGTGAGCGCCGTGGGCGTCACCGTGAGATAGGTCGTGTCGAGCTGCTCGACGACGATGCGGTCGGTCTCGTTGCAGCCGCCGGCACCGAAGATCTCCTGCGGTTCGCGGATGCAGGCGACCCCTTCGCCGGGATGGTGGTCGGTGGTGTAGTCGGTGGGCAGGGCGTAGACCTCGGCGCTCTCGTAGCGCTCGCAGCCGCGCCAGTCGACCGCTCCGGCGTCCATGTTATGGACGACCATGCGGTAGGTGCCCAGCGGGAAGGTGCCGACGTAGACGTCCGAGATGTTCTCGACCTCGCGGACCAGCGCGCCCGCCTCGTCGTAGAACAGGAAGCGCGCATCGCGCGCGGCGGCGCCCGCGGCCGACCAGTTCAGCGTAATCTTCACGTAACCCTCGTCGGGGCGGATCTCAAGGTCGCGCTGCACGCAACCGGAGCCCAGCAGCAGCACGGCGCCGAGCAGCGCCCCCGCAACGGAGTGAGGATAGTTTCGTAACACTCGATTGTTTTTCATATCGTGTCGTTCTGTTATTTAGCCGATTTACCGAAACGATAGCCGATCTGCAGACGCACCTGGGGCACGAACTTGCCCCGGCTTTCGCTGCGATCCCAGTAGGAGTGGCCCCAGATGACCGTGTAGTCGTCGACGCTGGCCATGCGGTAGCCGAGACGGACGCCGGCATCCAGGAACCAGTGGCTGCCGAAGGGCTGCAACCATCCGCAGGAGAGACCCGCGATGAAGAAGGTGCCCGTCGTACCCGTAGCATCCTTGTTCTCCCGGTCGAAATCGCCGAAGGTTCCGTAGAGACCTCCGTAAAGGCCCCGGAAGGCCCCGTCGCGCTTCATCCAGAAGCGGGGTTCGACATCCACGGCCGTCAGGGCGTAGAGACCGTAATCGCCGCCCAGGGCGTTCCAGTTGCTGTAGGCGCCGCCGACCTGAACGGACCAGCGGTCGGCGAAGCCGAATTCCACGGAGAGGTTCGGAGTCCAGCCGCCCATCTCGAAGCCCGGCATCAGACTGCCCCAAAGCACCAGGTCGGTCTTCAGCGAGACTTTCAGGCCGCTGCGCGGGGTCGCCGACGAAAGGGTCTCGCGCAAGGTCGGCACCGATGCGGTCCGGCGCGCTTCCTCACGACGGGCCCACTCCTCCTCGCGGGCGCGGAGCTGCTGCTGACGCTGCTCCTCCTCGCGGGCCTTCGCCGCCGGGCTCGCCTCGTAGGTGAAGCTCATGCCCGTACCCGAGACCTCAATATCCTCGGTGTTCTGCAACAACTCGGGAAGCATCTGCCGGCTGATCTCCTCCCACGTCCGGCCGTCGTCGAGCGAGCGGATGGCCTCCTCGCGGGCCACGCCCGGAGGGGTGTCGCGCAGGATCTCCAGCACAGCCTCCCGGTTTTCGATATCCGAACCGTCGACCGTGCGCTCCAGGAGGTTCCAGTTCTCCTTGGCGGCCGGGGAGAGGCCGTAAAGCAGTTCGGGGAAGAAGACCTCCTTGATATAGCGGTCGCTGGAACCGTCGTTCAGCTCGCGCAACCGCCGCTCACGGACGACGGCATCGGGTTCGTCGTCGATGATCGACAGCACGGTCTCCCGGTCGGGCATATCCGAAGCCGCGACCATCTCGCGGAGAAGCTGCCAGTTGGCGGCGCTGACCGTCGTGGTCGACGCCTCGGAAACGGGATCGGCCGGGCGGAGCAGCGAGGGAACGATCTCGGCGACGATCCGGCGGTAGGTGTCGCCGTCGTCGAGCGCGCGGAGCTCCTCCACGCAGGTTGCCGCATCGCTCTGCTCCGAGAGGATCGACAGCACGGCGTCCTTATTGGCGATGTCGGAGTCGGAGATACGGTCCAGGATATAGGCGCGGTTGGCTTCCTGACGCACCGCGGCGTCGCCGCCCGTCAGGAGCTCCGAGAACGCGAGGTCCAGCACCCGGTCGTAGACCGCACCGTCCGCCAGCGCGCGGAGCTGAAGGTTGCGCGCTTCGAGGTCGGGCTCGCCGTCGATCACCGCCAACACCTCCTCCTTGTCGGGCAGGTCCGATGCGGCGATCTTCGCGCGCAGCGTCTGCCAGTTCTTCGGACCGACAGCGGCCGAAGGGAGCTCGACGGGGGCGTTTGCGACCGGAGCGGCGGCATTCGAGAGAAGCGCGGGAGCGGCCAGGGCGACCACACG